>JBILAR010000088.1:0-14606 GCA_044354115.1 Pseudomonas sp. | reverse complement strand
TGATCGGCCTCCCACTGATTCGCCTAGTCGACATGCTCCTGAGCGAAAACATCCAAATCCCTTGAACTCAGCAGCAATGAAAAAGCCCGACAATCAAGCCGGGCTTTTCAACCAACAAACAGCTTAACTAGCGTAAAGCCGGGCCCTGAAAACCCGCCCACATGGCCAATTGTGTTGCCACGCTCGCGCCAAATCTTTTGGCAAAACGATCGAGCAATGAGTCTTGCGCCGTATAGTCGACCAACTCTTTCGCACCAATCACTTCGCGCGCGACATAGCTGCTATTACCGAGCTTATCGATCAAACCCAACGCAAGCGCCTGCTCGCCCGACCAAATCAAGCCTGAAAACAACTCTGGATGCGCTTCAACCTTCAAGCGATCACCACGCCCCCGCTTAACACTGTCGATAAATTGACGATGAGTGGTTTCCAGCACCCCCAACCAAAACTGTGTTTCTTCGGCTTTTTGTGGCTGGAACGGATCAAGAAAAGCCTTGTGCTCCCCCGAGGTATACACGCGCCGCTCAACACCCAGCTTGCTCATCACATCAACAAAGCCGAAGGTTGCTGCCGTCACCCCAATCGAACCGACCAAGCTAGATTTATCGGCGTAAATTTCATCCGCCGCGCTGGCAATATAATAAGCGCCAGAAGCACCTAGATCGGTAATAACCGCGTAAACCTTAGTGTCTTTGTGCTCAGCGCGCAGACGTCGAATCTCGTCATAGATATAGCCCGATTGCACCGGACTGCCGCCCGGGCTATTAATGCGCAAAATAATGCCCTTGGTTTTCGGGTCATCAAAAGCGGCGCGCAAGCTGCCGACTATATTGTCCGCACTGGCTGCTTCTTGATCGGCAATCATGCCGCGCACTTCAATCAACGCCGTGTGGCTCTCGGCACGCGCCGCCGTTTTTTGCAGATTCAGCATCGGCGAAAACAGCGCCAGCGCACCGAACAGATACACAAAGGTCAGCAACTTAAAGAAAATCCCCCAGCGCCGCGCACGCCGCTGCTCCTGCACGCCAGCCAACAAGGTCGTTTCCAGCAGCTTCCAGCTCTTGCCATCCGCATCCGGAGCAGATGCCGCCTTCCATTCACCTGACATATTCACTCACTCCACTCGTTGATCATTTGTCTAACAGGACAACCATTCACGCAAATGACTAAAACGTTCAATAGCCAAATGCGGACGCTGCTCACGCAACACCGCCAACGACTGCGCGCCATAGCCCACCGCCACCGAATGCATGCCAGCATTGTGCGCCATCTGCAGATCGAAAATTGAATCACCCACCATTAATGCCTGCTGCGGCGGCAATTGAAAATGCGCCAATATTTGCTCCAGCATTAACGGATGCGGTTTGCTCGCCGACTCATCGGCGCAGCGAGTGATATCGAAATAATCACCCCAATCACGCCCAGCCAGCACTCGATCGAGACCATGACGGCTTTTACCGGTAGCCACTGCCAAGTGATAACCACGCTGACGAAAAATCTCTAGCGATTCAGCCACACCAGCAAACAAGGCCGACGGTTCGGACTCAAGCAGCAAATAGCACTCACTGTAAACCCGGGTAAAGTGCGCAACCGCAGTCGCGGCGTGCAAGTTGGGATACAGCACCCGCACCGCCTCCGGCAAGGCCAAGCCAATAATGTCTTTAACCGCCCGATCAGTGCAGCGCGGCAATTCGCAACTGTCCGCAGCCAAATGCATGGCCGCAACGATACGGCCGATGGAGTCAACCAGCGTGCCATCCCAATCGAAGATCAGCAGCTTATAACTGCCTGGCACACTGAGATCAGGCACTTAAACGCTCGATTGTGCGCTGCCATACTTCATCGACTGGCGCTTCAAACTGCAACTCACCGCCATCAGGCAGTGGCACACGCAGCGCATACGCATGCAAGAACAAACGCTTGCCACCCAAGTCACGAATCTCGCGAGAGAAGTCTTCATCGCCGTATTTGTCATCACCGGCAATCGCATGCCCGGCATGCAGCGCATGCACTCGAATCTGATGGGTACGACCGGTAATCGGCCTGGCCTCGACCAAGGTGGCAAACTCACCAAAGCGGCGCAGTACCTTGAAGATGGTCAGGGCCTCTTTGCCCTCTTCATTGATCTCAACCATCCGCTCGCCGGAGCGCAGGGTATTTTTCAGCAGCGGCGCATTGACTTGTTTCTTAGCCGCCGGCCAGTTGCCGCGCACCAAGGCCATATAGCGCTTATCAATGCCATCACCGCGCAGCGCTGCGTGCAAGTGACGCAACATGCTGCGTTTTTTTGCGATCATCAACAGGCCAGAAGTGTCGCGATCCAGACGATGGACCAACTCCAATTCTTTGCAGTCGGGGCGCAACTGGCGAAACGCCTCAATTACCCCGTAATTCAGGCCGCTGCCGCCGTGCACTGCTATGCCGGCCGGCTTATTCAAGACGATCAACGCCTTGTCTTCGAAGACAATCGCCGCCTCCAGCCGATCCAGCAGGCCTTTAGCCAGCGGCGCCGGCTCGTCACGCTCAGCTAAGCGCAATGGCGGCACGCGAATAATATCGCCGGCCTGTAATTTGTATTCAGGCTTGATCCGACCTTTATTCACCCGCACTTCGCCTTTACGCAAAATGCGGTAAATCAAGGTCTTCGGCACACCCTTAAGTTGAGTGCGCAGAAAGTTATCAATCCGCTGACCGGCAAGCTCCGGCGCGACCTCCAGCAGTTGCACTGCGGTGATCGGAGAAGTAGTAGTTATCATCCGCCGATGATAACAATTTTTTATGGATTTGAAGCACTTAATGATTGCTGCTATATTCCCGAACGCCACCAAAAGTGGCCCGCTCAGCGGATGATTGCTATAGCCATCGCTGACCGACCATGAGTTATTCCGGACGTAAGGCCGTCCCACGGGTTGTTCGAAGCAAGAAAGGCCAGCAAGGCCGCGAACAGTCCGGAAACCAAGGCTTTGAGATATCAACCGCGAGAACCCTATTGGGGTAATCGCAATTAATGCCAACCCGCTGCGAAATCTGCGAGCGGCACCCGATTCTTCGGATACGTGTAGGGTGGAGACGCACAACCGTCGGACTGTGTAGCACTGGGCTTTTCAAGACGCTTCATTTTGTCCGCTGCCGATGGTTGATTCCTCCTCCTGACTGATAGATTCAGTCTTCACCAATACCAGGAGACGTCGTCGCGAACCCGGGCCTATTGGCCGAGCATCGCTAGACACTGGAGCGCCTGACAAGCGCTCCTGACGCACCTGCACCGACCGTTAGAGTCGTGTGTGCCGAGCGCCATTTCCGCCAGCCCGGAAACCGACGGTACAACATGAAAAGAATGCTAATTAACGCCACTCAACCCGAAGAGTTGCGTGTTGCTCTGGTAGATGGCCAGCGCCTGTATGACCTAGACATCGAGTCTGGGGCACGCGAGCAAAAGAAATCGAACATCTACAAAGGCCGTATTACCCGCGTCGAGCCTAGCCTTGAGGCCGCTTTCGTGGATTTCGGCTCCGACCGCCACGGCTTCTTACCGCTTAAAGAAGTGTCCCGTGAGTACTTCAAAAAAGGCGCAGAAGGCCGCGCCAACATCAAAGATGCACTGACCGAAGGTCAGGAAGTCATCGTTCAGGTCGAGAAAGAAGAGCGTGGCAACAAGGGCGCCGCCCTGACCACCTTTATCAGCTTGGCTGGCCGTTATTTGGTACTGATGCCAAACAACCCACGGGCTGGCGGCATTTCGCGGCGCATCGAAGGTGAAGAGCGCAACGAGCTGCGCGAAGCCCTCAATGGCCTGAATGCCCCTGCTGACATGGGCTTGATCGTCCGCACTGCCGGCCTTGGCCGTAGCAGCGACGAAATGCAAGGTGACCTCGATTACTTGATGCAACTGTGGGCCGCGATCAAAGAAGCCTCGCTGGATCGCGCCGCGCCGTTCCTGATTTACCAAGAAAGCAACGTCATCATCCGTGCCATCCGCGACTACCTGCGCCAAGACATCGGCGAAGTGCTGATCGACAGCGTCGAAGCACAAGAAGAAGCCTTAAGCTTCATCCGCCAAGTGATGCCGCAGTACGAAAGCAAAATCAAATTGTACGAAGACAGCGTTCCGCTGTTTAACCGTTTCCAAATCGAAAGCCAAATCGAAACCGCCTTCCAGCGCGTGGTTACACTGCCGTCCGGTGGCTCGATCGTAATCGACCCAACCGAAGCTTTGGTGTCGATCGACATCAACTCGGCGCGCGCCACTAAAGGCGCCGACATCGAAGAAACCGCACTGCAAACCAACCTCGAAGCAGCGGAAGAAATCGCTCGTCAGTTGCGTCTGCGTGATATCGGCGGTTTGGTAGTCATCGACTTTATCGACATGACCCCGGCGAAAAACCAGCGCGCCGTGGAAGACAAAGTTCGCGAAAGCCTCGAAGCCGACCGCGCTCGCGTACAAGTGGGCCGCATCTCGCGCTTTGGCCTGCTGGAAATGTCCCGTCAGCGCCTGCGTCCGTCCCTTGGTGAGAGCAGCGGCATCGTTTGCCCACGCTGCAATGGTCAAGGCCTAATCCGCGACGTTGAATCGCTGTCGCTGGCAATCTTGCGCCTGATCGAAGAAGAAGCCCTGAAAGACCGCACCGCCGAAGTTCGCGCACAGGTGCCAATTCCAGTGGCGGCATTCTTGCTCAACGAAAAACGCAACTCGATCACCAAGATCGAACTGCGCAGCCGTGCGCGCATCGTCATTCTGCCGAACGACCACTTGGAAACACCGCACTTCGAAGTACAGCGTCTGCGCGATGACAGCACCGACCTGCAAGCGGGTCAGTCAAGCTACGCCATGACTGCGACCGAAGTTGAAGAAGTGCAGCCGGCCGCCGCGACCCGTACCTTGGTTCGCCAAGATGCAGCGATTAAAACCGCGCCGCAGCGCGCCACTCCAGCGCCAATTAGCGAAGCCCCGGCGGCGCCAGTTGCCCACGCCGAAAGCGCGCAGCCAAGCCTGTTCAAAGGTTTAGTGAAATCGCTGGTGAGCCTGTTTGCCGGTAAAGAAGAGCCGCTACTGGTCATCGAAAAACCTGCCGGCGAACGCCCAGCACGCCCTGAAGAGCCGCGCCGCAGCAGCAATAGCCGCCCACAAAGCCGTGGCCGTGGTGGTCGCAGCGGCGGTCGTGACGAGGAGCGCAAGCCGCGTGAAGAGCGCCCAGCCCGCGAAGAACGTGCCGCCCGCGAACCGCGTGAGCCACGTGAAGATCGTCCGGCCCGCGCCCCCCGCGAAGAGCGTCAACCGCGCGAAGCGGTAGAAGTTCGTGAGCCGCAGGAAGTTCGCCAATCGCGTCCGCCGCGTGAAGAACGCCCGGCTCGCGCACCCCGCGAAGACCGTCAGCCTCGTGAAGAGCGACAAACCCGCGAACTACGCGAGCCCTTGGACGCCCAAGGTCAACCCGTAGCGCAAGAAGTCGCAAACAACGATGCGCCACGTGCAGAGCGTCCAGCTCGCGCACCGCGTGAAGAACGCCAACCGCGCGCGCCCCGTGAAGAGCGTCAGCCACGTCCGGTTGCAGCAGCAGAAACGGCGGCAACTGAAGAAGAAGCACTGCCGAACGACGAGCAATTGCTGGATGACGAACAAGATGGCGCCGATGGCGAGCGTCCACGTCGCCGTTCACGCGGTCAGCGTCGTCGCAGCAACCGCCGCGAACGTCAAAGCGATGCCAACGGCAACGTGATTGAAGGCAGCGAAGGCAGCGAAGGCAGCGAAGAAAACGGCGAAGAAGAGCACGCCGAAGAAAGCAGCCAAGCCTTGTCCAACAACACAGCAGCGGTGGTTGCCGCGGCAGTTGCAGTTAGCGAAGTGATCGCCAGCCAGCACAGCAGCGAAAGCGCCGAGCCAGCAGCAGAGGTTGCTGCCGTAAGCAGCGAGCAAGCTGAAACTAGCGCGCCAGCAGTAGAACTATCTGCAGCACCAGCAGTTGAAGTGGCTGTTACGGTCGCCGCGATTGAAGAGCCGGTAGCCGCCCCTGTAATAGAGGCAGTCGAAGCTGTAGAAGCAGTCAGCGTTGTGGTTGCTGAACCTGCACCAAGCGCAGTACCAGCAAGCGTTGAAGTAGCGGCTGAAGTAGCGACCGAAACAGTTGCTGTAGCAGTAGCCGAGCCCGTCAGCAGTGGTGGCCGCGCGCCAAACGATCCACGGGAAATCCGTCGTCGTCAGCGTGAAGCCGAAGCACTCGCCAGCCAGGCTAGCGAAGTAGTGGCTGAGGCCGCCCCAGCGGTCGCCGAGGTTGCTCCAGTAGTAGTTGCCGAAGTGGCTGCTGAAGCAACGGCGGTAGAAGTTACGGCCGCTGAACCAGTTGTCGAAGTCGCTGAAGCCGCTCCAGCAGTAGAAAGCGTCAGCGCTGCAGAGCCCGCCCAAGCCACTATCGAGTTTGCCGCCCCGACTGAAGTCGCGACTGCCAGCCCGCAAGAGCCTGAGCCAGAAGTAGCGCAAGCACAGGCCGAGGAAGTAAAACCTCTCGCCTAACCGCTGCTAGAAAATAAAAAGGGGATGCCAAAAGCATCCCCTTTTTTGTGGACTTAAGAAAAGTCCAAGACGCTAAGCAAAAGTTAGAGCACGTTTGGCTCTATCTCCAACTCAACGGCAAAACGCTCGGCGATATCCGCTTGGATGCGCCGCGCCAGATTCAACAATTGCGCACCCGTAGCCGTGCCGTAGTTGACCAGCACCAGTGCTTGTTGCTGGTGCACACCCGCATCGCCATCGCGAAAGCCCTTCCAACCGGCACGCTCGATCAGCCAACCGGCGGCCAGCTTGAACTGTCCGCCAGCTTGCGGATAGGCGACCAGATCTGGATGTTCGGCACGCAAACGCGCAGTCAACTCGGCAGAAACCACGGGGTTTTTGAAGAAGCTACCGGCATTGCCGAGCACGGCGGGATCGGGCAACTTTTCGCTGCGAATGGCGCACACCGCACGACTGACATCGCTGGCTGTCGGTGCGCTGATGCCTTGGGCATTTAGGTAATGCTGCAACGGCCCGTACTGCAGGTGCAACGCCGCCTGACGACGCAAGATAAAGCGCACGCGCAAGATCAACCAACGTCCCGCCTCACGTTTAAACAGGCTGTCGCGATAACCGAAGACGGCTTGCTCAAGACTGAATTCACGCAGCTCGCCGGTGTGACGGTCTAGCGCAGTTAAGCCAGCAAACAGGTCTTTTAACTCGACTCCATAAGCGCCAATATTTTGCATCGGCGCGGCGCCGACGGTGCCGGGAATCAAGCTGAGGTTTTCTAAACCGCTCAAACCCTGGGCCAAACTCCAGAGCACAAAGGGATGCCACGGCTCGCCGGCCTCAGCTTCGACGATGACGCCAGCCTCGCTCTCACTGAGCAGGCGAATGCCGCGACTGGCCATGCGCAACACCAGCGCATCGACATCATGAGTCAGCAGCAGGTTGCTGCCACCGCCAATCACAAGCAGTTGTAACTGACGCTCACGGGCCAGCGCCAAAGCTTCGCGCACCTGCGCATCGTTGTGCGCCTCAGTTAACAAGCGTGCATTAACCTGCAGACCGAAACTATTCAAGGCTTGCAGCGAGGCATTGGCGTGCAGCACTAAACTCACAGACGCTCCTTTAATTTGGCATCGCGGGCACCGGCCGAATCGGCCTCGACCCGTATCACACGCTGAGCAACGCGCGCACGCGCTGCAGGTCTTCTTGGGTATCGACGCCCGTCGGTGGTGACTCTAGGGCATCCGCCACATGGATACGCACGCCATGCCAGAGCGCCCGCAGTTGCTCTAGGCACTCGGCGTCTTCCAACCAGCAAGGGCCCCAAGCAACGAAGTCGTGCAGGAAACCGGCGCGATAGGCATAGATGCCGATATGCCGGCGATACGGCACCTGCGCCGGCAGCGTCTCGCGACTCAGCGCAAAGGCATCCCGCGCCCACGGCAAGGGGGCGCGACTAAAGGTCAGGGCCAGCCCTTGCAGGTCGGCCAGAACTTTTACCGCATTGGGATTGAATAAGGTTTCGACGTCAGTAATAGGCTCGGCCAGCGTGGCGATTTGCGCCTCGCCATGTGCGGCCAAATTAGCCGCCACCTGATCGATAATCGCCGGCGGAATCAGCGGCTCATCACCCTGCACATTGACCACAATCGCATCCGCCGCCAGCCCAAGCTGCAGGGCCACCTCGGCCAAGCGATCGGTGCCGGAATTGTGCTCGACGCGAGTCATCAGCACTTCGGCGCCAAAGCCCTGGCACACGGCAAAAATCCGCGCATCGTCGGTGGCAATCACCACCCGCGCCGCGCTGCTTTTTTTCGCTTGCTGCCAGACATGCTGGACCATGGGTTTGCCGGCGATCTCTTGCAACGGCTTACCGGGCAAACGACTGGAGGCATAACGGGCCGGGATGACCACGGTGAACTCGATGCTCATGGCTTACTGATCCTATTTATCTAGGCGCTCATCGGTAGACAAGGTCCGCGCTTCGGTTTCCAGCATCACCGGAATACCATCGCGCACCGGGAACGCCAAGGCATCGGCTTTGCAAATCAGCTCTGACTTATCAGCAGTCAGATGCAGTGGGCCTTTGCACAATGGGCAGGCCAGAATATCGAGCAATTTCGGGTCCATGGGAACTCCTGAAGAAAGGTTAAAAAAGACGTGACCGGAATCCAGAAAAGCAGCCAGTTACCCGCGAAGGCACTTAACGCGGCACAGCCAGCAGGCGGTCGAGTTGTTGGTCCAGCCACAGACTAAAAGCCGCAGAGGGACGCGCATCCACCGCTAAGTACCACCAGTGCGACTGAGCAAAAGCCCGGCACTTGACCGCGTCTTTTTCGGTCATCAGCACCGGCAGCGTCGGACTAAATGTCAGCTGTGCGGCGCTGTACTGGGCGTGGTCGGCAAAGGCATGCTTGATCGGCCGCCAGTGTAGCGCCTCGAGCGTATTGAAGAAACGCTGCGGATTACCGATACCGGCGACCGCATGCAGCGCTTGGCCCGGCGCGAAGGCGTTGAGCCCACGGCGCTCGCCAGTCAGCAGGTTGACCAGCGCAGTGGGTTGCAGGGTAAAGGCGTAGCCCTCGGGGCTATCGGCGGCGGCGCCGTTGTACAGCAGTGCATCGACACTTTGCAGGCGCTCTAACGGCTCGCGCAAGGGACCCGCCGGCAAGCAGCGGCGGTTACCCAGACCTCGAGCGGCGTCGATCAGAACCAACTCCAGATCACGCGCGAGGCGGTAATGCTGTAAACCGTCATCGGACAAAATCAGATCGAAGTGAGCAATTTCCAGCAAGGCCTGTACCGCACGCGCCCGATCAGGGTCGATCATCAATGCCACACCACTACGCTGCACGATCAGCAAGGGTTCGTCACCGGCCTGCGCGGCTGACTGCTCGGCTGTTACCCGCCACGGCCAGCTCGGCGGTTTGGCCCCATAGCCACGACTGACCACGGCAACGCTGAGGCCGCGGGCGCGGCAATGCTCAATTAAATACAGGATTAGCGGGGTTTTGCCGGTGCCGCCAACAGTGATATTGCCCACCACCACAATCGGCACAGGGGCGCGATAAATAGCCCCGCGACCGGCGACGAAATTCGCCCGCTTGCGCTGCACCACGGCGCGGTACAGCCACTCCAACGGGCGCAGCAATAACAACGCCGGATGCCCTTCATACCAAGCTTTGAGCAAGCGGTCGGTAAAACTCATCAAGGCGCCGCCTTGGCCTCAACGGTGGTAATGCGCAGATGGGCAAAGCCCAATTTACCGGCAGCGTCCATCGCAGTAATAAATGCCTGATGCGGGGTTTTCGCATCGGCACTGATGGTCAGCGGCAAACTGTTGTCGCCTTCTGATTCACGCTGCAAGGCTGTCATCAGACTGTTCAGGTCATTTACCTGCAGACTCTGATTATTAACCTCGTATTGGCCATCGGCACCGATACCGATCTCCAGTTGCTTGAGCTCGGTCTGCGTCGGCGGCGTGCCGCTGCTGGCCTCTGGCAACTCGATCTTTAGTTGGTTGGGCCGGCTAAAGGTGGTGGTCACCACGAAGAACAGTAGCAGCACGAAAATCACGTCAATCAGTGAGGTGAGGTTAAGGAAAACCTCTTCGCGAGCCACACCGCCCGCTTTGCGGCGAAATTTCACGCTTTAGTTTCCTCGTTGAAATCCACCTCACGATCGCCCTGTACCACTTCAACTAGCTTGATCGCCTCTTGCTCCATCGCCACCACCAACTCATCGACCCGGCGCAGCAAATAGCGATGGAAGAACACCGCCGGAATGGCCACGATCAAGCCGGCCGCCGTGGTAATCAACGCCTTACCAATACCGCTGGCCAGCGATGCCGTATTGCTCATGCCGTCGCCCATAAAACCATTGAAAATCTCGATCATGCCGAACACGGTGCCAAGCAGACCGAGCAAGGGCGCCATGGCGGCGATTGAGCCGAGGGCATTGAGGTAGCGTTCAAGCTCATGGATGACGCGGCTGGCGGCCTCTTCGATGCACTCTTTCATGATTTCGCGACCATGCTTGGAATTGGCCAAGCCAGCGGCCAGCACTTCACCCAAGGGGGACGAGGCGCGCAGCTCTTTAAGTTTTTGCGGGTTAAGTTTTTTCTCTTTGATCCAGCGCCATACCTGCCCGAG
The DNA here is from genome assembly GCA_044354115.1 of Pseudomonas sp. Classification (GTDB taxonomy): domain Bacteria; phylum Pseudomonadota; class Gammaproteobacteria; order Pseudomonadales; family Pseudomonadaceae; genus Aquipseudomonas. Next base: position 3,956 of record JBILAR010000088.1, on the reverse strand, counting down.
CAAATGCGGCGGTGACACGCGACTGGCGCGCAAGGTCCATAAGCGCTCGGCGACTATGGCGGTGGCAACGATTGAACTCAAAATAATTGGCAGCATCATCCAGCCACCGGCCTTAACTAATTCCCACACGTAAGCCACCCCCCAATAAAAGTGGCCACACCTTAACATAGGGCCAACAGCCTGGGCATAGCGTCGCCAGCACGCCGAGCGCTGCGCTGCACACTTTTATCGCCAAAAGCGACGCTGCTCACGCCAGCCCTGTGCCGGCGCATGGCGGCCGAGTTGAATACGCAAGGCGCCGCTGGGCACATTGTCGTAAACCTGCGCACCTATGGCCTGATAGCGCGCCAGTACCCGCGGGTGCGGATGGCCATAGGCATTGAGCCGGCCACGCGAAAGCAGCACAGCGCGCGGCGCTACGGCACGTAAAAAAACCATCGAGGATGAACTTAGACTGCCGTGATGCGGTGCCTGCAGCCAATCGGCATGTAGCTCACGACCGCCGCTAAGCAAGGCCAGCTCTGCGGCTTTATCAATATCGCCGGTTAGCAATAAGCGTTCGCCGCCTTGCGCCTCGACCAACAGCACGCAAGAGGAGGGATTGCCGGCCGGCGCCTGTTGCCAAAGCCACGTGGTGAAGCGCACCCCGTCCCACTGCCAGTGCGCACCATCGACACAGGGCTGCGCCGCTAACGAGACAGGCAACTCACCCGCCTCGCCGCTTAATACCTGCGTGACCGACAGGCCGCGGGCAATCGCCGGCGCGCCACCGGCGTGATCCATATCGGCATGACTGAGCAGCATAAGATCCAGCTTCGCCACGCCCAGCCCGCGCAGCGCCGGCAACACGATACGCTCACCCAAATCAAAATCGGCATGCTTAGGCCCGGCGTCATACAGCAGGCTATGGCTCTGGGTACGCACCAGCACCGATAACCCCTGACCGACATCCCACTGCCAGACTTCAGCCTCACCCTTTGCGGGCAGCTGCAAGGGTGGATAAAACAGCGGCAGCATCAGCAGCACACCCAGGCCTCGCCACGGCACCCCAGCTGGCAGTAGTAATAACAGCGCGCCAGCCATGCCCAGCAACCACGCCCATAGCGGCACCGCCGTGGGCAGCCACGCGGGCAGCCAGCCGGCGACTTGCTCAAGGGCCAAAAACAACAACTGCAACAGGCCGCCGGCTAGCCACAAACAGCCCTCGCCCAGCCAAGGGATCGGCAATAGCAAGGTGCCCAGCAGCGCTAAAGGCGTTACCAATAACTCCAACCAAGGCACGGCCAGCAAATTGGCCAACGGACTACTGCGACTGATCGGCAACGCTAACGCCAGCAGCAGCGGCAATAAGCCCAGCGCCATGCTCCACTGTGCCCGCCACCAAGCGTGCCACCACGACCAAGCACCGAGGCGCCCGGCGAATACCAGTGCCAGCAACGCCACCGCGGCGAACGACAGCCAAAAGCCGGCCTGCAAACTGGCCAGCGGCTCGACTAGCAACAAGCCATTCAACGCCAGCAACAAGGGCAAGCCAACGCCCAAATGAGCAAAGCGCAAACGCCACAGCAACACCAAGCCAAGCATCACGCAGGCACGCTGCACCGGCACATCGAAGCCGGCTAACAGCCCATACGCCAAGGCCGCCGTAAAGCCCAAACCACAGGCACAAGGCAGCCAAGGCCAGCGCCGCGGCCACCAACCGCGCCGCGCCAAGCCGACCACTAAGGCATACACCAGCCCAGCCAGCAGGGCGATTTGCTGACCCGAGATAACCAATAGATGCACGGTGCCGGTGGCCTGCAGCAGTTGCCAGTCTGCTCGCGACAACCCCGAACCATCGCCCAGCACCAAAGCCGCCAGCGCGCCCTGCCGACCGAAAGCATCCACCGCCAGTAGCCGGCGACGTAACTGATCACGCCAAGCGCTTAATCCCGCAGCAGCCTGCACGCGCTCGCCGGCCTTAATGCTACCCAGCGCGCCGATGCGCTGGGCCAGCAGCCAGGCTTCATAATCAAATACCTGCGGATTGGCCGAGCCATAGGGGCTGCGCAGTTGCACGGCGAGTCGCCAGTGTTCGCCCGCCATCAGCGGCGGCCCATTACGCCAAGACAAACGCATCAACTGCGGTAACGTGGCCCGTGGCGATTGCGCCTGCGCTAGGTGAAAACGCAGCACACCGTCGCGCAACTCAGGCAAGCCGACCACCCGCCCCTCCAGCCACAGGGTTCGATTATCCAGCTCGGTGGCTAAACGATCATCCAAGGCCGTCTGCGCCGAGGTACAGGCCCAACTCAAACCAAACAGAAAAAAAGCCAGTGGATACGCCCGGGTCGGCAGCAAGGCAACGCCAAGCAGCGTGAATAACAACAAGCACCACGGCGCTGGCAACGCCGGTAAAAAACCTAAGGTCAATAGTCCCAAAGCCAGCGCCAGCATCCCTGCGCGCATAATCAGCCACCCCTTAGCTGCGGATTCGATCGGCTTTAGCATAGCGGTTCAGCGCGACTCGCCTGCGCCTGCTCAAGCTTTGTCACAAAGTGCCCGCACGGCAGCGCTTAAAAGCCGGGCATAATCCGCGGGTTTATGCCCTGCCCGAGAGCCCATATGCCGCGTCGACTATTTAAGCGTTATATGCCAGACCCCGAGATGCTCAAGAGCCATCGTTCATTGCGCTTTCTCGGCAAGCTGCTGCATGAACCGAACCTCTGGCACCTCAATCGGCGCTCGGTGTCGCGCGCAATGGCCATGGGCTTATTCGCAGCCTTTGTGCCAATGCCGCTGCAAATGCTCCTAGGGGCCAGTTTGGCGGTAATCTTTCGGGCCAATCTGCCGATCTCAGTCGGGCTGGTTTGGCTGACCAACCCGATCACCATGCCGCCGATTTTTTATGTCACTTACAGCCTCGGCTGCTGGCTATTGCACACCCAGCCCATCAGCCTACCCGCCGATTTGACCTTCGCCTGGCTTAGCACTGAACTGAGTGTGCGCTGGCAGCCATTTTTACTCGGCTCGCTGGTTACCGGCGTAATTGCCGCGATCGCCGGTTATGGCCTAACCAATCTGTTCTGGCACTGTCACGTGCGACACGCTTGGCATAAGCGCCTGCAAGCGCGCCGCGCCAAACAGGGCAAATAAAAAAGCCGCGATTCGTAGGTTGGGTAAACGGCGAGTTGGCATGACCTAAGCGGCGCAACGGTATGAGCCGCCGTGTAACCCAACATCGCACCTATACCGAGCTAACTCGGCAAGAGCCTGAAACCGCTTGGTGGGTTACGCGGCGCACGGGTTGTTCGATGGGCTTTGACTCTGCCTAGCGCCGCTAACCCACCCTACCGCGGCTTTTTGGTGGCTGCGTCATTACTCGTAACGCAGCGCCTCGGCTGGCTGGATCTGCGCGGCCCGCCACGACGGGTACAGGGTAGCCAAAAAGCTCAGGCCAAAGCCGGCCGCACACACCAGCAACACATCGGCGGTCTGCAGATCGGACGGCAGATTATTGATGAAGTACACATCCGAACTGAACACATGTTGACCACTGAGGCGCTCTAGCCAGCCGACCAACTCACTGATATTAAGTGCCGCCAGCACGCCCAATACCGCGCCGATACTGGTGCCGACCAGACCGATCAGGGTGCCCTGCACCATAAATACCTGCATGATCTGCCGGGGCGTGGCGCCCAAGGTGCGCAAAATGGCGATGTCTGCACCTTTGTCGGCGACCACCATAATCAGCGTGGCGATGATATTGAACGCCGCCACTGCAACGATCAGCAGCAACAGCAAGCCGATCATGGTCTTTTCCATTTTCATTGCGGCAAATAAGCCGCCTTGAGTCTGGGTCCAATCCGCCGCCTCATAGCCCGCACCCAGTTGACTGGCAACCGCAGCCGAAACTTGCGGAGCTTGATACAGGTCTTTCAGGGCTAAACGCACGCTCTGCACTTGGTTGGGCTGCC
>JBILAR010000139.1:0-6961 GCA_044354115.1 Pseudomonas sp. | reverse complement strand
AATGCTGGATCTGCGCAGCATCGGCCAAGCTAATCAGCGCTGGGGTGCCGTCCAACTCGGCGCCGACCTTAAACACCCCGACCACATTTAAGCGCTGCAACCGCGGAGTAATGCCGCCCGCCACCGAACTGCGCTCGGGAATAATCAGGGTCAGTTTGTCGCCCACACTCAAGCGAAACCGGCGTGCGGTGAGGTCGCCAACAATCACCCCGAACTCACCGGGCTTAAGGTCGGCGAGCTGGCCCTGGGTCATGTGCTTGCCGATAATCGACACCTTCGGCTCTTCAGCTGGATCAATCCCACTGATCTGAATCGGCTGCATCACGCCCTTATACGACAGCATCCCCTCCAACTCACTGAAGGGTGCCACCGCCACCACCTGCGGGTTGCGCATGGCTGCGGCCGCCAGTGGTCGCCAGTCATCCAGCGGCGCGGCGGCATGAATGGCCGCGTGCGGCACCATGCCGAGCACCCGCGAGCTCATTTCTTTTTGGAAGCCGTTCATCACCGACAACACCACAATCATCGCCAGCACGCCGAGCGCCAAGCCGATCATCGAGGTCATCGAGATAAACGAAATATAGTGGTTACGGCGCTTGGCGCGGGTATAGCGCAGGCCGATGAAAATGCTTAGGGGCCGAAACATATTAGGCAGCCACCAACCGGCCGTCTTCTAAGCGCAGCACCCGATCCATCTGCCGGGCCAACTGCATGTCGTGGGTGACCACTAAGAAGGCGGTTTGCGATGAGGTGCTCAGCTCCAGCATTAAGTCTTGAATGCCTTGGGCGGTGTGGTGATCGAGGTTGCCAGTCGGCTCATCGAGCATCACCAGCCCCGGCTGATTAACCAAGGCGCGGGCAATTGCCACGCGCTGGCGCTCGCCACCGGAAAGCTCGGCAGGCTTGTGCTCCAGCCGATGGCCAAGCCCTACCCGCTCAAGCAAGGCGATGGCGCGCTTACGGGCTTCGGGGATGGGCATTTTGCCGATTAACAGCGGCATGCAGACGTTTTCCAGCGCGGTAAATTCAGCCAACAAATGGTGAAACTGATAGACGAAGCCCAGCGCGCGATTACGCAACAAACCCCGCTGCTTCTCGTTAAGCGCCGACAACTCCTCGCCCGCCAACCACACGCTGCCGCTGCTCGGGGTATCCAACCCACCCAGCATGTTCAGCAAGGTGCTTTTGCCCGAACCCGAACTACCAACAATCGCCACCCGCTCACCGGGAAACAGCTCCAGCTGCAGGTCGGCCAACACCACCACAGCCTCAGGGCCTTCGTCATAGCATTTGCCCAAATTACGGCAGCTGAGTACCGCCGTTTTATTGGCCGCCGAGGCCTGAGCATTCACCGCGAAATCATTCATAGCGCAAGGCCTCCGCAGGCTGGGTGCGCGAGGCACGCCAGGCCGGATACAAGGTAGCGAGAAAGCTCAACAGCAAGGCCGCCGAGCAGACTAAAAGGACGTCATTGAGTTGTAATTGCGAGGGGATGTAGTCGATAAAATACACCGCCGCATCGAGAATCTTATGCCCACTGAGACGCTCAACCACGGCAATCCAACTGCTGATATTGAGTGCAATCAAGCAGCCCAGCAGCGCCCCGAGCAGCGTGCCGACCACCCCAATCACAGTGCCCTGCACCATAAAGATCGCCATGATTTGCCCCGGCGTGGCACCTAGGGTGCGCAGAATGGCGATATCGGCTTTCTTATCGGTGACCACCATCACCAGGGTGGAAATAATATTAAAAGCCGCCACCGCCACAATCAGCAGCAACAGCAGGCCGATCATGGTTTTTTCCATCTGAATGGCCTGATACAGGTTGCCCTGGGTGCGGGTCCAGTCGCGCGCATAAAAGTCATCGCTTAAACGTGCAGCCAACTGCCAGGCCACCTTAGGGGCCTGAAACAAGTCGTCAAATTTAAGCCGGATGCCCTGCACCTGGGTCGGCTGCCAGCGATGCAAACGGGCTAAATCTTGCACATTGGCCATGGCCACAAAGCCGTCCAACTCGCCTGCGCCGACGTGAAAAATGCCCTTCACCGTAAAGCGCTTAAGCCGTGGAAACATGCCCGCCGGGGTGACGGTCACTTCCGGGGCGACGAAGGTGATTTTGTCGCCGACGCTCACACCCAGTTTGGCGGCGGCGATATTACCGATGACGATGCCGAATTCGCCGACCGCCAAATCATCCAAGCTGCCCTGCTGAAAGTAGTCGCCAATGATCGACACCTGGCGCTCTGCCACCGGATCAATGCCATTAATCAAGACTTTCTGCACTTGGCCGTTATGGGTCAACAGCCCCTGCATCTGCACAAAAGGCGCGGCGGCCAATACCTGTGGGTGTTTGAGCATCGGCCCGGCGATGCTGCGCCAGTCATCGATAGGCTGCGAACTCTCGACCGTGGCATGCGGCACCATGCCGAGCACCTTGGTGCGCATTTCACGGTCGAAACCATTCATCACCGACAGCACCACGATCATCACCAGCACACCCAGTGCCAGGCCGATCATCGAAGTCAGGGAGATAAAGGAAACGAAATGGTTACGACGTTTGGCCCGCGTATAGCGCGCACCGATATAGATAGACAGCGGTCTAAACATGGACATAAAAAATATTCGCAGGCGAAAGAGGAGGCATCCGGGTCAAGCGCAATTTAGTCGTGCGCCGCGTTACTGCTGAATTGCCCGCTGGTTAGCGTTTATGTGCCAAGTAAACCCAGCTTCTAGCACTTTTAACCGACTCGCAGGGCTTTAGCCGCTGCGCCGCTGGCGGGCCTTGGCTGACAGCCTTACACTCAGACAATCACTCAGGCCACGGGTTCAGCATGTCGACTCAAGACGCAGACGATCGCCGCGAATATTACCGTATAGACGATACTATCGCACTGGATTTCACCCTTTTGTCCGGCCCGAGCGCGCTGGCCACCGAGGTCTTGCACGACGCTTCGCCGCTGTTCAATTTACTTAGCGATTTGCACCTGCTGGACTTCGAAGCTCAGCATTTATTACGGCAGATCAGCGAGCGCGACCGCACCTTGGCCAGTTACTTAAAGGTGATGAACAAACGCATCGACTTACTCGGTCAGGCGCTGGCGCAAAATCTGTTGCGCGATGTGGGCGCGCCGCGCCAAGTGACCATGTCCGAGAGCGGTATCAGTTTTAACAACCTGCAAGAGATCGCGATTGGCAGCCAACTAGCCATCAAAATGGTGCTGATGCCGCAAGCCTTAGGGCTGCTGCTGCGTGGCAAAGTGGTCAATTGCCGGCTGCGCGGCGATGCCCAGTTTGAGATTGGTATCGAGTTTGAAGCCCTCACCGACGCCCAACGCCAGCTCATGGCTCGGCATATTTTGCAGCGCCAAGCACTCGAGCGCCGCCAATCACGCGAACAGCCCTAGCAACCGCGTACTTTTGCGCCCGCCCTGCAGCCTTTAAGGAGTTCCAGTGACAGTTATTTACGGCCATCGCGGCGCCAAAGGCGAAGCACCGGAAAACACTCTCGTCAGTTTCCAGCAGTGCCTAGCGCACGGCGTGAGCCGCTGCGAGCTGGATCTGTACCTGTCGCGCGATGGCGAGTTGATGGTGATTCACGACCCAACGCTCAAGCGCACTACCGGCCGACGCGGCAAAGTCAGCCTGCACAGCGCCGCAGACCTGAACACCTATGACGCACGTTTAGGTGGCCCCGGCTGGCCGCAGCCCTGCCCGATTCCGCGCTTAGAAGAGTTGTTTCAGCATTGCGCCTTCGAGCACTGGCAACTGGAGGTCAAAAGCGCCTCGCGGGTCAAAGCCGCTAACACCGTGTTAGCCATCCGCGAATTAGCCGCCCGCTACGGCCTGCTGGAGAAAATCACCATTACCTCCAGCTCACGGGAAGTGTTGCGCGCCGGCCAGCGTTTGGTTCCCGACATCGCGCGCGGGCTGGTGGCCGAATACGCCTGGCTCGACCCACTGAAAGTGGCCAAACATTACGGCTGTAGCTTGTTGGCCTTGAACTGGACGCTGTGCAGCCCCGAGCGCCTGCAAAAAGCGCAGAAGCAAGGGCTGCATGTGTCGGTATGGACGGTCAACGAGCCGGCGCTGATGCTGCGGCTCGCCGATTTTGGCGTGGACAGCCTGATTACAGACTTTCCCGGTTTGGCCAGTGCGACCCTAGGTAATCGCCGCTGAATCCAGACCCGCAAAGCTGTGCTCCGGGCGCCTCAGGCGAGCGCCCGGCGCCGCTTAAAAAAGCCGGTTAAGACCGTCGAACGCTGCCACCCGATAGGCCTCAGCCATGGTCGGATAGTTGAAGGTGGTGTTGACGAAATACTTGATGCTGTTCGCCTCGCCCTTCTGGTTCATGATTGCCTGACCGATATGCACAATCTCCGAGGCCTGATAGCCAAAGCAATGCACGCCGAGCAACTCCAACGTCTCGCGATGAAATAACAGTTTCAGCATACCCACCGGCTCAACCGCAATTTGCGCCCGCGCCATGCCTTTGAAAAACGCCTTACCGACTTCGTACGGAATTTGCTCCTGAGTCAGTTCTCGTTCGGTTTTACCGATCGAACTGATCTCCGGAATGGTGTAAATACCGGTCGGCACGTCATTCACAAAGCGCCAGCTGTCGTTATCGACAATGCTGCCGGCCGCCGAGCGGCCTTGGTCGTAAGCCGCGCTGGCCAGGCTTGGCCAACCAATCACATCGCCGGCGGCGTAAATATTGCCGACTTCACTGCGGTAGTGCTCATCCACGGTAATTTGCCCGCGACCATTAGCCTTAATGCCAACGTTCTCCAGCCCCAACTTGTCGGTATTACCGGTACGACCGTTACACCAGAGCAAGGCATCGGCTTTGATTTTTTTGCCCGATTTAAGGTGCAACACCACCCCGTGATCGAGACCTTCAATGCGCTCATATTCCTCGTTATGGCGAATGATGATGTTGTTGTTACGCAGGTGGTAACTCAGCGCATCGGAAATTTCATCATCGAGAAAGCTCAGCAGCTGATCGCGGTTGTCGATCAAATCGACCATCACCCCAAGGCCGCTGAAGATCGAGGCGTACTCGCAACCGATCACCCCGGCGCCGTAGATAATCAGGCGACGTGGGGTGTGGCTGAGATTAAGAATAGTGTCGCTGTCATACACCCGCGGGTGATGGAAATCGACATCGGCCGGGCGATACGGGCGCGAGCCGGTGGCGATGACAAATTGCTTGGCGACCAGTTTTTCCACCATGCCATTCAGGCACACCACATCCACGCTGCGCTCATCGGCAAAGCTGGCGGTGCCGAAGAAAGTGTCGATGCGATTGCGGGCGTAGTAGCCGGTGCGCGAGGCGACTTGCTTGGAGATCACCCGCTCGGCGCTTTTCAGCACGTCCGGGAAGGAAAACCAACGCGGCTCGCCGATCTGCCGGAACAGTGGATTAGTGTTGTACTGCATGATCTGCCGCACCGAATGGCGCAAGGCCTTGGACGGGATGGTGCCCAAGTGGGTGCAATTGCCGCCGACCAGCGCGCGGCTGTCGACCATCGCCACTTTGCGCCCGGCCTTGGCCGCGTTCATGGCCGCGCCTTCACCGGCAGGCCCGGAACCCAGCACCACCACATCGTAGTTGTAGACCGCCATGCTAACTCCTCGATAACTGTCCGGGCCGCCGCATCGGCAAACCCGGCATGACTACGCCAAAAACTGCCGCAGTATTCAATGCTTACAGCAGCTTAGCTGCCTTATTTAGGGCTGCACATTAACCCTTGGTCGCGAGGTAGGCGAATTTTGCGGGCACTACATTTTTTCTTGCTGTAACTCATCGCACTTTTGCCGATTACCGCCGCACAAAGAACACTGCTTCTCGAGGCCTAAATTGGCGATGCCACCGCACGAACCCGCCAGTGGTTTACGCCCCATAATCACCCCAATGGCCAAGCCCAAGACGCTCAACAACATCACGATAAAGGTCACTAACCAGATCATTGCGGCTCCCAAGATGCCCGAGGGTTTTATTCGGCGGCGTCAAATAAGCGGATAAAAGCACTGCTGCTGTGGCTAACGAAGCCCTGCGCGGTGCGGCTGACAAACAAGGCGGCAATTCCCTCACGCTCGGCAAAGGCCAAACCGCGCTCAGGCCCCAGCACCATCAACAAGGTCGACAAGCCATCGGCGCGCTGCACCGAGCGATCAACCACCGTCACCTGCGCCAGGGTATGGCGAATAGGCGCACCGGTTTGCGGGTCAAGGCTATGGGAATAGCGCAGCCCATCCCGCTCAAAATAGTTGTGGTAGTCGCCCGAGGTGGACACCCCATAACCGTCCAGCGGCAAAATCTTTTCCGCCACCTGCTGGTGCTCCAGCGGTGCTTCGATAGCGATGCGCCAGGCACTGCCATCGGGCTTGCGCCCTTGCGCCTTAAGCTCACCGGTGACCTCAAGCAAATAACTACTGACGCCCAGCTCAAGCAAACGCGCCGCGATACGATCAACCGCATAACCAGCGGCAATGCTGTTGAAATCCACTTCAACCGCCGCGTCTTTGCACAGTTGCTGGCCGTCGATGCGTAGATGTTGATAACCCATGCGCTCGCGCACCTGGGCGATTTGCGCCGGCGTTGGCACCTGATCGCCACGCGATTGCGGGCCAAAACCCCAGAGGTTTAACAGCGGCTCCACGGTCAGATCAAAGGCCCCAGCGCTCAGCACAGACAACTGCTCGGCGAAACGCACCAGCGCCAACAACGACTCGGGCATTGGCTGACAACTATTGGCCGGCAAGGCGTTGAACTTAGAAATTAACGAGTCGGCGCGGTAGGTGGATAACTGCTGATCCACCTCGGCCAAAATCGCCTCGGTGGCCGCCTGGGCTTGGGCAACATTTGGCCCGTTAGCCCCCGGCAGATATTTGACCGAATAACTGCTGCCCATGGTGGGGCCGGTAAATTCCAACACTGGCTCACCACAGCCACTGAGTG
>JBILAR010000056.1:0-21872 GCA_044354115.1 Pseudomonas sp. | reverse complement strand
CCGTGAGCGTGAGCTGACCCTAGATGAAGCCGGTTTTGAGCGGGAGATGGACGCCCAGCGCGTGCGTGCCCGTTCCGCCAGTGCGTTCGGCATGGACTACAACAGCTTGGTTAAGGTCGACAGCGAAACCCGTTTCTTGGGTTATCAAGGTACGCAAGGACAGGGCAGCGTGCTGGCGCTGTTCAAAGCCGGTGAGGCCGTTGAGCAATTGCAAGCAGGCGAGGAGGGCGTGGTCGTGCTCGACCAAACGCCTTTTTACGCCGAGTCCGGCGGCCAGGTGGGCGATAGCGGTTATCTAGCGAGTGGCGGCATGCGCTTTGACGTGCGTGACACCACCAAGGCCGGCGGCGCGTTATTGCATCACGGTGTTGTGGCGGCTGGCGGCTTGAACATCGGCGCGCAAGTGAGTGCGGAGGTTGACGCTACTGTGCGCCACGCCACTGAGCTGAATCACTCGGCCACCCATTTGCTGCATGCCGCCTTGCGCCAAGTGCTGGGCGAGCATGTGCAGCAAAAAGGCTCGTTGGTGGATAGTCAGCGTCTGCGTTTTGACTTCAGTCACTTCGAGGCGATCAAGCCGGAACAACTGAAAGCGCTGGAAGAAATCGTCAACGCTCAAGTGCGGCAGAACTCGTTGGTGGAGACCCTTGAGACCGATATCGAAACGGCTAAAGCCCGTGGCGCTATGGCGCTGTTTGGCGAGAAATACGGCGATGACGTGCGCGTACTGAGCATGGGCGGCGATTTCTCCGTTGAGCTGTGTGGCGGTACCCACGTCAGTCGCACCGGCGATATCGCGCTGTTCAAAATCACCAGCGAAGGCGGTGTGGCGGCTGGCGTTCGGCGCATTGAAGCGCTGACCGGCGCGGCAGCCTTGGGCTATTTAAATGATGCCCAGGAGCAGCTGAAAGAGGCTGCCAGTTTGGTTAAAGGAACCCGCGATAACGTCTTGGACAAACTGACGGCGGTACTTGAGCGCAATCGCCAGCTAGAAAAAGAACTGGAGCAACTCAAGGCTAAAGCGGCCAGCGCGGCCGGCGACGATATGTCCAGTGCGGCGGTCGAGGTTAAAGGCGTTAAAGTTTTGGCGGCGCGCTTGGATGGTTTGGATGGCAAGGCGCTGCTGGCCTTGGTCGATCAATTAAAAAATAAGCTCGGTCGTGCGGTGATTCTGCTGGGCGGCGTGCAAGACGATAAAGTTGTGTTGGTGGCTGGGGTTACCCAAGATTTGACCAGCCAATTAAAAGCCGGCGATTTGATGCGCCAAGCGGCGGCGGCAGTCGGTGGCAAGGGCGGCGGGCGTCCGGACATGGCCCAAGGCGGCGGTGTCGATGCCGGTGCTCTGGATGCAGCGCTGGGCTTGGCCGCTACCTTTGTTGAGCAAGGGCTTTAATCGTAGGTCTGGGCGGCCTGCGCCAGGCGGCCGAGGCACAGTGAACAGTTTATTCGACGCCCGTGATGGGCTGAGGCGGTTTTAACATGGCATTGATAGTACAAAAATTTGGTGGCACCTCGGTCGGTACCGTTGAGCGTATCGAGAAGATTGCCGAGAAAATCGAAAAGGCCCGCGCCAACGGAGATCAGCTGGTTATCGTGCTGTCCGCGATGAGCGGTGAGACCAATCGACTGATCGATCTGGCTAAGCAAATTAGCGACCAGCCGGTGCCGCGTGAGTTGGATGTAATGCTCTCCACTGGTGAGCAAGTGACCATCGCCTTGCTGACCATGGCGCTGATCAAACGCGGCGTGCCGGCGGTGTCTTATACCGGTAATCAGGTGCGTATCCTCACCGACAGCGCGCACAACAAAGCGCGGATTCTGCAAATCGACGACCAGAAAATTCGCACCGACCTAGAAGCTGGTCGTGTGGTAGTGGTCGCCGGTTTTCAGGGCGTTGACGAGCAAGGCAATATCACTACCCTCGGGCGCGGCGGTTCGGACACCACGGGTGTGGCGCTCGCGGCGGCGTTAAAGGCCGATGAATGCCAGATCTACACCGACGTCGATGGTGTTTACACCACTGACCCACGGGTGGTGCCACAGGCGCGGCGCTTAGACAAAATCACCTTCGAAGAAATGCTGGAAATGGCCAGTCTTGGCTCTAAGGTGCTGCAAATTCGCTCGGTGGAGTTCGCCGGTAAATACAATGTCCCGCTGCGCGTTCTGCACAGCTTCCAAGAAGGCCCGGGCACCCTTATTACTATTGATGAAGAGGAATCCATGGAACAGCCGATCATTTCCGGTATCGCCTTCAATCGCGACGAAGCCAAACTGACCGTGCGTGGCGTACCCGATCTTCCGGGCGTGGCCTTCAAGATTCTCGGGCCGGTGAGCGCAGCCAATATTGAAGTGGATATGATCGTGCAAAATGTAGCGCACGACAAAACCACCGACTTCACCTTCACCGTGCACCGTAACGATTACCAGGCGGCCTTGCAGGTGCTGGAGCAGACCGCGCTTGAGCTGGGCGCGCGCGAAGTCAGCGGCGACCTTAAAATCGCCAAGGTATCGATCGTCGGTGTCGGCATGCGTTCGCACGCAGGCGTGGCCAGTCGGATGTTCGAAGCGCTGGCCAAGGAAGTGATTAATATCCAGATGATCTCGACTTCTGAAATCAAGGTTTCGGTGGTCATCGAAGAGAAATATCTGGAGCTGGCGGTGCGTGCGCTGCACACTGCGTTCGAACTGGATGACCCGGCTAAGTCCGGCGAGTAACGGCTATATCTGTATGGCGCTGTGATTGCGGCGCCATTCGTCACGGCTGCTGGCTGTGGCGAGGTTTTTTCTGTCTACACTGAACCATGCTTGGGTGAAGGTCTGCGCTGTTTGAATGTTGCGTGGGTCGCCCGTATTTATATTTTTTCAGGCGCTTGTGTTGCGCTGAAAATACTAAGGAGAAAGGAATGCTAATTCTAACGCGTCGGGTTGGAGAGACCTTGATGGTGGGTGATGACGTCACCGTCACTGTGTTGGGCGTGAAGGGTAATCAAGTGCGTATCGGCATCAATGCGCCTAAAGATGTTGCCGTGCACCGCGAAGAGATTTACCAGCGCATTCAAAATGAGAAGGGTGAAGAACCAAGCCATTAATTTTTATCATTTTTTAGCTTTGCAAATGGTAAAAACGCGGTTAAGATACGCCCCGTGTTGCGGAGAGGTGGCCGAGTGGCCGAAGGCGCTCCCCTGCTAAGGGAGTACATCTCATAAGGGTGTCGGGGGTTCGAATCCCCCCTTCTCCGCCATTATTTGTGTTGTAGGCGAGTGCTGGTGAGTTTGGTTTAAGTCTGTAAGTTGTTGAAATTTATAGGGTTTTGCTTGATTCTAAAGTTACAGAGGCTATAATGCGCAGGGTTGATGCACTCATAGCTCAGCTGGATAGAGTACTCGGCTACGAACCGAGCGGTCGGTGGTTCGAATCCACCTGAGTGCACCATATTGTTGTTTCATTAGCCGATGCGGCGGTGAGACACCGAGAAGTTTGATCGGCTGATTGCTAGTCAAATTGCTTCAACCAGTTGTGATCTGGTTAAAAACACAAATGCACTCATAGCTCAGCTGGATAGAGTACTCGGCTACGAACCGAGCGGTCGGTGGTTCGAATCCACCTGAGTGCACCAAACAAAGAAAGGGCTTGCAGCGATGCAAGCCCTTTTTCTTTGCCTGATATAAAGTCATGCGCAGCTTAGGCTGCCGAGCGTTCTAGAGTTGCGAGCGGAATTGGTGCGATTTCTCTAGCTCGCTAGCGCTTACTGCGCACGCAGCCGTTCTCATCAAAACTGACCTGTTTACTATTGCCGTCTTTGTCGCGGTACAGGTAGCGCATTTGGCCGTTCTGGCTGGTGATTTTGTCAGGCTTGCCGAGGGCACTTTCCACGTCTTTTAGTGGCATACCGCTGCGCACTTGCCCGTTGATCATGGCGGTACGGCGGGCGCTGCCTGTGACTCGATTGCCGCAACCGTCTTGATGCTCGCCAATCACCAGTAGTGCTTCGCCGTCGGCTTTAGCTTGCTTGCGACCTGAAGTTTTCTGAGCAGGCTGCTTTTTTTGCTTTTTTTGCTTGGCTAGTGGTATCGGCTTGCCGCTGCCAGGCGTTGGATTGTCGGCATTTTGCACCTGTAACAGTTGGTCGCTGGCGCAGCCTTGCAGGGTGTAGGTGAGATGGCCGTTGCGGTCTTCGCAGCGATACACGTTGGCGGCCAAGGCGTGGCTCGCAGGGTAGAGCAGGGTTGCGCAAAAAGTTGCGCGTAGCAGTCCATGCATGGGGCGTCCTCCTGACGACTATCCTGCAGCTTAGTAACTGTTTCGCATCTTGCCAGTAGTGCCTTGCGCTGAGCCTTTGGCGTCGCATTAAAGATCTCTGGCGCTACCTGTAAATGCGTTGCAAGCGCTTGTTATTACCGAGATTTTGTCACCCGCCAGGGCTTTGCGCGGTGTTATCATTGCTCCGTCAGCCCCGCCGGGGCTTGTGGAATACCACCATGGACTTACCCAGTAGTAGCTTTAAACCTCGATTGCGCAATTGCGTATTGATTGATTGAACCCCCGTTGGCGTGCCTGCTGCTGGGGTGGAGCGCGCCATGAATGAAGTCGAAGTAAAAAAACCGCAAGAAAGCCTGCAGGAACGATTGGCCCAAGTGGTCGAGTTGTTGCACCGGCATCGCTTGGTCGAAGGCCTGACTCATCGTCAAGAAGGTCAGCACCATGACCTAGTGGAAAACTTGGTCCACCGGCAAAATCTCGCCGAATTACAACGCAAACTCGATCAGCTGCACTCGGCCGACGTTGCGCACATCCTTGAGGCTCTGCCGCTGGTTGACCGCTTAGCCGTTTGGCAGTTGGTCAAAGTTGAGCGTGACGGCGATATTCTGCTTGAGGTTTCCGACTCGGTTCGCGAAACCCTGATCGCCGACATGGACGATCACGAATTGCTGGCGGCGGCCAAGGAGATGGATGCCGATGAGCTGGCCGACCTAGCGCCAGAACTACCCCGCGACGTTGTGCATGAGCTGATGGAAACCCTCGACGCACAACAGCGTGCGCGGGTGCGCTCGGCGTTGTCGTACGGAGACGATCAAGTCGGCGCTTTGATGGACTTTGAGATGGTGACCATCCGTGAGGACGTCAGTCTTGAAGTGGTGTTGCGCTACCTGCGCAGGCTAAAAGAGCTGCCGGGGCACACCGATAAGTTATTCGTGGTTGACTACGACGGCGTGCTTAAAGGCGTTTTGCCGGTTAAACGCTTGCTGGTGAATGATCCAGAACGTCGCGTCATTGACGTGATGGCCAGCGATCCGGTGAGTTTCGGTCCGGACGAAGATGCCTACGATGCCGCGCAGGCGTTTGAACGTTATGACTTGATTTCGGCGCCGGTGGTCGATAAAAACGGCAAATTGATCGGCCGTTTGACCATCGATGAAATGGTCGACCTGATTCGCGAAGAGAGTGAAAGCGAAGTTCTGAACATGGCCGGTTTACGCGAAGAAGAAGACATCTTCGCCTCGGTCTGGAAGTCGGTGCGTAACCGCTGGGCTTGGTTGGCGCTGAACTTGATTACCGCGTTTATCGCTTCGCGCGTTATTGGTCTGTTTGATGGTTCGATTGAAAAATTAGTGGCCTTGGCTGCGCTGATGCCGATTGTGGCCGGCATTGGCGGTAACTCGGGCAACCAAACCATCACCATGATAGTGCGTGCTATGGCGCTTGATCAGATGGGCGCGGGCAATACCTCGCGACTGGTGCGTAAAGAGTTGGGCGTGTCCTTGGTTAATGGTTTGCTCTGGGGTGGGGTGATCGGCTTGGTGTCGTTCTTGCTCTACGACAATTTAGCCCTGGGTTTGGTGATGACTGCCGCCATGACGCTAAACCTGTTGCTGGCCGCCTTGATGGGTGTATTGATCCCCATGACCTTGGCCAAAGTGGGGCGTGACCCGGCAATGGGCTCGAGCGTGATGATCACCGCGGTGACCGACAGCGGCGGATTTTTTATCTTTCTAGGGTTGGCGACGATCTTTCTGTTGTAGTTCTGTAGCACTCACCTGTTTGGTGGCAGGTGAGTGCTACGGGCAGAAAAAAACCGGCAAATTAGCCGGTTTTTTTATGCCCGTAGCTTACTAGCTAGAAAGCTTTAGTTGTTGTCAGTGGCTTGCTCGGTGTCGTGAGCAATCAAGGCGACTAAGGCATTTTGCTGGCGCCTGGACAGTTGCCTGAAGCGCTGCAGCAATTCACTTTCGTGTGGTGCAAGTTCTGCACTATTGATTTGTAGGTGCGCGTCATCGCCCGCCATTCCCTCGTGAAACAAGCTCTGCTCAAGGCGCGAGATTATTTCTGAGTTCATGCTGCGATGATGATTGCGCGCCACATCGGCAATGCGTTCACGCATTCCGTCGGGCAAACGCACCACGAATTTGTCAGCCGTACGGCTGGAGAAGAGGGCCTGTTTCATAGGGCGCATATGTTATGCCGATTAGTTAATTAAAGCGATGCTGGCAAAAAGCTACCGAATCGCTACTACTTCGATTCCTCTGAACACAAATCGTTCGTAACCAGTCGTCGAATTTTACCCTGCTCGGATCGCTCCGATGCATGAGTATTGTTGTTAATAGTGCCAGTCTTGAGCATTTCCGGTGACCAGTGAATGGTGAAAGTGCGTACTACTAAGCAAAAGTATTGGCACATGCTCTGTGCTGACTCGATTCGACCTACACGGTGTCTAGCTTTATCATAGCGCTCTTAATTTTTGCGCGAGGCCAAGGCTATGACCGGCATCCGAAACTCCCTGCTAGAGGCGCTGCTGTCTGCCGATATGCTGTTAATCAATGACCTGCACGCTTGGCAATTTAGCCTTGAGCCTGAGGCGTTAGCGCTGGCGCAAAGTGCTTTGGCGCAGGCTTTGGCGGGTGCGGCCGAGCAGCAGTTACTCAGGGTTGAGTGTATGGATGGCCGTACCAAGCGGGTTTGGACTTTTACGGCGGCAGCGGTATTGACTGCGCAGTTAGATGAGTCCGGGCAGAGCTGGTTGCTGCACGATGCTAATGGCCAGCAGTGCATCAGTTGTTTGGACGCCATCTCGGCGAGTAATGACGATGGCGATGATGAGTCTGAATCTGAAGTAGCCGCCAACGATGCTTAATCGCCTTCGTGCGGCACGGTTTGAGTCAGCGCATGCCCGCCCTTAAGGTGGTTGGCCCAAGGCCGAGCACGCTGCACTTGCCCCAGGGTGATTGGCTCACTGTGCTCGATTGTTTGTGCGCGCATTTTGCCACTATCAGTCGTGAGGTCTGGCTCGATCGTATGGCGCGTGGTCGGGTTTTGGGTGCCGATGGCCTGCCGATTGGTGCCCAGCAGGCTTATAAAGTCGGCCTGCGCATACAGTATTTTCGCGAGGTGGCGCAGGAAGTCGAAGTGCCCTTTGTCGAGACCATTCTGTATGCCGATGAGCATTTAGTGGTGGCCGATAAACCGCACTTTTTGCCCGTCACGCCTTCTGGCGGTTATGTCGAGCAAACGCTGCTGGCACGCTTGGTGCGGCGCTTGGACAGCCCGCAGTTGGTGCCAATTCACCGTATCGACCGCTTAACCGCAGGCTTGGTGCTGTTTTCGGCAAATGCGCAAACGCGCGACGCTTATCAAGCGTTGTTTCGTGATCGTTGCATTTCTAAATGCTATGAGGCGATAGCACCGGCGTTGCCCTCGGCGCAATT
The DNA here is from genome assembly GCA_044354115.1 of Pseudomonas sp. Taxonomy (GTDB): domain Bacteria; phylum Pseudomonadota; class Gammaproteobacteria; order Pseudomonadales; family Pseudomonadaceae; genus Aquipseudomonas. The sequence continues at coordinate 14,172 of JBILAR010000056.1, read as the reverse complement.
TCCGCAACTGCGTAACAGCCGTTTGGTCGCCGCCGAGCCGTTTTTTTTGATGCAGGAAGTGCCAGGCATCGCCAACACGGAAACGCGCATCGAGGTGCGTGAGCAACAAGGTGATTTTTGCCGTTACGCTTTGTATCCCGTGACCGGTAAAAAGCATCAGTTGCGCGTGCATATGGCGGCGCTGGGGGCGGGCATTTGCAACGATCCGTTCTACCCGCAGTTAAAGGTGGCTGCCGATGCTGTCGACGATTACCGCTTGCCGCTTAAGTTGCTGGCGCAAAGCTTGGCGTTTACTGATCCGTTAACGGGGTTGCCGCGCCACTTTGAGAGCCAGCTTAGCTTGAGTTGGTAAATTCTCGGTCTGAGCTGTCAGCGGCCGGCATTGCTCGCCGCGTTTAAGTCGATTAAGGCTTGGCGGCCGCCACCATCACGTCGGCCATGACCGTGTATACCGAAGTCCAAGCTTCTTTGACCTCTTCGGTAAAGTCTGCGCCTAGGCCTTGACCGAGGGTTTTCAGCAGTGCAGCGCCGACGGTTTGGTAGTGTGAGTCTTCTACGCCGTAGCCTGCGTGGCGCTTGCCGAGTCCTTGCAGTATCGGTACTAGGGCCGGCAGGTCATTGAGTTTGCCAACCGCGGCGCCGATCATTTGCATGAGCTTTTTGCCTTGCTCAGGCATGTCACCTTTGAACAGGGGTTTAAGGCTCGGGTCGGCAGTAAATAAATTCTGATAAAACAGTTCAGCGGCTTGTGGGGCGATGGCTGCTACCTTCTGCCAAGAATCTTGCACCAAGGTAATGGTGTGTTGCTGCATGGTTTAGCTCCTGTATCTGCGGGTGTGGGCGTTGCGCCCCGTATGGCAGTGTAGTCGCGGATGCCTTGCTGGCCAGATCTCGCATTTAATGCACTTTGCTTGTCGGATTGGCGCTCAGGCAACTGCCAGGCTCCGGTAGCAGTTCAGCCCAGTTCGACCAGCAGCAGTTCGCTGTCCTCGATGGCGCTGATGCGCAACTGGCCTTCGGCGCTAATGGCTAAACCATCGCGGGCGTTGGCGCGCACGCCGTTGACCTCGATCAGACCGCTGGCCGGGACTAAATAGGCCAGCGGCGAGCCGTTAAGTGAGTGCTCCAGTGTTTGCCCAGCTAAGAGCGTGGCGGCCAATACGCGTGCGTTAGCATTGATGTGCAAGGCGTTGCTGTCATTCGCATGACCACTGGCGAGCACCACTAGCTGGCCGGCACGAGCCTCTTTGGGGAAGGGTTTGCTGCCCCATGAGGGTGGTTGGCCCAGTTGATTTGGGCGGATCCAAATTTGGAATAAGGTGCTGGGGGTCGGCTCAAGGTTGTATTCCGAATGGCGGATGCCCGTGCCGGCGCTCATCACCTGCACATCGCCGGCTTGCGTGCGGCCTTGGTTGCCGAGACTGTCTTGGTGGCTGATGGCACCCAGGCGTACGTAGGTGATGATCTCCATGTCGCGGTGCGGATGCAGCGGGAAACCGCTGTTGGCGGCTATTTCGTCATCGTTCCAGACCATCAGTGCGCCCCAGTGGGTGCGCTGCGGATGGTAATAGTCGGCGAAGGCGAAGTGATGGCGGGCATTTAGCCAGCCATGCTGGGCATGGCCGAGGCTGTCGAAAGGACGTAGTTCGATCATCGTAAACTCCAATTGCGCTGGCGCAGTGCTGATGTCGACGATGATCTATCTAATGAGGTTAGGCGAATAGCGCAAATTGTGCCGTTTTATAATCGGATAGTTTGATGTGTTTGTGAGGGGTAAGCACACACCGACCGAGTGGCGCCGCATTCGTTAGCTGCTGCTGTGCTCTAGCCAATAAAGCGGATGAAATCCTGCAGGTGCTGTTTGATTCGCACTTGGCTGTGCTCGTCGGTTAAGCACAGATGCTGGTCAAGTTTTTGCTCGATGCCGGCAATCATCATTTCGTGGCAGCTATGGATGCGTGACAGGGTTGAGTCAAACACCAATTTAAGATGCGCTTGTGCTCTGGCACCGCCCACCGGGCTGTTGGCCTGGGTGATGAAAGTGACAGGTTTGTCCTTTAGCGGCGACTTAAACGCCGGGCGCGAGGCCCAATCAATGGCGTTTTTCAGCACTGCAGGAATGCTGTGATTGTATTCGGGCGTGCAGACGATCAGTGCGTCGGCCCAGCCGATTTGCCCGAGCAACTGCAGCACCGTCGCAGGTTTGTCAGCGGTATCGAGGTCTGGGCAATAGATCGGCAGCTCGAGCAGATTGGGCGTCACGCAGTGGTGCGTGGGCAGTTGTTCGGCGACGAAGCGCAATAAGGCTTGTGAGGCGCTGGCACGGTGAAAACTGCCGGATAACAGAAGAAAATTCATGGTTTGTGTCGTCTCCTTGGCTGTGCTCGGCGGGTGCAGAGGGTTGCAATAAAATCATCAGGCATAAAAAAACCGCCCGGCGCCGTAGGTTACGGTAGTGGGCGGTTTTTCGTCTTGCCTAATCAACCGGCGAGTGGCTAACCGGCGACCAATACGCGGATGGCCTCCAGCCGCAACGCGGCTTTGTCGAGCATGGCTAGGCCCTGTTCGCGCTGCTTGCGCAAGGCGTCCAGCTCACAGGTGCGCACGCTGGGGTTGACTGCTTGTAGGGCGGTCAGGCGCGCCAGCTCTTCCTCGGTGTCGGCGGCTAAACGGCGCTTGGCCTCGGCCACACGCTCGGCGTGACGTGGAGCAATTTTCGCCTCGCCCGCATTGATTTGCGGATTGAGCACCTCGCGCTGCGCCTGCACGAACTTATTGGCGCTGGCCCGTGGCACGCTTTCTAGCTGATCGCTGAGGGTCTCAAACGAGACCTTGCTGGCCAAGTCGTTGCCGTTGTTATCCAGCAGGCAGCGCAGCGCCGCCGGTGGCAGGTAGCGACCCAGTTGCAGGGCGCGCGGGGCGACCACTTCGCTGACGTAGAGCAACTCAAGCAACACGGTGCCAGGTTTCAGTGCCTTGTTTTTGATCAGCGCCACCGCGGTGTTGCCCATCGACCCGGACAACACTAAGTCCATGCCGCCTTGCACCATCGGGTGTTCCCAGGTGAGGAACTGCATGTCCTCGCGGCTCAGGGCTTGCTCGCGGTCGTAGGTGATGGTCACGCCTTCGTCGTCGCCCAGCGGAAAGCTGGCATCCAGCATCTTCTCGCTGGGACGCAGGATCAGGGCGTTTTCCGAATGGTCTTCGCTGTCGATACCGAAGGCGTCGAACAGGGCCTCCATATAGATCGGCAGGGCGAATTCGTCGTCTTGTTCGAGGATCGCCTCAACCAGCGTCTCACCTTCACCGGCACCACCGGAATTAAGCTCCAGCAAGCGGTCGCGGCCGGCGTGTAGCTCGCCTTCCAAGCGAATGCGCTCGATTTGCGCCTCGTCGACCAGTGCTTGCCACTCACCGTCATCGCCGGCTTCCAGTAGCGGCAGCAGACGTGGACCGAATTGATGCTGCAGCGCGTTGCCGGTTGGGCAGGTGTTGCAGAAGGCATTTAGCGCTTGGTGATACCACTGAAACAGCCGCTCTTGCGGGCTGTTTTGCAGGTGCGGCACATGCAGTTGAATGGTGTGCTGCTGACCAATGCGGTCGAGTCGGCCGATGCGCTGCTCGAGCAAGTCGGGGTGCGCTGGCAGATCGAACAATACCAAGTGATGGGCGAACTGGAAGTTACGACCTTCGCTGCCGATCTCCGAGCAGATCAGCACTTGGGCACCAAACTCTTCATCGGCAAAGTAGGCGGCGGCGCGATCGCGTTCGAGGATGTTCATGCCCTCGTGGAACACCGTGGCCAGGGTGCCGGAGCGCACGCGCAGTGCGTCTTCTAGGTCGAGGGCGGTTTCGGCGTGGGCGCAGATGACCAGTACCTTGACCTTTTTTAGCATCTTCAGGGTGTCGATCAGCCATTCGACTCGTGGGTCGAACCGCCACCAACGTTGTTCTTCGTCGGCCTCTGGTTGCGCTTGATAGCTAACTTCCGGGTACAGGTCGGCATGTTCACCCACCGGCAGCTCCAGATAGGCATCCGGGCAGGCGAGCGGGTAAGGGTGCAGTTGTCGCTCGGGGAAGCCACGTACCGCCGAACGGGTGTTGCGAAACAGCACCCGGCCGGTGCCGTGTCGGTCGAGCAACTCTCGCACCATGCGCGCGCGCGCCTCGGCATCGCCACTGTCGATGGCAGTCAGCAGCTCATCGCCAGCCGCACCGAGAAAGCCGTGAATTGCGCTGCGCGCTTGCTGGCTCAGGCTGCCTTGATCGAGCAGTTCTTGCACGGCTTCGGCCACGGGTTGGTACTGCGCACTCTCGGCGCGAAAGGCGGCCAGATCATGGAAACGATCCGGGTCGAGCAAGCGCAGGCGGGCGAAGTGGCTGTCCAGCCCCAGTTGCTCGGGGGTGGCGGTGAGCAGCAGCACACCGGCGATTTGCCGGGCCAGGCGCTCGATCAAGTCGTATTCGGCGCTGGCGTGTTCTTCGTGCCAAACCAAGTGGTGGGCTTCATCGACTACCAACAAGTCCCAGTCGGCGGCGAGTAAGTAATCTTGGGCCTTGTCGTCGTCGGTCAGCCATTCCAAGGCCACCAACGCCAGCTGGGTGTCTTCAAACGGATTGTCGGCATCGCTTTCGGCGCAGCGCTCGCGGTCGAACAGGGCGACTTGCAGATTAAAGCGCCGGCGCATTTCTACCAGCCACTGATGCTGCAAGTTCTCCGGCACCACGATTAGCACGCGGCTGGCGCGCCCGGAGAGGATTTGCCGATGAATCACTAGGCCCGCTTCGATGGTTTTGCCCAAGCCCACTTCGTCGGCCAGCAATACCCGTGGCGCGCTACGGTCGGCGACTTCGCGGGCGATGTGCAATTGGTGCGCAATCGGTTGTGCACGGGCGCCGCCCAAGCCCCACAGGCTCGACTGCAGCAGGCGGCTGGTGTGGCCGAGGGTTTGATAACGCAGGCGAAACCACGGCAGCGGGTCGATTTGCCCGGCAAACAGGCGGTCACTGGCCAGGCGAAACTGAATAAAGTTCGACAGTTGGGTTTCTGGCATTGTCACCGCTTGGTGCTGGGCATTTAAACCCTGATACACCAGCAAGCCATCGACGTCGCTGACCTCTTGGACGGTGAGCTTCCAGCCTTCAAAGTGGGTAATGTCATCGCCCGGTGAGAAGCGCACGCGGGTGAGCGGTGCGTTACGGGTCGCGTACTGGCGGGTTTCGCCGGTAGCCGGGTAAAGTACCGTGAGCAGCCGGCCATCTTCGGACAATACGGTGCCAAGGCCTAACTCTGCTTCGCTGTCACTGATCCAGCGTTGCCCCGGTTGATACTGCGCCATGCCTGTCTCCCGCTGTGAAAAAGCCGGCTATGGTAACGGAACGCCGTGCGCAGGGCGACGGCACTTGCCGACTGGTTATAGGTCAAAAGTGTAGTTAGCTGTTTTGTCTGTGGTTCAAGTCAGCGGCCGAACGGCCGACAGTCTGACCAAAGGGTATGAGAACTAATCGCCATGTTGCCGCCAATCCCCCCAGCGCTGGCCCCTGTGACCGCGCAGCAAGAGTTGCCCAAGGCGCGCCCGGATATTCCGCCGGTTGCACCGGTGTCGGCCAGCGCCGAAGAAAGTGCGGTGCGCTTGGATAAACGCCACCCGCAAGAGACCGAGGAGTTGTTGCGTCAAGAGCAGCGCCGCCGTCAACGCCAGCGCCGCGGTTATAGCGCCGAGCAATTGGCCGAAGGCGAGGTTGCGCCGGAAGATCAGGCGCTTCTGGACGAGCTGCCAAGGCAAGGGCTGTGGGTCGATGTCGAGGTTTAGTTGAGGTCTCGTGACACTATTTACTGACTTACCGCTGTGTTTGGCGGATGCCGACTTGCGTTGGCTGCCCGACTGGCTGGCCCCCGAGATTGCCGACCAGTGGTTGGCTGAGTTGCTGGCGCAAACACCTTGGCAGCAACCACAGGTGCTGGTGCAGGGCCGTCAATATGCGGTGCCGCGACTGGTGGCTTGGTATGGCGATGTGGGTTATAGCTACTCTGGCCTGCGCCATCAGCCGCTGATTTGGACGCCATTGCTGGCGCAGATTCGTGCGCAGGTGGAGGCTGTCGCCGGGCAACCGCTAAATGGCTTATTGCTTAACTATTACCGCGATGGCCAGGACTCGATGGGCTGGCACAGCGACGACGAACCCGAGTTGGGCCGTAACCCGCTGATCGCCTCGTTGAGTTTGGGCGGCGAGCGGCGCTTTGATTTGCGCCGCTGCGGCAGTGGCCGGATTGAACATTCGCTGGCGTTGACCCATGGCTCGCTACTGGTCATGGCTGGCGCAACCCAGCATCATTGGCAACATCAAGTGGCGAAGACGCGCAAAGCCTGCGCGCCACGCCTAAATCTGACCTTCCGATGGATTTTGCCGCCAGCATGAACGACGACAATGTGATCGATTTAACCCGTGAGCGTGACAAGCGCGTGCATGACCGCCACGAGAAGCGCTTAAACGAGGTGCGTGAGGCATTCGTGCAAGCTTTGCCGTTGGCTAAGCCGAAGAAGAAACCTAAGGGCAAACCGAAAAAGCCTTGAGGTTTTCAGCGCCTACGGGCCACTTTTGTTGATCTGCGTCAGGCTTTGCATATGTGCTGTTTGGCCCGCGCCGGCGTATTGATCCGGGTCAATTATTGCCGGTCACACTGGTACTACCTTGTAGCCATCCAATTCTGGGTTTGAGCAAGCGAGGATGCAGCCATGTTCGTCGACGTAGTAGTGATAGCAGGTATCGGCACCGTCGGTCTGATGGTGGCCTTTCTAGCGGGCTTCGGCTATTTCATCTGGAAAGACTCGCACAAGGTCAAAGCCGTCGCTAAGACCAAGTAAGACGATTCTTTCAAATAGGCACGCAAGGCAATTTTAGGCGACTTCGGTCGCCTTTTTTAATGCTGTTGTATGCGTTGCCGTTGAGCCGTTCGGGCCGGCCGTTAAGTGTTTCGACCCTCGTTAATGGTCAAAACGCGAAACCTGTAGAAGCGAGCTTGTGCCCCACATGGATGTGGGAAATGCAGCAAGCCGCAGGGAGCGGCTGCTGCCTCGCGATGCTTTTGCCGTTAGTGATTTACGTCAGGGCGTGGCAGTTTGATGATGCATTTGCGCAACCCGGATCGCCAGCAAGCTGGCTCCTACACAGGGCCGAGCGCATCTCCAACAGTTAACGGGTACATAGCCTTTGTTAATGCCGGCGATTTAGTCTTTAACTGGCCGCCTGAGCCCGCCTTGGGCGAACTCAGGAGGGAGCCTTAACCGATGCTGATGGTCGGTAGGGCGGGCAGTTGGATGCTCAGTGACTCACGCGGGGCGAGCACTTCGGCTTCGCCATCGACGACTAACTCATCGTTTTGGTTGAACACCCGAGTGGCTAGCTTGACTCGGCCCTTGGGTAATTTCTCCAGCACTTCCAAGCGCACTTGCAGGTTGTCGCCGAGTTTTACTGGGCGGCTGAATTTGAGGCTCTGGCCCAGATAAATGGTGCCGGGGCCGGGCAGTTGGCAGGCAATCGCGGCGCTGATCAGTGCGCCGCTGAACATGCCATGGGCGATGCGCTCTTTGAACATGGTGGTCGCGGCAAACTCGGCGTCCAGATGCACGGGATTGCAGTCGCCAGAGGCCGCGGCGAATAACTGCACATCGCGTTCCTCGACAGTTTTCTCGAAGCTGGCGGTTTGGCCGACTGTCAGGGCGTCATAGGGGAAGTTTTGAACCAGGCTCATGCGGTTTCCTTGTTGGTTGTTGAATGGCTGGTTGGGCAGTGACGTTTGCTGATCAGTGCTTGCTCAAGCCAAGCAATCAGGTCGGCGGTGACCTCATCGCGATTGGTTTCGTTAAGCAGCTCATGGCGAGCTTGCGGGTAAATTTTTAATTGCAGTTGGCTGGCGCCGGCGTTGCTTAAGGCATTGGCTAGGTCGTCGAGGCGCTTGCCGTCGCTGACCGGATCGCAGGCGCCGCCGATTAGCAGGAGCGGCAAGTTACTGTCGATTTGCAGCAGGCTGCCGCGCGGGGTGATTTGCTGCAAACCGGCGAGCAAATCGACCCAGTATTGGTTGGTGCAACGAAAGCCACAGAACGGGTCGTTGATGTATTTGTCTACTTCCGCCGGGTCGCGGCTGAGCCAGTCAGACTCGGTGCGGGTGGGTTTGAAAGCCTTGTTGAACGAGCCAAACGACATGAATTCGAGCAGTGCGCTACGCCCGGTTGGTCCGCTGCGCCAGCGTTCGAAGCGGGCAATCAGGCTGGCCGCACGGTACAGGCCCACCGGCTGGTAATTGGAGCCGGACAGAATCGCGCCCTGCAGGCTGCAACTGTGCTGCATTAAATAGGCTTGGGCGATGTAGCTGCCCATGCTGTGGGCCAGCAGAAAAATCGGTGCCTGCGGGTATTTTTGCCGAATGTGGTGGTTGATGCTGGCTAGGTCGCCCACCACTTTTTGCCAGCCATCTTGGTCGGCAAAGTGCCCGAGTACGCCATGCTCGGCGGTTTTGCCGTGCCCGCGTTGATCATGGGCATATACCGCAAAACCGGCTTGTACCAAGGCTTGCGCTAGGCGGGCGTAGCGGCCGCTGTGTTCGGCCATGCCGTGGGCAATCATGACGACGGCTTTAGGGGCTTCATCGGCAAACCAGTGATTAACGTATAGCGGTGTCGCGTCGCTGGCATTCAGCCAAAAAGCTTCGTGGTGCATGGCGGGTCCTTGCGCTCGAGGGATAAGGCATTCTGCACCGCTGGGCGGCGTTGGCAAAGCGTCCATGCTTAATTACCGGGTGCCTCAGGGGGTTCGTTGAGACGCTTAACCGGTTTGCTCGCCGCATCAAGTTGTTGCATGCCTTGCTCGAAGATCAGTGGCCAGTTCTGTTGCTGGCCGGGCATGGTTGGGGTGAAGCCAATTGACATCGGGGTGCGCGTTAACACGCTGCCTTGCCAAACGATTAACTTTGCCAAATCAGGGTTCTGGCTGAGTAAGTGCTCGCCCACACGCCGTTCTAGCAGGATCAGATCAAAGCGTTTAGCCGCCAGTTTGCGCAGGTTAATCAGGTCGCTGACGCCGTCTTCGGGGACGATGCCAGAATCCATGATGCTTTGCGGGTAGACGTAGCCACGTGCGGCACCGACCCTGCGTCCGCTCAGTTCGCGTAGATCAGTGAATTTTATCGGGGTGTCTGCGCGCACAAAAAAGCCCAGCTCGCTGTAGTCCAGTGCCCGTGAACTCACCAGATTGGCGGCTTCAACCTCATTGGGCCAAAGCGGTAGTAGGCCGTCATATTTACCGTGGCTAAGCTGGAGTTGCGCGCGCGCCCAAGGCAGCACGTCGATACGTACGCTATTACCGGTTGCCGCGAATGCGCGCTCCACCAGAGCCAGCATGCTGCCACCGTTGCTCAGTTGTTCTGAGGTGTAAGGTGGGTATTCAAGGGTGACCAAACGTACCTCGGCCGCGTGCGTGCTAGCGCTAAAAGCTGCCAGTAAACCGAAGCAAAGCATTGCAGTACGCATAAAACCCTCAGCTGGCATCTGCCCAGTCCCTCAAGTGTAGTGAGGGAGGATGTTAGGGCAACTCTAATGGGGAGGATTCAGCGCTTTAATAACGCGGGTTTGGCTATTTGCGCCGAGCTTGCGAGCTGTTAAGTTCGCTGTATTCCCGCGCTCGCGGGCCTGTAGTCGGATTGGGAATAATAATAATGCATGCAGATTTTTGGAATGATAAGCGTCCGGCCGGGGTGCCCAACGAGATCGATGAAGCTGCCTATAAGTCGATTATTGAGGTGTTTGAGCGCTCCTGTAAAAAATTTGCCGACCGTCCAGCCTTCAGTAATCTCGGTGTGACCCTCAGCTATGGCGGGCTAGATCGCCTTTCAGCTGCCTTTGCCGCCTATTTACAAAAACACACCGACCTCAAGCCAGGCGACCGCATTGCGGTGCAAATGCCGAATATCTTGCAATACCCGATCGCGGTGTTTGGTGCCTTGCGCGCCGGTCTGATCGTGGTTAATACCAATCCGCTGTACACCACCCGTGAGATGCGCCACCAGTTTAAAGACTCGGGCGTGCGCGCTTTGGTGTATCTGAATGTGTTCGGTAAACATGTTGAGGAGGTGTTGGCCGACACCGATATAGAGTTTCTGATTGAAGCGCGCATGGGCGACCTGATGCCGAGCCTGAAGGGTTGGCTGGTGAATACCATGGTGGCAAAAGTCAAAAAAATGGTGCCGGCCTTTAAGTTGCCGCAGGCGGTTTCATTTAAGTCGGTGCTAAGCCTTGGACAGGCCCATGAACTCAAGCCGGTCAAAGCGCAGTTGAGTGACATTGCGGTGCTGCAATACACCGGTGGCACCACCGGGGTGGCCAAGGGCGCGATGCTCACGCATGGCAATCTGGTGGCCAATATGCAGCAGATTCACGCGTGCTTGTCGCAGTTAGGCGATGACGGTTCGCCACTGATGAAAGAAGGTCAGGAGACCATGATCGCGCCGCTGCCGCTTTATCATGTGTATGCCTTTACCGCGAACTGCATGTGCATGATGGTTAATGGCAATCACAACGTACTGATTAGCAATCCACGCGACATCGGCGCCTTTATCAAGGAAATGGCCAAGTGGCAGTTTTCGGCGTTAGTCGGGTTGAACACCTTATTCGTCGCACTGATGGATCATCCGGAGTTCAAAAATTTGGACTTCTCCCGCCTGAAAGTCACCAACTCGGGTGGCACTGCACTGGTTAAAGCCACCGCGGAGCGCTGGAAGGCCATCACCGGTTGCACGGTGGTGGAAGGTTACGGCTTGACCGAAACATCGCCCGTGGCCAGCACCAACCCTTACGGTGATAAGGCGCGCTTAGGCACCGTTGGGATGCCGGTACCCGGCACCACCTTCAAAGTAATAGATGATGATGGCGTTGAGCAGGCGTTGGGCGAGCGCGGTGAATTGTGTGTCAAAGGCCCGCAAGTGATGAAGGGTTACTGGCAGCGTCCCGAGGCCACCGATGAGGTGTTAGATGCCGAGGGTTGGCTGAAAACCGGCGATGTGGCGGTGATTGATCCGGATGGCTTTGTGCGCATCGTCGACCGCAAAAAAGACCTGATTATTGTCTCGGGATTTAACGTCTATCCGAACGAAATCGAAGACGTGCTGATGACTCATCCGCAAATCGCCAGTTGTGCGGTGATTGGCGTGCCGGATGAGCGCTCTGGCGAAGCGGTTAAGTTGTTTGTGGTGGCGCGTGCCGGTGGCTTGCCGCTTGACGAGTTGAAAGGCTTTTGTCGGGAGAATTTTTGCGCGTACAAAATGCCCCGGCATATCGTTTTTCGTGAGTCGTTGCCGATGACGCCGGTGGGCAAAATTCTGCGCCGCGAACTGCGTGATATTGCCTAGAATCCGGCCTGCCCATGCTTGTGGGCGGTGCAATGGCGGGTTCAATAAATGACCGGAAGCTGGCCTTTCGGTCATTTCTGTAACTGGCCGGCCGGCTTTTGCTGCTAGTCGGGTAGGGCTAAAGCTGCTACGCTCGACCCGGTTTTTTGCCCGTTAAAAGGGCTAAAGCCGCACAAAAATCAAAAAATAATCGTCGTTAAGGCGCTATAAAAACAGCTGTAGTTAGGAGAAGGCTTGCATGTCTGAGAACTTCTGGAAAGACAAATACCCCGCGGGCATTTCGGCCGAAATCAATCCCGACCAGTTTGCTAACATTCAAGCGGTACTGAAACAGTCTTGCCAGCGCTTCGCCGACAAACCGGCTTTTAGCAACCTAGGTAAAACCCTTACTTACGCAGAGCTATACGAGCAGTCGGGCGCCTTCGCCGCCTACCTGCAACAGCACACCGACCTGCAACCGGGCGACCGTATCGCCGTGCAGTTGCCGAATATTTTGCAATACCCAGTTGTGGTGTTCGGCGCCATGCGTGCCGGCCTAGTGGTGGTTAATACCAACCCGCTGTACACCGCGCGGGAATTGGAGCACCAGTTCAACGACTCTGGCGCCAAGGCGCTGGTAACCCTAGCTAACATGGCGCATTTGGTTGAGCAGGTTTTGCCGAAAACCGGTATCAAAACCCTGATCATCACCGAAGTCGCGGATATGCTGCCGCCGCTTAAGCGCCTGCTGGTTAACAGTGTGGTTAAGTATGTGAAGAAAATGGTTCCGGCTTATCACTTGCCGCAAGCCATTAAGTTCACCGCCGCACTGGCGCAAGGGCGTGGCAAGATCGTCCGTGAAAGTAACCCGGTGAATAGCGATGTCGCGGTACTGCAGTACACCGGCGGCACCACCGGCGTGGCTAAGGGGGCGATGCTCACCCACCGTAACCTGATCGCCAATATGTTGCAGGCCAAAGGCTTGATGGGCGCCAACCTCGATGAGGGCCGCGAGGTGGTGATAGCGCCGCTGCCGCTGTATCACATCTATGCGTTCACCTTTCATTGCATGGCCATGCTAATGACCGGCAATCACAACGTGCTGATCAGCAATCCGCGTGACCTGCCGGGCATGATGAAGGATCTCGCCAAGTTCAAGTTCACCGGCTTCGTGGGCTTGAATACTTTGTTCGTCGCGCTGTGCAATAACGAAGAGTTCCGCGCTCTGGATTTCTCTGCTTTAAAGCTCACGGTATCCGGCGGTATGGCCCTGCAATTGGCCGCCGCCGAGCGTTGGAAGGATGTGACGGGTTGTCCGATCAGTGAAGGTTACGGTATGACCGAAACCAGCCCGATTGTCTCGGTTAACCCGGTGCAAAATATTCAGATTGGCACCATCGGTATTCCGGTGCCATCGACCCTGTGTAAGGTGATCGACGATGAGGGCAATGAACTGCCCCTCGGTGGTCGCGGCGAGTTGTGCGTTAAAGGCCCGCAGGTGATGAAGGGTTACTGGCAGCGCCAAGAAGCCACCGATGAAATGATTGATGCCGATGGCTGGTTGAAGACTGGTGATATTGCGGTGATTCAGGAAGACGGTTACATGCGCATCGTCGACCGTAAAAAGGACATGATTTTGGTCTCTGGCTTTAACGTTTACCCTAACGAGCTGGAAGACGTGTTGGCCACCTTGCCGGGCGTGATGCTGTGCGCGGCCATCGGTATCCCCGATGAGCGTTCGGGCGAGGCTATCAAGTTGTTTATCGTGGTTAAGCCGGGTGAGAGCCTGACTAAAGAACAAGTGATGGAGCACATGCGCGCTAACGTCACCGGCTACAAAGTGCCGCGCGCCGTGGAGTTTCGCGACAGTTTGCCGACCACTAACGTCGGCAAGATTTTGCGCCGCGAGCTACGTGATGAAGAGCTGAAGAAGATCGCCAGCAACTAAGCCAAACTGGCGGCTGGCTGACTAAGGTCGGCGGTAGGCCGCTTACAGCGCGAGCGATTACCGAAAAAGCCAAGGCCCCGATCAGTCGGGGCCTTGGCTTTTTCGTAGTTGGGGTTTGTGTTTACGCGGCTTGCGCGAACAGCTCGGGGATACTAAAGCCGGTGTGCGGGTCGATGTCGGGCAGGTCGTAATGTTCGTGGCCGCCGAGGGCGCAATACACCAACCAGTGGTGGTCGTGCACGTTGAACGACAGTTGCTCGACTGCATCGGTGTCGTCTAGCTCATCCAGTGAGTCAATCAGGTAATCACGATCTTGTACTAGGGCATGCAACATGGGGTGGATCCTCCGTGGAATAGTTACTCGAGTCTCGATGCGGCTGAACGCCATCGCTAAGTCGCCCGGGGCTGGCGCTTAACCATAGACCATGAATTTGACAGTGCTTTTACAGGCGCACCAGAACACCTGCGTTTCGTCGTATTGGCCGTGCATTCCGGCGTGCCTTAGGTAGACTGCGCGACCTTGGTTTGGGCAGTCAGATTTTGCTCAAAATTCCGCTTTGCGTAGCGCCGGCATGTGCTCGCCGAAAGTTCTGATGTGGAGTCAATGATGTCACTGCACGCCTTGTATGCTTTGTTTAGTGCTCAGCCCGGTCGTTGGTTAAATTGTTTGGCGCTGTTTTTTGCTGTTGCCGGCGCATGGCTATGGCTAGTCACCAGCTATCGTCAGCAGACGGCCGTAAGGCCATTGGCCTTTAATGCGCAGAGCAACGAGGTGTCGGTAGCGGATGAGGCGACGCAGCGCTTGAATAGGTTTTTTTATCAGTTTGGCAGCATGTGCATG
>JBILAR010000068.1:0-17836 GCA_044354115.1 Pseudomonas sp. | reverse complement strand
TGGTCAAGGCCGGCAGCACCCTGAGCCTCGGCACCATCAATGGTGCCGGTGCGCGGTCCTATCTCAGCCTGCGCGGCGGTCTGCAGGTGCCGGATTATCTCGGCAGCAAAAGCACCTTCACCCTCGGCCAATTCGGCGGTCACGGCGGCCGCGCCCTGCGCGCCGGCGATGTGTTGCACCTGTTGCCACTGAGCGATGCCATCCACGGCGCCCAGCTGCCCACCGAACTCTGCGCAGCCTTGCCGGCCGTGCGCGAAATCCGGGTGATCTACGGCCCGCACGGCGCGCCGGAATACTTCACTCCGACCTATATCGAGACCTTCTTCGCCACCCACTGGGAAGTGCATTTCAACTCCAGCCGCACCGGCGTACGCCTGATCGGCCCGAAACCCGAATGGGTGCGCGACAGCGGCGGCGAAGCCGGCCTGCACCCCTCGAACATCCACGACAATCCCTACGCCATCGGCGCGGTGGATTTTACCGGCGACATGCCGGTAATCCTCGGCCCGGACGGCCCGAGTTTGGGTGGCTTTGTCTGCCCGGTGACCATCATCGAGGCCGACCTGTGGCAGCTGGGCCAGCTCAAGGCGGGCGATAAAGTGCGCTTTGCGCCGGTTAGCATTGACGCTGCCCGGCAACTGGCCAAAGCGAAAAACCTCGAATGCGCCAGCCTGTGTAGGAGCCAGCTAGCTGGCGATCCAGCGGCATCCTTGATCGCCAGCAAGCTGGCTCCTACACCCGCAAATAAGCTTATCTCGCCCATAGTTCTCGACATTGGCGAGGACGATAAACGCCTAGTTGCGCGTCTGTCTGGCGACACCCATCTGCTGCTGGAAATCGGCGCACCGGAGTTGGATCTGGTGCTGCGTTTTCGCGGCCATGCACTGATGCAAGCGCTAGAAGCCAAGCATTTGCATGGCGTGATCGACCTGACGCCGGGCATCCGCTCGCTGCAAGTGCACTACCAACCAGAAACCCTCGCACTCAATGACTTGCTCGGCATAGTCGCCGGCGAATGGGACGCCGTGTGCAACGCGCAAGACCTACAGGTGCCGTCGCGTATCGTCCATCTGCCATTGTCTTGGGACGATCCGGCCTGCCAACTGGCCATCGACAAGTACATGACCACGGTGCGTAAAGATGCGCCTTGGTGCCCGAGTAATCTGGAATTTATCCGCCGCATCAACGACCTGCCCAATCTCGATGAGGTGTACCGCACCGTATTCGACGCCAGCTATCTGGTGATGGGGCTTGGGGATGTCTACCTCGGTGCGCCAGTGGCCACCCCGCTCGACCCACGGCATCGGCTGGTCACCACCAAGTACAACCCAGCGCGCACCTGGACCGCCGAAAACTCGGTGGGCATCGGCGGCGCTTATATGTGCGTGTACGGCATGGAAGGCCCCGGCGGTTATCAGTTCGTCGGCCGCACCCTGCAGATGTGGAACCGCTACCGGGAAGTCGCCGCCTTCGACGGCAAGCCGTGGCTGCTGCGCTTCTTCGACCAGATCCGCTTCTACCCGGTGAGTGCCGAGGAACTGCTGCTGATTCGCCGTGATTTTCCGCTGGGTCGCTATCAGCTGCGCATCGAAGACAGTGAACTGAAGCTGGCCGACTACCAAGACTTTTTGGCCAAGGAAGCCGTAGGTATTGAGGCCTTCCGCACTCAGCAACGCGGCGCCTTTGATGCCGAACGCCAGCGCTGGATCGAATCTGGCCAAGCGCATTTTGACAGTGAAGAAGTAGCCCCCGAACTGGGCGAAGACGCGCCGCTTGGCGCCGGGCAACACGCCATCGAAAGCCATATCGCCGGCAACCTCTGGCAGGTGCAGGTCAGCGAGGGCGACCGGGTGCAGGCCGGCGACGTGTTGGTGATTCTTGAGTCGATGAAGATGGAGATCCCGCTACTCGCGCCGCGCGCCGGCGTGGTCCGCGAAGTCCGGGTGCAGCCCGGTTCGCCGGTGCGCGCCGGTCAGCGGGTGTTGGTGCTGGAAGAAGCCTGAGGCAGAGCTGAGTCGTAGGGTGGGCTTCAGCCCACCAGAACCATCAGAACCATCAGCCACAACGTGGTGGGCTAAAGCCCACCCTACACCTGCCACATCGCAGGAGAGGGAAACCAATATGCAACATCTATTCGACCTGCGCCTCGGCGCGCTGAAAACCGCTTACAGCGATGGCAGCCTGACCCCGCGCCAGCTGATTTTGGCCCTGCGCGAACAAGCCGCTGTGCTCAATCCCGAGTTCAAGCTGTTTATCCATCTGCTCAGCATTGAGGAGTTAGAACCTTATCTGGCCGCCCTCGACGGTAAGTCCGCAGCCGACTTACCGCTGTTCGGCGTGCCTTTTGCGATCAAGGACAATATCGACTTGGCCGGCATCCCGACCACCGCCGCCTGCCCGGCCTTTGCCTACACGCCCGAGCGCAGCGCGACTATTGTCGAGCAGCTGCTTGCGCTGGGCGCCGTGCCGCTGGGCAAAACCAACCTCGACCAGTTCGCCACCGGCCTGAATGGCACCCGCTCGCCCTATGGCGAATGCCGCAACAGCCTAAACCCGGACTATCCGTCCGGTGGTTCCAGCGCCGGTTCATCACTGGCCGTGGCGCTGGGGGTGGCCAGCTTCGCCTTAGGCACCGACACCGCAGGCAGTGGCCGGGTGCCGGCGGCGCTGAACAATCTGGTCGGCCTCAAAGCCAGCAAGGGGCTGATCTCCACCGCCGGCGTGGTGCCGGCTTGTCGCAGCCTAGATTGCGTGACCTTCTTTACCGCCAGCGCCCGTGAAGCCAGCCAACTGCTGGCCCTGACCGCCAAACGGGACGAACGCGACGACTACAGTCGCAGCAATCCACTGTGGAACGACGCCAGCGCCTTCGGCGTGCCACGCGCAGGATTTCGCTTCGGCGTGCCTAAGCAACTGGAGTTCCTCGGTTGCAGCGAAAGCCCGGCGTTGTTTGCGGCAACTGTCGAGCAACTGCAAGCCCTCGGTGGCGTGCCGGTGGAGATCGACTTCACGCCTTTTCTCGAAGCTGCACGCCTGCTGTATGCCGGCCCCTGGGTGGCCGAGCGTTACTTGGTCGCTGGCCCGCTGATCGAGCAGCAACCGGACGCCGTGCTGCCGGTGATCAAGGCCGTGCTGGCCAAAGCACCCGCCATCAGCGCCGCCGAAACCTTTGCCGCGCAGTACCAACTGCAGGCACTCAAGGCCATTTGCGAGCAGATCATGAGCGATCTCGATTGCGTACTGACCCCAGCCTTTCCGCGCCCAGTCACGCTGAATGAGTTGCACGCCGAACCCGTGCTGCGCAACTCAGAGCTTGGCTACTACACCAACTTTATGAACATGCTGGATTATGCCGCCGTAGCGGTGCCAGCCGGGTTTATGGCCAATGGTTTGCCCTGGGGCGTGACCCTGTTTGGCCGGGTATTTACCGACCAATACCTGCTCAGCCTGACGGATGCCCTGCAGCGGCAAACCGAGTTACCACTCTGTGGCAATCTGCCGGCACCCAGCACCCCGGCGCGCAATGACATGGCCCGCGTGGTGGTGTGCGGCGCCCATCTGGATGGTCTGCCACTCAACTGGCAGCTCAAACAACGCGGCGGCCGGCTGGTCGAGGCCACCCACAGCTCGCCCGACTATCAGCTCTACGCCCTGACTGGCGGCCCGCCGTTTCGGCCGGGCATGCTGCGGGTTGCCGAAGGCGGCGTGGCGATCGAGGTAGAAGTCTGGCAGCTGCCGAGCAGCGAGCTGGGCTCCTTCCTCGCCGGCATTCCGGCGCCGCTTGGTTTGGGCAAAGTACAACTGGCCAACGGGGTTTGGGAAACTGGTTTTATCTGCGAAGCCTATGGCCTCGAAGGCGCCGTCGACATCAGCCACTTCGGCGGCTGGCGCGGCTATATGCGCAGTAAAACGGCCAACTAAGACACGCACTCGTCAGGCCAGTTGATTGTTAGTCGGTGACCAGCAATGCGGTCTGTCGGCAAAAGCCGCAGTTAATCGGCCAACAACAAAAAGCCCCGCCAGCAAAACTGGCGGGGCTTTTTTGTGCGGCGCAGTTCAGGCGGCGAGGCTGTTCTGTGCCCGTGCTTGGCTGGCGAAACGCAGCATCCATTCGGCCACCACTACGCCCTGATGCGGCAAGCTCATACTGGCCAGTGCCTGTTGGTAGCGCGCCTCACCGAGGAACTCGCGGCGTAGGTTGAGCAGTGCCAGTTCATAGTCATCGACAAACTCCGGGTGAGCTTGGAAGCACAGTACTTGGTCGCCGATGCTATAGGCGGCGTTCGGGCAGAACGCGCTGCTGGCCAGCAAGGTAGCGTTGGCCGGCAGTTCGGTAACTTGATCCTGATGGAACACCAGCATGTCGAGGCTTTCTAACGCCGGGCTCATCCACTCGGGTTGTTCGAGTAACTGATAGCGATTAACCCCGATGCCCCAGCCTTGGGCGGCGCGTTCGGTTTTGCCGCCCAACATCAGCGCCAGCAACTGGTGGCCGAAGCAGATACCGATCAGCCGGTCGCCATTTTGGTAACGGCTGAGCAAGTACTCGCGCAAGGTCAAAATCCACCCATCAGTGCCAAACGAATCGGCCTTGCTGCCGGTAATCAGGTAGGCGTCGTAGGCCTGATCGGCCTCGGGATAGCAACCTTCCACCACGTTGAACACATCGAACTGCGCCGTTATCGACTGTCTCTCAAACAACTGCCTGAACATTCGGCCATAGCCGTGGTACTGCTCAATTAACTGAGGTCGGAGGATGTCGGTTTCTAGGATGCAGATGCGCATGCTCATAGTTGGGGATGGTTACCTCTTGTTGATGGTTTAAGTAAGAAAACGCGCGCTTTTTAACACGTCATTTCGCTGCTGCAAACCTTCTATTTTTAGCCACTGGCAAACTGGCTGGACCGCTGGCGCCACGCGGGTTGTAGCGTTGCCCTGCAGAGGCCGAAATACGGCCTTTTAGGCGCAAAGAAAGGGTGAAAAGGCGCTCAGCAAAAAGTGACCAACGGTCGCTATTTAATCCTCTAGCAAGGCCGCGCAGCGTTGCTGCAAAAACGCCTGCAATAGCTTGACCCGCTCCGACACCTGAGCGCGGTGCGGGCAGAGCAGATTGAATGGCGCACTCTCGCCCTGCCAGTCCGTCAGCAGTGGCAGCAAACGCCCGGCATTCAGGTCAGCCTGCACATCCAACTGGGCTTTGTAGACGATGCCATGACCGCTCAGTGCCCAGCGCCGCGCCACTTCCCCGTCGTCGCACAGATAATCACCACTGACGCGCACCTCCTGCACCTCGCTGCCCCGGCTGAAGCGCCAGAGGTCATAGGCCCGCTCGTTGCGCAAATACAGCACCGCCCGATGCTCGCTCAGCTCCGCCGGGCTCTGCGGCGTGCCGTGCTGCGCCAAGTAGGCCGGGCTGGCGCAGGCTACACGACGATGCTGCGGGGCAATCGGCAAGGCCACTAGGCTGGAATCGACCGGCACGCCATAGCGCAGGGCGATGTCCACCGGCTCGCGGAACAGGTCGGCATTGCGGTCATTGAGCAGCAGGCGCAACTGGATATGCGGGTGCTGCTGCTTGAACTCATCCAACCAAGGCAGCAGCACATTGCGACCAAAATCCGAGGGCGCGGCCACTTGCAGGCTACCGCTCAAGCCCAGCGTATGAACTTGCAGTGCCTGCTCGCCTTCGGCCAAGGCGCCAAGGGCCAGACGCACGCTGTCGAGATAACGGTGGCCTTCGTCGGTGAGGCGCAAACTGCGCGTGGAGCGCACCAACAGGCGCACGCCGAGGCGGGTTTCCAGACGTTTGATGGCGATGCTGGCCGCTGCGGGGGTCAATGCCAGCGCCCGTGCAGCAGCAGAAAAACTGCCACTGTCGGCGCTGCGCACGAAGATTTGCAGGTCAAGAATTGAGCTCATTAGTAAACATCCTTTACAAGTGCTTCCTTTTTACCCGGCTTTTTCCATTACTGCCATTGCTTGACAATGCAATAACCCCAACACAACGGAGCGATTGCCATGACGTGGTACTTCGATCACCTAGCATTCAATACCGACGACAGTGCGTCCTTGCAGCAGTTGTTCGGCAATCTGCTCGGTCTGCAACCGGGCGCTCGTCCACCCTTCCCGTTTCCCGGCCGCTGGCTGTATCAGGGTAACCAGGCACTGGTGCATGTAATCGAGCGCAACGATGTGAGCGCACCTATCCTCAGCCATATCGCCCTGCGCACCGACCGCGATGCCGCCTATGTACTGGAACGGGTGCAAGCCAGTGGCCTGCCCCATCAGATTGCCCAGGTGCCGGACGATGGCCTCTGGCAAATCTTCGTGCAGCTACCCGGTGGCCTGCTGCTGGAGCTGGACGCTGCGGGCAGCCAACCACTGCCCAGCACTTACCACTATCAGAGCAACGCCGGCGCACCGGCCTGAACCTATCGACAAGGAATCCGCACATGAGTACCAGCAGCCTGTTTCAACCTTTGACTTTGGCCGGGCGCGCTCTGCCCAACCGCATCGTCATGGCACCAATGACCCGCGCCCGCAGCAGCCAGCCCGGCGATATTGCCAACGCCATGATGGCCGAGTATTACGCCCAACGGGCCAGCGCCGGCCTGATCATTACCGAGGCCACGCAGATCAGCCCACAGGGCCAGGGCTACAGCTTTACCCCCGGAATTTACAGCGCCGAGCAAGTTGCCGGCTGGCGCTTGGTGACCGATGCCGTGCACGCGGCCGGTGGACGCATCTACCTGCAACTCTGGCATGTGGGGCGCATGTCCCACGCCAGTTTTCACCCGGATGGGCTGCCGGTGGCACCGTCGGCGCTGGCCCCGGACGCCCAGGTGTGGGTGGTCGGCGAAGATGGCGTCGGACGCATGCTCGACTGCCCAACTCCACGCGAACTGAGTAGCACGGACATCGCCGCAATTATCGAAGATTTTCGCCAAGCCGCGCGAAACGCCGATCTGGCCGGCTTTGACGGCGTAGAGATCCACGGCGCCAACGGTTATCTGATCGACCAGTTCTTGCGTAGCACCTCCAATCAGCGCAGCGACGCCTATGGCGGCAGTCGCGAAGGACGTCTGCGATTCCTGCAAGAAGTGGCCAGCGCAGTGGCCGAGGAAATCGGCGCTGCGCGGGTCGGCGTGCGTCTGGCGCCCTTTATCACCGCGCGCAACATGGCCTGCCCGGACATCATCCCGACCATCCTGCAGGCCGCGACTTTCCTCGCGCAACTGGGCATCGGCTACTTGCACCTGTCGGAAGCCGACTGGGACGACGCCCCGCAGATTCCGCAAGAGTTTCGCCTGCTACTGCGCGCGGCCTTCCAGGGCGCGATCATCGTCGCCGGGCGCTATGACGCCGAGCGCGGGGCGGCACTGATCGAACAGGGGCTGGTGGACTTGATCGCCTTTGGCCGCCCCTTTATTGCCAACCCTGACCTACCGGCGCGCCTGGCCCAGCAGTTACCGCTGGCCGAATTTGACCCGGCCAGCTTGTTTGGTGGCGATGCCCGCGGCTATAGCGACTACCCGGCCTACCCCCGTGACGGCGAGGCGCGCCCATGAGCAACGCCGTGCATTTGCTGGCCAGCTTGGTCGCCCAGCCAGAGCAAGGCCCGGTTTTAGAAGCTGCCTTGCGCCAGTTAGTACCGGCCAGCCGAGGCGAAGCCGGCTGCCTGCAGTATGAACTGCACCAGGACCGCGACACGCCTGAGCGTTTTTACATGCTGGAAATCTGGCGCAGTGCCGCCGCCCTGGAGCACCATCGGCAGACTGAACATTTTTTACGCTTTGGTCGCGAACATGGCCAGCTGCTGGCCAGTTTCGAACTCACCTACCACACCCCACTTGTCTAACGATCACGGAGTATTCGCATGAAAGCCGTCGCCTATTACCAGTCCCTGCCCAGCAGCGACCCCCTCGCGCTACAAGACATTGAGCTGCCGACGCCAACTCCGGGGCCACGCGACTTGCTGGTGGCCGTGCGGGCCATCTCGGTCAACCCGGTAGACACCAAGATTCGCAGCAATGTCGCCCCCACCGATGGCCAGGCCAAGGTGCTGGGCTGGGATGTGGCCGGCGTGGTGCAGGCGGTGGGCAGCGAGGTCAGCCTGTTTCAGGTCGGTGACGAGGTGTATTACGCCGGCGCCCTGCAACGTGCTGGCGGCAACAGCGAACTGCATGTGGTGGACGAGCGCATCGTCGGCCACAAGCCCAAGAGCCTGGGTTTTGCCGAAGCCGCCGCCCTACCCCTGACCGCCATCACCGCTTGGGAGCTGCTGTTTGAACGGCTGAAGATCGCCGAAGGCAGCGCCAGCCAGGGGCAAAGCCTGCTGATCATCGGCGCTGCCGGTGGGGTTGGTTCGATCCTCACCCAGCTGGCGCGCCAGCTCACCGGGCTGACGGTGATCGGCACCGCCTCGCGTCCAGAAACGGCGGACTGGGTGCGCAAACTCGGCGCCCATCACGTCATCAACCACAGCCAGCCCTTACTGCCGCAGGTGCAGCAACTGGGCATCCAGCAGATCAACCATGTGGCCAGCCTGACCCACACCGATCAGCACTACGAGCAGTTGATCGAGGCCCTGGCACCCCAGGGACAACTGGCGCTGATCGACGATCCGGCCCAGCTCGATGTGGTCAAACTCAAGCGCAAGAGCCTGTCGCTGCACTGGGAGTTCATGTACACCCGCTCGCTGTTCGAAACCCCGGACATGCAGGCCCAACACGCGCTGCTGGAACAGGTGGCGCAGCTGATCGATGCCGGCACCTTGCACACCACCCTAGGCGAGCATTTTGGCCACATCAACGCCAGCAACCTACGCCGCGCCCATGCCCTGCTGGAGAGCGGCACGGCACGCGGCAAGATTGTTCTAGAGGGGTTTTAAGCGCAACGCTCAACCCTGTTGAGGCTTGCTTACCGGGGCCATGCAGTGTTTTCGCCACTGCATCGGTGACATCTGCTGGCGCAACCGAAAGGCTTTGGAAAAGGCCGCAACATCGCTGTAGCCAAGCAGCTCTGACAACTGGGTAATCCCCATCGATGACGCTGCCAGGTGCCAGCACGCAGTGTCGATCTTCACCTCCTGCAGCAGGGTTTTAAACTGCAGGTTTTCGGCCCGCAAGCGGCGCTGCAAGGTCCGCTTGTGCAGCCCCATCAAGGGCGCAATGCGCTCCAGCGAATGCAGCTGAAGACCGAGGGTTTGCGTAATCAAAGTACGCACCTGCAATTCCAGATTTTCCGCACACTGGCTGAGCAGGCTGCGCAAGTAGTCGTCGATCTTCGCCGCCATCTGACCATCCGGCGCCTGCACCGGACGCTGGAGGATCGCCGGGTCCAACACAAGACGGTCAAACTCTTGGTTAAACAGCACCTCGCAACCGAAGAACTGGTAATAGCGTTTCAATGGCGCCTGCGCGCGGTGACTGAACTCCACCCGCCGTGGACGGATATCGGCGCCGCCAAACGCGCGTAGTAAACGGTAGCAAGCACCCACCGCCATCTCGCGGTACTGCTCGGTATTGCCAAGGGCAAAAAAGTGCTCGACCCGATGCACATACAACAAGCCGCTCTCCACCTGAATACGCCAGTGCTCGGCCTTGTTGTGCAAAGCCGTATAGCGTTGGGCGGCGTTGAAGGCGTACTCCAGGGTCGGCGCGCTGACCAGCACTTTGCCCAGCAGCCCGAGCATCTCGATGCCTTGGTAGCTGGCCAGACGCAAACCAAAATCCGCGCACTGCAACTGCCTAGCGCTGTCATCCAGCAGCCGGACCAACTGCGCAGTGCTGATCAGCCGATCGGGGTTAAGTAAGACCTCGCGGTCTAGCGCAACGCTCGCCAGCAGGGCATCGGCATCACCGCCAAGGGTCGCCAACAAGTCGACAAAGCCGGTCAACGCGCCACTGCGAATTTCATACTGCATGGCCATAACGGCAACTTCCGGATGTTCAACGCAAGAGTCGCAACACTAAACCACTGTCGTCAAATGACAAGTAGCGCATCGGCAAGGCTCTTAATCTGCAGGCACAACAACACAAAAAACAACACTCTCTTGCGTGAGGTAAAGCATGAACCAGTACGACATCGTCATTCTCGGCGGCCGTTACTTCGATGGCACCGGGGCGCCCGCTTCGATCTGCAACCTGGCCGTGCAGGATGGCAAAGTCGTGCTGGTGACCGGCGCGCCGATTGACCCCAGCCAAGCCCGCAAGGTGATTGATGCCAGCGGCAAGTGGGTCACCCCAGGCTTTCTCGACACTCACACCCATTACGACGCCGAGCTGATTGTCGCGCCGAGTCTGTCCGAGTCGGTGCGTCATGGGGTGACCACGGTGCTAGTGGGCAGTTGCTCGTTGAGCATGGTTTGCTCGCCCGCCGAGGATGCTTCAGACATCTTCACCCGGGTGGAAACCGTACCGCGCGACAAGGTGCTGCCGATTCTCACCCAGCACAAAACCTGGAGCACCCCCCGTGAGTGGGTGGAGTTTGTTAAGCAGCAACCGATGGGCCCGAACGTCATCAGCTTTCTCGGCCACAGTGACCTGCGCGTTGGCGTGATGGGCCTGCACCGCTCCACCGACCGTAGCGTGACGCCAACCGAAGTCGAACTGCAGCAGATGGAAAGCATCCTCAAATCGGCGCTGGATGAGGGCTTTCTCGGCCTGTCGACCATGTGCCTGAAGTGGGACAAGATCGACGGCGACCGCGAGTGGTCCAAGAGCCTGCCCAGCACCTATGCACGTTGGAAGGAAATCCGCCGCCTGAACCGGCAATTGCGCGCCCGTGGCCGAGTGCATCAAGGCGCGCCGAATGCGGCCAATCCGCTGCAAATCACCCAGTACCTGCAACAAGCCATGGGGCTGATCCGCAAACCGCTGAAGACCACGCTGATTTCGATGCTCGATCTAAAGGGCAACAAGACCCTGCAGCCGATGGCCAGCCTGGCCTCCTGGTTCACCAACCTGTGCGGCGGTGATTTTCGCTGGCAGTTGCTGCCCACGCCCTTTGCCATCTATGCCGACGGCATGGACGTGGTGCTGTTCGAAGAGTTTGGTGCCGGCGAAATGGCCCTCGACGTGAAGGACCAGTTGGAGCGCAATACCCTGCTGCAGGATGAAAGCTACCGGCGCAACTTCCGTAAATTTTATGCCGAGAAACTCTCGCCGCGGGTCTGGCAGCGCGACTTTGGCGATGCGGTGATTCTCAACTGCCCGGACAGCAGTATCATCGGCCGCAACTTCGCCGAGGTGGCCAACGAGCGCGGCCTGCATGTGGTCGATCTGTTCCTCGACATGGTGGTCCAATACGGTCGCGCCCTGCGCTGGTTCACCGTGATCGGCAACCATCGTAAAGACCGCCTGCGCAAGATGGTGCAGAGCCCGCACACGCTGATCACCTTCTCCGATGCCGGCGCCCATATCCGCAACATGGCCTTCTACAACCTGCCGCTGCGCATGCTCAAGCTGGTGCAGGAAAGCATCGACGAAGGTCAGCCGATCATGTCGATCGAACGCGCCGTGCACCGCTTGAGCGGCGAACAAGCCGACTGGCTGGGCGTGGACGCAGGCAAGATCCGCGTCGGTGACCGGGCCGACATCGTCATCCTCGATCCTCAAGGTCTGCGCCAAGACATGGAGCAGGAGACCTGGGCGCCGATGCAAAATTTCGGCATCGAACGCATGGTCAACCGTGTGCCGGGCTGCGTCGAGCAGGTGATTATCAACGGCAAGCTGGCGGTCGAAGACCAACACGTAGTGGCGGCGCTGGGTCAGGAACGCGGCTTCGGTACCTTCCTGCCGGCGCGCTAAACAACCGCCAAGCTATAACGGCCAGAACGCGCTCAGCCGTTTTGCCATAGCCCAATCTAACGGCGCGGCCGGCGCGAGATACGCCGCTGGCCGCGCCGCCTCAATCAGGTTCCAACATGCAAACCAACACCGTGTATATCACCGGCGCCGGCAGCGGCATCGGCCTGTGGTTCGTCCGTCACTACCTGGCTGCCGGCCAGCGCGTGGTCGCCATCAACCGCAGTTTCAAAGCTGAACTGCTGCAGGAACTGGCACCTTACGCCGAGCGTTTTAGCCACTACTTGTGCGACGTCAGCGACGAGGCCCGTGTGCAACAGGTCATGCACCAGGCGCTGGCCAAACATGGCCGCCCAGACTTAGTGATTCACAGCGCCGGCATCCAGATTGGTGGCCCGTTTGAGAGCATCAGCGCGGCGGACTTTGATCAGGTGCTGCGGATTAATCTCAGCGGCTCGCGGCATGTGGCCGCGGCGCTGCTGCCGCACATGCACAGCGGCAGCCAACTGGTGATGATCGCCTCGATGGCCGGTCTGGTGCCGACCTATGGTTACGCCGCCTATAACGCCTCGAAATACGGACTGGTCGGGCTGGCGGGCGCGCTGTACCTGGAGTACCTGCCGCGTGGCATTTTGGTCAGCACCGTCTGCCCACCCGAGGTGGATACGCCGATGGTCGAGCTGGAGGCGCAAACCATGCACCCCGCCACCCGTGCGATGAAGGCCATGGCGCCGACCCTGACGCTCGATCAGGCAGGCTTTGAGATGCTCAGCCAAATCGCCCGCCGCCAACGCCTGATTGTGCTGGGTCGCTCGACGCGGCGGACCTACCGGCTGTACCGCTGGTTTCCCGAGCTGGTGCTGTGGGTGGTTAACCACAAGATCCGTCGGGTGCTGGCCAAGCTGCGCCGCTAAGCGGGCCTTGGCAGGACGACAACTTTATCGTTACAGTCTTGCCCACTCGCCAGTACCGGCGAGCCGCCGCAAAGACTGCCATGCCGTTCACGAATCGCACTGACGCCCAGCTTGTATTTTTAAGCACCGGCAAACTGGCGTCTAACCGGCCGCCGAATGCTCACGACTTAACAGCCTGAGTTGCTCAAGCAAAAGCTCATTTAGGCCGTGCAGTTCGTCCAGTCGCTCCAGTGCCCGGGCATTACCGCCCGAGCATTGCAGCTCCACCAACTGCGCCGCCAACCCATGCATCTGTTCATGTAACTGCTCAATCGCCGGGAATCGTGCTTGTATCGAATACTGATCCAGGCCTTCGGCCTGCAACCACCGGCCAAAGTGGCATTGGTATTTGTCCAGTAGCGGCGGGGTTTTCCGCTCGCCATTAAGGTGGCTGGCCAAGGCCTTAATCCATGCCCGGTGCTCAACGTAGGCATACAGGCGCGGTAGATCGGCACGGCTAACCAGCGGCAAATTGTGCCAAGTGGCATCCACCCGCCAGCTGGCTACCCACTCAGGAATACTGTCGCCGTGCATCGGCCGCGCAATGCCATAGCCCTGGCCCAACTCACAGCCCATTTGCAGCAACATAGCGCCATGCGCCAAGGTCTCGACGCCTTCGGCAATCGCCTGCCGATCGAACGCTTGGGCCAGGCTGAGAATTCCGTCAAGAATCGACAGGTCGTTCGGATCGTCGAGCATGTCACGCACGAAGGTCTGATCGATTTTCAGCACCGCCACGGGCAAACGCTTGAGGTAGGTTAGCGAGGAATAGCCGGTGCCAAAGTCATCCAAGGCGAAGCAAATACCCATTTCCTGGCACGTTTCGATCACCTGCGAGACCCGCACCAGATCTTCTAGGGCGCTGGTTTCGAGGATTTCCAACTCTAGATCGGCGCACTGCACCGTCGGGTACTGGGCCAGAATTTCGCGCAAGCGCTCGACAAAATCTAATTGCTGCAACTGCCGGGCGCCGATGTTCACGCTGACCGGAAACGTCAGGCCGGCCGCCCGCCAAACCTCCAGCTGGCGCAAGGCGCTATGGATGACAAATTCGCCAACGTCGATGGCCAGCGGATGCTCCTCGATAACCGGCAAGAACAGCGCAGGCGCGAGCAACCCGCGCTCCGGACATTGCCAACGGATGAGGGCTTCGACGCCTATCACCGCACCGCTGCGCATATTCACCTTAGGTTGGTAATACAGCACAAACTCATTGTTGAGCAGGGCTTGGCGCACACGTTCGACGCTTTCGTGATGGCCGCGCAAGGCGGTGTCCTGCTCGGCATCAAAGACGTAGTAGCGGTTCTTGCCGGCCAGTTTGGCCTGATACATGGCCTGATCGGCTTGGCGCAGGAGTTGGTCTGCATCAATGTCGGGCTGCGGGTAAAAGGTCACACCGATGCTGGCGGAAACCTTGAGGCGCAACTCGCCAATGTGTACCGGCAGCGAAGCGGCTTCCAGTAGCCGATTCAACATGCTGGCGCTGGCGTCGATGTCGGCGAGGTTGAGCAAGATGGCGACGAATTCGTCGCCGCCCAAGCGGCCGAGCGTATCGCCTTCGCGCAACGACTCCTTCATGCGCGCGGCCACCATAATCAACAGCTGATCGCCGACATGATGTCCGTGTCGGTCATTGATGGCTTTGAAGCCGTCGAGGTCAAGGTAGGCCACCGCCACCCGCTCCTCACGTCGCAACGACTGCACCATGGCTTGTTGCAGGCGGTCCGCCAACAACACGCGGTTGGGCAGATTGGTCAAGGCATCAAAGTGGGCAATATGTTCGAGCTGTAACTCATGCTCCTTCAGTTCGGTAATATCGGAGAACAAAGCGACGTAATGCAGCACATTGCCCGCCGCATCCTCGACAGCACTGACCGCCTGCATTTCGGCGAATATCTCGCCATTTTTGCGCCGGTTCCAGATTTCTCCATACCAGTAGCCTTGCACCTTAAGCGCCTGATACATGCTGGCAAAGAATTGCCCATCATGGCGGCCCGAACTGAGAATATGCGGGGTTTTCCCCAGCACCTCCGCGCGGCTGTAGCCGGTAATGCGGCTGAAGGCCTGATTGACTTCAATAATGCTGCCGTTCGGCTGGGTGATCATGATGCCCTCACGGGCATGGGTAAACACACTGGCGGCCAGCTCGAGTTGCGCTTGGTCGTGCTTGCGTTGGCTGATGTCGGTCAAGGCAATCAGTACCGTCACCCGGTCGGCCCCATCGGCCTGCTGCACGCCTTCAATTAAAGCTTGAAACACCCGGCCATCGGCGCAGCACAACGCCAGTTCGATATTCTCTTGGTCGTTGTTTTTTTTCAGGCGTAGAAAAAACTCATACCAGCGCGCCAGATCATCAGGCATGACCCACGCGGCAAAACGCTGTTGCAGCAGCTTGTGGCGCTGCGCGGCGAACAGTTTGATACCGGTCAGGTTGATCCCGCTGATCAAGCCCTCGGCCGTCAGGGTCAGATAACCGACCGGGGCAAATTCATACAGACTCAGATAACGATCACGCGAGTCTTGCAAAGCACTCTGAGCCAACCGTAACGTCTCGTTTTGTAGCTCTAACTCGTGCTGATGGACCTGCAACTCATGCAGCAGCTCTTGCGGATTGCGCTCAGCCGAGGTTGCCACCGCAGGTAACGCAGGCTCTGCCTGTGGTGACTCGTGTGGCTTGTCGGCATCTGCGTCCATGGTTACTCCAGTGGTTCAATCGCCACCATCGCCAGCAAGATTAGCTCGGTATTACCCAGAGCCGTGACGATGCGCCGAGCATTCAGGCGCATGCGCCGCGCACCGATGCCGGGGAAGTCGTGCTCAACCAAGTACCCTTCCAGCACTTGCTGCTGCGGTAGCAGCTCTTCAAGCAATTGACGCAGCGCCGGGATGTTCCACTGCCCGTTATCCAGCTCGTAAAACTTGTGGCCCACAGTGTCGGCGGCCGAGAGCTGAAAGTACTGGTAAAACGCTTGCCCTGCAGAAACCACCTGCAAGGCGCTGTCGAGCACCAGCAGTGGTTGGCTGATCGTATTGACGATGCCTTCGGCCAGCTCCCGTGCCAGTTGCGCCACACCAAGATTGAGCCGCTCGACCCGCAAGCGTTCGCTGATGTCCTGACAAGTGCCGAGGAGCTTAACCACCTGCCCCGCCTGCATTATCGCCACAGCATGAGAGCGCACCGTGATGGGCCGCCCCCGCGCGGTCACTAACGGCAATTCCAGGTCATAGGGCGTGCCGCGCTCAATCAGGCTTTGCACGGCGGCGTGGGCACGCGGACGGAACTCAGGAGCATAGAAGTTGTTCGCCATCTCGAGCGTCGGGACCACCGCAGGGTCGAGTTCATAAATGCGATAGGTTTCTGTCGACCAAGTGAGCTGTTGCGTGCGCAAATCGAACTCCCAACTGCCCAGATGCGCCAACTCTTGGGTCAGCGCCAGCAGGGTTTCACTGCGTTGCACGGCCTCACTGGCCAGTTTGTACCCGGTCACGGTGGTAAAGGTCAGCACCACGCCGGCAATCATATTGTCCAACGTGCGATAAGGTTGGATGCGCGCCAGATACCAAGCGCCGTCGAGGGTGTGAACTTCGCGCTCAATGGGAATCAGGGTGTCGAGCACATGCTGCAAATCGGCCTGCAGGTCATCGTCCAGCAGATTGGATTTGATGTCGGCCAACGGACGGCCGATATCCCCGGCGATCAGCCGATAGACCTTAACGGTCGCCGGTGTGTAGCGGCGAATAAGCAGGTTGTTGTCGATAAACAGCGTGCCGGTATTGCTGCTGTCCATCAGATTTTTGAAGTCATTCTGAATGTCGCCCATCTGCTCGATTCTGGCATTCAGCTCGGCGTTCACCGTGATCATTTCTTCATTTAACGATTGCAGTTCTTCTTTGGCGGTTTCCAGCTCTTCGTTCGCCGATTGCAGCTCCTCGTTGGTGGACTGCAACTCCTCATTGGTGGACTTGAGCTCTTCGTGAAACGCCTGCTGCTCCTCGGTGCTGGTTTGCTGGCGCTCGCGGGCATAGGCCAAGTCGCGCTCTAACTGAGCAATGTGCTGCTGCGCAGTCACTTCACCGCCGCCCTTGCCTGCTTTGCTGCGGCGTCCGGCCGCCACCGTGGGCTGCGCCGCAGCGGCAGGCTCAAGCAGGTCTTGAAAACTCAGCAGCAACAAATCGCCCTCGGCACCCAGCGCCAGCGGATCGCTCACGCTCGATTGCGCGGGAATCCGCCGTACGCTGACACCGACCCGGGAGAAACCGCCATTGGTCTTCACCAAGACGTCTCGATTAAGGATCGCGGCGGTTTGGTTGGACGCTTGCAGAAACACGCTGTGCAGCTCGAGTTGCAGGCCCTCACGGGCCATTTCAACCACGTTCAGGGTGGCTTGACCGGGCGCGGGGCGCAGGTAACGGCCGGTGTCGCCATACACGTAGAGGATGTTGCCTTTTAGATCGGTGACCACCGAAGCTGGCGCGTAGGACTGCAGCAAGACGCGCCGGGTCAATTCATCAAAGTTGGTTTCCTTGGCCTTGTACATAACTTCCTCTGGCGCTCTAACGCTGCGGTCGCTGCTCCACGTCGCATAGCGAGCGGTTTGCGCGGGGGTCGGTGCGGCGCAATGAACGGCGCGGTAAAACTTCCACTTACGATCAAGTGTGCTAAACAACTCGGCTTGGTGGGTGATGCTCTCCGAGGTGGACAGAAACAACACCCCGCCAGGTTTGAGGGCGTAGTGAAAGGTCGGAATCAGGCGATTTTGCTGTTCCGTTTCGAGATAGATCATCAGGTTACGGCAGCTGAGCAGGTCTAGCTTGGTGAAGGGCGGATCCTTGATCACGCTCTGCACCGCAAACACCACCAGATCGCGAACCTCCTTCCTAACTTTATAGCCACGCGGATCTTGGGTAAAAAAGCGCCGCAGACGATCCGGCGTCATATCTTGGGCGATGTTCGGCGGATAACGGCCGGCCCGGGCCAAGGTAATAGCCTCATCATCAAGGTCGGTGGCGAATATCTGAATATTGAACTCAGGTGTCCCCAGCGCTTTGCACTCGTCGAGTAACTCCAACAGCACA
>JBILAR010000164.1:0-4443 GCA_044354115.1 Pseudomonas sp. | reverse complement strand
TCGCCGCTGGCGCAGCCCGCCACCCACACCCGAAAGACGTAGCCCTCGGGTTTGTCGGCTAACAGCAGCGGCAGGATGCGCGCCTTCAGCGCGACAAAGGCCTCGGGGTCACGAAAGAAGCTGGTGACGTTAATCAACAGCTCTTTAAACAGGTTTTTCGCTTCGCTGGGCGTCTGCTTGAGATAGCGCGCGTACACCGCCAGATCATCAATGCCCTGCTGCGTCATCCGCCGTTCAATACGCCGGCCGATGGTGCTTTTTTTATACAAGGAGAAATCGTGACCGGTGCTGCTGCGCAAGTGAAGGAGAATCTGATTGATACTGTTCAGCATCTTTTCCGGCTTGAGCGGCTCTCTTGACAGTCGTAAAACGGCCTTGCGGGTGCTGTCCAGCAACATGGCTGGCATTTTTTCGACGCTCAGAATATGGGTGACGTAACCGGCATTGATGGCGCTTTGTGGCATACCATTGTATTTGGCGGTGGCCGGGTCTTGGACCATGCACACCCCGCCGGCGCCGAGAATTGCTCGTAAACCGAGCGTACCGTCGGTGGCGGTGCCGGACAGAATAATGCCGATCGCACGCTCGCCCTGATCCTCGGCCAACGAGCGAAAGAAGGCATCAATCGGCATGCGTAACCCGCGTGCCACATCCGGCAACGACACTTGCAGCACGCCATTGAGAATCGCCATATCGCGATTAGGCGGAATCACGTAAACATGGTCGGCGACCACGAGTTGCTGGTCGACGGCCTGCACCACCGGCATCACCGTGCAGCGCTGCAAAATTTCGGTAAGCAGGCTTTCATGGCCGGGATCGAGATGCGAGACCAGCACGAAAGCCATGCCAGTGTCGGCAGGACAGGCGCGAAAGAAGGCTTCGAAGGCTTCCAAACCGCCCGCCGAAGCGCCAATCCCGACAATATGCGCAACCTCTGAGCACAGCGCTGCAGGCGTGTCGATGCCGACCTCAGCCACGTGCGGTTCCTCAAGCAGGTGGCCGTCAGTTTCTGGCACTGCGTCAAGTTTACTGCTGGCCTTGGGGGGGGAATCTTTGCCTATCATCAGTCGCCTGCGTTATCAAATGCGTATCGGTATGGTCAGCGTGCATGCAGCATAGTATTGCATTCTAAGGTTTGGACACTTTTGCTCGCGTTAAATTTTGCCCAGCGCAGCCCATGCCCGCGGGGCACAGCCCTGACAGGCAGCGCCATCGCCATCGGTCTATTTAGCCATGCGCAGCGGTTCGATGGCCGCCGCCGCATCAGGGCCAGCATTGCTAGAGCAAGCTCTTTCTCGTTACAGTCTTGCCCATTCGCCAGTACCGGCGAGCCGCCGCAAGGATCGCCATGCCAACCCTCAACCGCACTGACGCCCAGCAACGCGCCGACGATATCGGCGTGTTTAACCGAGAACTTAGTCGGCTGGAAACCGAGCAGGTGCTGCAACTCAGCGAAGCGCAACGCAGCCACCTGCACAGCCATCAACAAGGCTTGCTGGCGCAGTATCGGGCGGCCTTCGATATCGACCAAAACAGCCAAGCCCGGCAACTGTCACTGGGCATGCGCATTGCCTCGTTTCTCGGCGCGTTGGCGTTGGCGGCCAGTGTGTTTTTTCTGTTCTATCAATTTTGGGGGCTGTTTGACGAACTCGCGCAGGTGGCGATTCTGCTCAGCGCCAGTTTGCTGTCGTGCGGCCTGACCTTAGTGGTGCAGCGCCGCGACAGCTCCGGCTACTTCAGCAAATTGGCCGCGCTGGTGGCCTTTGCCTGCTTTGTGCTGAACATCGTCATGCTCGGACAGATCTTCAATATCACCCCCTCCGACAAGGCCCTATTGCCTTGGGCCGCCTATGCCCTGCTGTTGGCTTACATGACGCAAGCGCGGGTGTTACTGGCGGCGGGGATTATCTGCGTGCTGGGCTTTATCGCCGCACGGGTCGGCACTTGGGGTGGGCTGTATTGGCTGGGCTTTGGCGAACGGCCGGAGAACTTCTTGCCGGCGGCGCTGCTAATTTTTGCCGTACCGCTGCTGATCCCACAGCAGCGTTTCGACGGTTTCGCCATGACCTACCGGGTGTTCGGCCTACTGGCGCTGTTTTTGCCCCTACTGGTGCTGGGTAATTGGGGCTATGGCAGCTACCTGGAACTGGATCCAGAACTGATCGAAAACAGCTATCAACTGCTCGGTTTTGCCCTCGCCGCAGCGGTGATCTGGCTCGGCGTACGTCGTGATTGGTCGGAGGTGGTGAATACCGGGCTGAGCTTTTTTGTCATCTTCCTCTACACCAAGCTGTTCGACTGGTGGTGGGCGAGCATGCCCAAATACCTGTTCTTCTTGCTGCTCGGGCTGACTGCCGTATTGATACTGCTGATTCTGCGCCGCCTGCGCAGCACTAATGGCTTGCTCGCAGGGAGTGCAGCATGAACTGGACTAACCGCCACAGTTGCCTTGCCGGTTTAGGCTTAATCGCGCTGGTGAATGCCATAGCACTGCTCGGGGTCGCGTGGAACCGCAACGGGGTGGCCGACAGCCAATTGCAACTCTCCGAGCGCGAACTTGGCCCGGCCTATAGCTATGCCAGCCGAGAAAACAGTGGCGTGGCGCTGCAACTGGAGTATCGCTGGCCCAATGATGATGGCGAGTACAACGGCCAACTGAGCAGCGCCAAAATGCAGGAACTGGGCTTTAACGTGCCTGCCGATAGTAGCGAGAGCAACGTGCGCCGCTATGTGCGGCAACTCGACCGCGATGGCTTAGTGGTACTGGAATTCAACGGCCCGCTGTATCAACGCGAACTGCAACTGGCCCAAGAAAAACTCCACAGCAGCGCCGCCGATTTGGCCGCGCTGCCGACCAATAAACCCTTGGCCGAAACCCATGAGCGCGCACGCTTGGCCTTACACCGCGAGCAAGTCAGTGCCAGTCGTTTGTTGGTGGCCGACGTGGGCCTCGATCAGCAGGTACTGCGCGCCCGTTATCCAGACCGCAACCGCTACGCCATAGTGCGCGGACGCTTCAACGTCTGGTCTTGGCATGATGACGACAGCGTGCAACTGGGTGGCTCGGCGCAGATTCCAGTGGCACAAAGCATCAACTTGGCGCACCGCTGGCATGCGTTATTTAGCCAATTGCCCAGTAGCCAGAAGGTCGCTGAATTCCCCGACGAGGGCAGCCGTAACCTGTTCAATGTGGACCTAGCCTTTGGCCAGCGGTTGGAACCTTGGATTGTGCAACTGCAAGCCGGGCAACCCTAAATAGCGCAATCACGGCGTAGCGCAATCGCGCATCGGTGGCCTCTTCGCTGCGCTCATGAGACCACCCTACTTCACCCGCACGGCAGGCCTTACAGCTCGTAGAGAAACGCCTCATCGAGCTGATCGGGGGCGCTGATGGTGCTGTCTAGGTCTTTGATCAGGCCATTCTCTAGGCCATAGATCCAGCCATACACGGTGATGTCTTGGCCGCGCATCCAAGCATTCTGCACGATGGTGGTGTGGCACACGTTGCGCACTTGGCGCTGCACGTTCAGTTCACACAGACGGTCGACCCGTTGCTCATCGCTCATGCCCTCGAACTCATGCAGGCTCTGGTGGTACAGCGCTTTAATCGCCCGTAACCAGTTATCGATCAAGCCCAGCGCTTGATGGCTGATGGCCGCACGCACGCCGCCGCAACCATAGTGGCCGCAGACGATGATGTGTTTAACCTGCAACACATCCACCGCGTACTGCAGCACCGACAGCAGGTTCATGTCGGTAGCCACCACCATGTTGCCGACGTTGCGGTGCACGAACAGCTCGCCGGGCATCAGGCCGACCACTTCATTAGCCGGCACCCGACTGTCGGAGCAGCCAATCCACAAAAATTCTGGCCGTTGCTGCATTGCTAGGCGCTTAAAAAACTCCGGGTCGCGGGCGTTCAGCGACTCCGACCAGAAGCGGTTGTTCTCCAGCAATTTGTTCAGCTGCATAGGGGTACTCCTTAGCCATCAGACACTCGGACTTACGCCATTGCCTGACGCGGGGTTTCAGTATCGCTGCCAGTCCCACAGCGGCCTTGACGCTGGTCAAGGTAATGCCTTGGCCCAAGTCACCAAACTGTAACCAATTGCTTGTTTGGAGAGCCGTCATGCCCGGCAGCGCACTACCACTGGTGTATTCCTGCTCAGGATGTTCCAACGTCGCCCAGCTGGCCAATAGCTTGGCGCTGCGCTTAGACCGTCAGGGTCTGGCTGAGATGTCGTGCATTGCAGGGGTCGGTGGCCCGGTCGCGGCGCTAGTCAGTAAAGCTAAGTCCGGACGGCGGATTGTCGCCCTCGACGGCTGCCCCTTGCAGTGCGTCAAAGGTTGTTTAGCCCAGCACGCCATTGAGCCCGACCTGCACTTGATTCTCAGCCAGTCAGGCCTGCGTAAACGCTACGGCGAAGACTGTAGCAGCGCCCA
>JBILAR010000189.1:0-3172 GCA_044354115.1 Pseudomonas sp. | reverse complement strand
ATTGTGCTCGACCCATCGGTGCTTGCCGCCTATGCCGGTTATCTGAAAGATCCGCAGTCATTACGCTTGGAACTCAATCCAACTGAAGGCATGGAATGGGACGGTTTGCAGTTTTACGCGGCTAAAGATGTGCTGGCCATGCTGCGCCCCGTGCTGTCGATTAATCATCAGCAAATTGAGCCCTTGAGTTTTGCTTGGCTCAATAGCAAAACTGAGGAGCAGGCAAAAGAGGCCGTCAGTGTCAAAGCTGAAACGCCTCAGGCCGCCGTTCAAGACCCGCATATTGAGTATGTCGCGGTAAGTGAGTTGGCCAACTATGCTGGCAAGCGTGTGCAGTTAATTACCTTCGATGGCCAAGGTTATTCCGGCGTGTTGCGTAAAGTCGATAACGGTAAGGTTTACCTTACGCTCCTCGGCGCGGGCGGCTCTGCTGATATGTCGTTACGCTTGGCGAAGGTTCATCAAGTGCGGATACTGTTTTGAGCCGTATTCAGGCTCTGGGATATACCGAGGTATGGCGATGAGCGACGCGGTCACAGTTCGACATGATCTTGCGGGGCATCAGTTCGAGGTTGTTATTGATGAACATCGCGCTTACCTAGCCTATATGGACCTGGGTAAGCAGACCTTGGATATCTATCGCACCTTCGTGCCGAACGCGTTGCGTGGTCGTGGTATTGCGGCGGCGTTGACCGAGCAAGCACTCGAGTATGCGCACACTGCGGGGTACTCGGTGATTGCCTCTTGCTCTTATGTTGAGCGTTTTATCGAGCGACGCCAGCGGCAAGCCGCCAAGGGTTAAACGTTGCTAATAAAAAACGCCGGGCAAATGCCCGGCGTTTTTTTGGCCTTGGCTAAACGCTAGCTGCGTTGGCGCTTGGGCAGTACGTCTTTAAGTTTGTGGTGCATGCTGCGTAGGGCTTTTTCGGTGGCATCCCAGTCGATGCAGGCATCGGTAATGGACACACCGTATTGCAGGTCGGCCAAGTCTTTAGGGATCGACTGGCTGCCCCAGCCGAGGTGGCTCTCAACCATTAGGCCGACAATTGACTGATTGCCTTCTAGAATTTGATTGGCGACGTTGTCCATCACCAGCGGTTGCAGGGCTGGGTCTTTGTTGGAGTTGGCGTGGCTGCAATCGACCATAATATTGGCGGCGATGGCAGCCTTGCTCAGGGCTTGCTCGCACACGGCAACGCTGACCGAGTCATAGTTAGGCTTGCCGTTGCCGCCGCGCAGTACCACGTGGCCGTAGGCATTGCCTTTGGTGGTGACGATTGAAACCCCACCTTGCTGATTGATACCGAGAAAACGATGTGCGCTGGAAACCGATTGCAGGGCGTTGATGGCCACGGTTAAACCGCCATCGGTGCCATTTTTGAAACCGACTGCCGAGGATAAACCCGAAGCCATCTCGCGGTGGGTTTGCGACTCTGTGGTGCGTGCGCCTATCGCCGACCAGCTAATCAGGTCTTGCAGGTATTGCGGCGAGATCGGGTCGAGCGCCTCGGTGGCGGTCGGTAAGCCCATTTCGGCGAGGTCACGCAGCAGGGTGCGGCCGATGTGCAGGCCGTCTTGAATTTTGAATGAGTCGTCCAAATACGGATCGTTGATCAGACCTTTCCAGCCAACGGTGGTGCGCGGCTTTTCAAAATACACGCGCATTACCAAGAACAGGCTGTCGGCCACCTCGGCGGCCAGCACTTTTAAGCGCTCGGCATATTCATGGGCGGCTTTCAGGTCGTGAATCGAGCAAGGGCCAACCACCACGAACAGGCGATGGTCGGTACCGTCGAGAATATTGCGAATCACCTCGCGGCCGTGCGCCACTGTGTGCAGGGCGGCATCGGTAAGGGGAATTTCGCGCTTGAGTTGCTCCGGGGTAATCAGGGTTTCGTTGGAGGCAACGTTAAGGTCGTTGATTGGTAGATCAGCCATCGTGCTATTCATCAGGTCAGAGTCATCAGGTCGCGGGTGCCGGCCGCCGCAGTTCCCCGGGGGCGGTGCACGGCAAGATGGGCGCGTTGGGGAGGCTTAACCTTAGCGCGTTACCCCTCGGCTAGACAATGGGCAGCTGGCGCTTAAATGCTGGCAAAAGGCGCTGATTCAGGCTGTGTGAAAACGTAGCGAGCGAAGGTTAGGCAAGGCAAAAACAGGCGAAAAAGCGCAGTTTACGTGTTGTAAATGAGCATTTTGAGCCTGTTTTTAACGCCGCATAACCGAGCGCAGTAGTTTTGACACGGTCTGGATTGCGGCACCTTCGCGCACGATTTGTATGCGCTGCTGGCGCAAATCAAGCTCGGCTGCGGGGCTGCTTAGCCCAAACTGGCGTTAGAAAATTCGGCGGCATGCTCGGCAATCCATTCGCAGGCCATTGCCTCGACAGCCTGGGGCTTGCCCAGTTCGAGTTCGCGCTGGTGGCGGTAATGCTCGATTTGGCACACTTGCTCGACCATTCGGGCGCGAAACAGGGTGTCTTCATCAATAAAGGAAATGCCGACCAAGTAGTCGTCGGACAGCTTATGGCACCAAGCGACTACGCCGGGGTAGCGCGCTTGATCGCCGAGTAAGGGGATACGCATTTCTACCGCTGTGCCGCGGCGGAAACTGCGTGAGGAGTTGCACGCAACTCCGCCGAGGCTGATATCGTGCAGGCGCTGTTTAGGGACGCTGACCTGCTTGCGCAGTACTAATTCGACTGGCATATCGCTTGGGTGACGCAA
Source organism: Pseudomonas sp. (assembly GCA_044354115.1). Classification (GTDB taxonomy): domain Bacteria; phylum Pseudomonadota; class Gammaproteobacteria; order Pseudomonadales; family Pseudomonadaceae; genus Aquipseudomonas. The sequence goes on along the minus strand of JBILAR010000189.1, from coordinate 449 downwards.
GAAACGACGCATGACTACCGACTCCCAATGCCATCGGAATGACATCATTGTGCTCAGTATAGCGGCCGAACTGCAATTAACCGACTTTGATGCTGATCGACAATTGCTCGATTGGTCCGGGATTTCCTTACTCATATTTACGAGCATAGGTTGTGCCAGTTGCCGCTGGGCTCGGCGCGAAATTCCACATTTTTCGCTGCCGGTTGACCGTTTGTGTTGGGTGGACGCCGGCGATAATGGTGGCTTAGTGCAACGCTATGAAGTACGCCAGTTGCCGGCGTTCTTCGTGGTCGCTGATAGTCAATATTTCGGCCAAATTCGGCCAAACTTGAACCCGCATGAAGTGCTCGGCCAGTTGCAGCAGGCTCTTGCACGCACCCCAGAGGAGCTTCCCTAGTGTCAAATTTACAACGGCCACGGATCGGGATTATCGGCACTGGCGCAATCGG
>JBILAR010000065.1:0-18595 GCA_044354115.1 Pseudomonas sp. | reverse complement strand
GCGCGCGCAGGTTTTGATGTGCACTTTCTGTTGCGCAGTGAGTTTGCTGTCGTGAGTGCTCAGGGTTTGCAAATTAATAGCGCGGTGCATGGCGAATTGCATTTGCAGCCGGCCCAGGTGTATCGGCATGCGGCGGATATGCCGCCGTGTGACTGGTTGCTGGTTGGCGCCAAAACCATCAGCAATGCGGCCTTGGCCCCACTGATCACGCAGGCGGCGGTACCGGGTGCCAAGGTGTTGTTACTGCAAAACGGTTTGGCGGTGGAGCAGGCATTGCAGCCTCTGCTGCCTGAGTCGCTACATTTGCTCGGTGGCCTGTGTTTTATCTGTGCCCATCGTTCGGCGCCGGGGGTGGTTGAACATCAGTCTTTGGGCGCGGTAAATCTGGGTTATCACTCGGGGCCTGCGCCTGATCAGGCGACCCGTTTGGCCATAGTCGAGGCGGGCGTAGCGTTGTTTCGCAGCGCTGGGGTGGACTCGACCGCAATGCCTAGCCTTGAGCTGGCACGCTGGCAGAAATTGGTGTGGAACGTGCCCTATAACGGTTTGTCGGTGTTGCTGAATGCCGGCACCCGCGAGTTGATGGCGAATGCCGATAGCCGTGCGTTGATCCGCGCTCTTATGCAGGAAGTGATTAGCGCTGCTGCCGCTTGCGGCCACGTGTTGCCGCCTGAGTACGCCGATAAACTGTTGGCGGCCACCGACCGGATGCCGGACTATTTTCCCAGCATGTATCACGACGCGACGTTACGTCGGCCAATGGAGCTGCCGGCTATTTATGCCGCGCCCTTGGCGGCTGCGGCTTTTGTCGGTTGCCAATTGCCGCGTATTGAAGCGCTGCATCAGGCCTTGGCTTTTATTGAAAGTCGCAACCAGCAGTTAGGAGCTTTATGAGTGCAGGTTTGGGTGACAAGTTGGTTTTGGCGATTTCATCGCGGGCGCTGTTTGACCTCAGTGCCAGCCACCAGATTTATGAAACCCAGGGCGTTGAAGCCTATCGCCAATATCAAATCGAGCATGAGGACGAAATCCTCAAGCCCGGTGATGCCTTTGCGCTGGTAGAAAAACTCCTCCAGCTCAATAGCAGCCTAAGCCAGCCGCGGGTTGAGGTGATTCTGATCTCGCGCAACAGTGCCGACACCGGCTTGCGCGCGTTTAACTCGATCCAGCATTACAACTTAGCTATCTCGCGTGCGGCCTTTGTCGGTGGTCGCAGTCCAGATCCGTATTTGGCTGCGTTTGGGTGTCATTTGTTTCTGTCTACCCATGCCGAGGATGTGCGCAGCGCCCTGCGGGCCGGATTTGGTGCAGCCAGTATTTTGTCGGGTGGTGCGCAGCGGGCAGGCAGTAATGAACTGCGGATTGCCTTCGATGGTGATGCAGTGTTGTTTTCTGACGACTCCGAACGGGTTTATCAGCAGGGTGGCTTGGCCGCGTTTCAGGCCCATGAGCAACACGCCGCGCGTGACCCGCTGGGGGGCGGGCCGTTTAAACCATTTTTGGCCGCGCTGCATCGCTTGCAACAAGAGTTTCCAGAGGATGCCTGTCCGATTCGTACCGCCTTGGTAACGGCGCGTTCGGCACCCGCCCATGAGCGGGTCATTCGCACCTTGCGTGAGTGGAACATTCGCCTCGATGAGTCGTTTTTCCTCGGCGGCTTAGACAAATCGGCGATTTTGGAAACTTTTGGTGCCGATATGTTTTTTGATGACCAAGCCAGTCACTGCCAGAAAGCCAGTGAGTTCGTCGCCACCGGTCATGTGCTGCACGGCGTCAGTAATGAGTAAGGCCGGCGGTTAACCTCTACGCCCAGCGGCTGCTACGCTCTAGCTAGGACCTTTGGCCAGTAGTAGATGAGGTTAAGCATGATTCGCACTATTTTATATGCGACCGATTTGGGCCTGTACGCCCCCTATGTGCTGCAGCATGCGCTGGCATTGACCCGTTCATTTAATGCCGACTTGTATGTGGTGCACGCGGTAGAGCCGATGGGGCTGTTTGCTGACTCGGTGCTGCAGACCTATTTGGATGAAGCTACCTTGCAAGAAATGCGCGCTAAAGGTCTGGGCGCGGTCATGGCCAGTATCGAACAGCGCGTGCTCGAAGGTTTTAACGATGAGATGGGCGAAGCGCCGCAGGACATGCAGCTCATTAAGACCGTGCGGGTGCTGCAGGGTGACCCGCCGCAGGTGATTTTGACTGAGGCGCAGAGGCTCTCGGCGGATTTACTGGTGATTGGCAGTCACAGCCATGGCACTACTTGGGATACCCCGCTTGGGCGTACCGCGCAGCGCTTGGTGCAGTTGTCGGAATCGCCGGTGTATCTGGTGCCTATGTTGCAGCATCGTGGGCGGGGCGAGCTTTAACTAGCCGCAACGCTGCATTTTTAAACGGTCGGCTAGACCAGCGGCACACAGGTCAAAGATATATAGTCTATTTTTAATGCTCAAACTGCACATATGGTTATATGCGCTCGCCGGGCTTGCAGCATTTATTGGTATTGAGGGGCATCCATGAAACTTCAACAATTGCGCTACATCTGGGAGGTGGCGCATCACGACCTCAACGTCTCGGCCACGGCGCAGAGCTTGTACACCTCGCAGCCCGGGATCAGTAAGCAGATCCGTTTATTGGAAGATGAGCTTGGGGTTGAGGTATTTGCCCGTAGCGGCAAACATTTGACCCGGGTAACGCCTGCCGGTGAGCGAATTATTGCCACCGCCGGGGAGATCCTGCGCAAGGTCGAGAGCATTAAGCAAATCGCTCAAGAGTTCTCTAACGAGAAAAAAGGCACCTTGTCGATTGCCACCACCCATACCCAAGCGCGCTACGCCTTGCCCCCGGTGATTAGCAGCTTCATCAAGCAATACCCGGATGTAGCGCTGCACATGCATCAAGGCACACCGCGGCAAATTGCCGAAAGCGCCGCCGACGGCAGCGTCGACTTCGCCATTGCCACCGAGGCGCTGGAGTTGTTTGGCGACCTAGTGATGATGCCGTGCTACCGCTGGAATCGTTGTGTAGTGGTGCCGGTTGGGCACCCCTTGGCCAAGTTGGAGAAACTCACCCTTGAGGCCTTGGCGGAGTATCCAATCGTCACCTACGTGTTCGGTTTTACCGGCCGTTCAAAGCTTGATGAGGCCTTTAGTCACCGTGGATTAACCCCCAAGGTGGTGTTTACTGCCGCCGATGCCGACGTGATCAAAACCTATGTGCGGCTGGGCTTGGGCGTTGGTATCTTGGCCAAGATGGCGGTCGATGCGGTGCTAGACCCTGATTTAGTGGTGCTGGATGCCAGCGAATTATTTGAATCCAGCGTGACCAAAATTGGCTTTCGGCGGGGCACTTTTTTACGCGGCTTTATGTGCGACTTTATCGAGAAGTTCGCCCCGCACCTGACCCGCGAGGTGCAAACCAAAGCCATGCAATGCCACAACAAGGCCGAGCTGGATGAGCTGTTTGCCAATGTACAGTTGCCGGTTTTTTAACCTTTAGTGCACTAAAAAGCCCGTCTGCAGAGACAATCTGCAGACGGGCTTTTTATTTCAGCGTCAGGCTTAGGTTTTTGCGATTAGATTGCCGGCATGCAGGCCGCATTCTTTTTGCGTGGCTTCTTCCCACCACCAGCGGCCTTCGCGCTCGTGCTGGTTGGGCAGCACAGGACGGGTGCAAGGCTCGCAGCCGATGCTGATAAATCCACGCTCGTGCAGGGGGTTAAACGGCAACTCCAGCATGCGGATATAACCCCACACCTCTTCACTGCTCATGTTCGCCAGCGGGTTAAATTTGTACAGCGGCTTATCGGCAGTCGAGAAGGCGGCGTCAATTTCCAGCGCTGCCACTTGGCTGCGGGTGCCGGGGCTTTGGTCGCGGCGCTGGCCTGTCGCCCAAGCGCGTGCAGTGCTGAGTTTGCGCCGCAGCGGGGCAATTTTGCGCACGCCGCAGCATTCGCCGTGGCCGTCTTTGTAGAAGCTGAACAGGCCTTTCGCCTTGACCAATGCCTCAACCGCTGAAGCGTCTGGGGACAGCAGTTCGATGCTGATGCCGTAGTGCTCGCGCACCTGTTCGATAAACCTATAGGTCTCAGGGTGCAAGCGGCCGGTGTCGAGGCTAAACACTTTGACGTTTTTATTGAGCTTCCAGGCCATGTCCACCAGCACCACGTCTTCGGCGCCGCTGAAGGAGATCCACAATTCATCGCCAAAGTGCTCGAAGGCCAGTTTGAGGATGTCTTGTGGGGATTTGCTGGCGTAAGTGGCAGCTAACTCAGCTACATCGAAAGGATGACTCATCAGGTGGTTTCCTAGTTTTAATGGCGCTGAGCGCTCTGTATTGCCGATGGTAGCAAATAGTTGTTATGCGGCTAAATACCGAAGTGCCTGCATCAAGCTTTAATCTGGCTATAAGCCGCGCCACGCGTTGCACCCGTCGGGGTGAGCGGCTAAAGTGCCGGCTAATTTTATCGCCTAATTAGGAGTCACCCGTGGAAATTGCCTGTCTCGACCTAGAAGGCGTGTTGGTTCCAGAAATCTGGATTGCCTTCGCGGAAAAAACCGGCATCGAGTCGCTGAAAGCCACGACGCGGGATATTCCCGACTATGACGTGCTGATGCAGCAGCGTTTGCGCATTCTTGATGAACACGGTTTAAAACTGGCCGATATTCAAGCGGTGATCGCTACCTTGAAGCCTCTGGACGGCGCTGTGGAGTTTGTTAACTGGTTGCGTGAGCGCTTTCAGGTGGTGATTCTCTCGGATACCTTCTATGAGTTCTCGCAACCTCTGATGCGCCAACTGGGCTTCCCGGCATTGCTGTGTCACAAGCTGATTACCGACGAAACCGATCGGGTGATCGGCTATCAGTTGCGCCAGAAAGACCCTAAGCGCCAGTCGGTGATTGCCTTTAAGAGCCTGTACTACCGGATCATTGCCGCCGGCGACTCATATAACGACACCACCATGTTGGCTGAGGCGCACGCCGGGATTTTGTTCCATGCGCCAGATAACGTGATCCGCGAGTTCCCGCAGTTCCCGGCGGTACACAGCTTTGCCGATCTGAAGCAGGAGTTTCTCAAGGCTTCGGTGCGTGATCTGAGTCTGTAAGCACGCTTGCTGTCGCCAAGGCCCGCTTTTGCGGGCCTTGGCGTTTCTGCACTAAAGCTTTTCCAATGTTTCGAGCAAAATCGCCACTTTACTGATCGACTCGGCATATTCGTCCTGCCAATTCGAGTCGGCGACAATGCCGCCGCCGCCCCAGCAACTGACGTGGCCGTCTTTGACCAGCAAGCTGCGAATGGCGATGGAGCTGTCCATCTCCCCGCGTACATCCAGGTACAGCAGCGAGCCGCAATACAGGCTGCGGCGGGTCGGCTCCAACTCATCAATAATCTGCATGGCGCGAATCTTTGGCGCGCCGGTGATAGAGCCGCCGGGGAAGCTGCCTTCGAGCAGGTCGAAGGCATCGCGGTCGCTGCGCAGTTGCCCGGTCACGCTGCTGACTAGATGATGGACGTTGGGGTAACTCTCAAGGGCACAGAGTTCCGGCACCTGCACGCTGCCGGTGCGGCAATTGCGGCTCAGGTCGTTGCGCAGCAGGTCAACAATCATCAGGTTCTCGGCGCGATCTTTACTGCTGGCCAGCAACTCATTGGCCATGGCTAGGTCTGCTTGCGGCTCGCTCATGCGCGGGCGCGTGCCTTTAATCGGCCGGGTTTCCACTTGGCCTTGGCTAAGGCGCAAAAAGCGTTCGGGCGACAGGCTCAAAATGGCCGCCTCATGGCCTAGGCGCAGATAGCCGGCAAAGGGCGTGGGGCAGGCGGCGCGCAAGGCGCAGTAGGCGCTCCACGGATCACCTTGGCAGGCGGCACGAAAGCGCTGGGCAAAGTTCACCTGATAACAGTCGCCGGCGAGGATATAGGCCTGAATACGGGCAATCGCCGTTTGGTATTGGGCGCTGTTGATCTCGGCGCTAAATCTGTCCAGCAGCTTGAACGGGGCCGGGCGAGCAGCACTCGGCTGACTAAAGAGTTGTTGCAGGCGCAGACGCTCTTCGTTTGCCAGTGTTGGGTGAAACACCAGTTGGCTGGTTTGCCGTTGGTGATCGCTGATCAGCGCCCAGGCATACAGGCCAAAGTGCGCATCGGCGAGGCTCAGGTCATCGACCGCCGCGCTTGGCATCTGTTCAATCCGCCGGCCAAAGTCATAGCTCAGATAACCGAGTAAGCCACCGACAAAGGGCAGCGGGCAGTCGTCGGGGGCTTGGGCGGGGCCAAGGCTGTGCACGCTTTGGCGCAGGCGCTGGAGAAAAACCTTGGCTGATTCGTCGGGCGCGGCTGCCAACACTGCCAATGGCCAGGCGCTAAGAATGTCGTAGCGTGCGCGAGTGGCCAGCGGCCGGCCGGCATCGAGCAGAACGGCGCCGGGGGCTAGATGGATGCGGGCAAAGTAATCCGCTGGGTCCAAGCAGTAGGGCAGGGGGTACACAGAGCAAATAGGCATACAGGCTGTATCAGGCGTGCGAGGGCTGATTGTAGTCTGCCGCAACTGTTCATCCTAGAGCCTTGGCATGGGTTTACTTAGAGGGCCGGCAATGATTAGTATGCAGCCATCCCCAGAGGCTCGAACCTCACACAATAATCATAATTTACTAGGGGTTTTGCTCATGGGTGTTGCTGACGAACCGGCCGCCGATAGTTTATTGCGCTCCAAGTTGATGCCGCCGCAAATCCCCGCCGACGTGCTCAGCCAGTCTCAGGTTTTGGCCGCGTTTGCCGGCCAGCCGAATGCACGAGTATTGCTCTTTTGCGCCCCCGCAGGCTTTGGTAAAACCACGGCGTTGAGTCTGTTGGCGCAGCAGCATCAAGACCTAGGGCATTTAGTTGCGTGGTTCTCGCTAGCCCGGGAAGACGACGATCCTGGGTGTTTTTACCGTCAATTGATTGAAACCTTGAGCAGCGTTGTGCCGGGGCTTGGCGCGGATGCTTTAGGTTATTTGCAAAACACCATGCAGGTTCCTGTCGCGGCCGTGATGGAGAGCTTGCTGGTCGATTTGTCGGTGCTTACTCAGCCGTTACTGCTGGTACTCGACGACCTGCATCTGCTGCACAATCCCGAGCTTTTTAGCGCCTTAAACCGCTTAGTGCGTTTGGCTCCTGCCGGCTTTACCTTGGCCCTTGGCAGCCGCTCACAACCGCCGTTGAGCTTGGCCACTTGGCGAGCCAAAGGCTTGTTGTTGGAAATTGGCAGCAACGAATTGCGCTTAAACCTTGAGCAAACCGGTGATTATCTGGGCCGTTTAGGTGTGCAACTGAATGCGCATGCCTTGGCCGAACTGCACCGCAACACCGAAGGCTGGATGGTCGGCGTGCATTTGGCCCGTTTGTGGTTACGCAATCAGCCTTCCAGCGGCGTGCATATGCCCGATGCCAGCGTGGGGCAAGGAGCCGTCGCCGACTACCTGTTGCGTTCGGTGTTTGAACAGTTGCCCAGTGACCTGCAAGAAGCCTTGCTCGCGTTAAGCATTGCCCGGCAACTGAGTGGCGATTTGGCCAGCGCGCTGACCAGTCGTCAGGATGGCCAGCAACTGCTTGAACGTTTGGAGGCTATGCAGTTGTTCCTACTGCCGCTCGACCGTGAGCGTCAGTGGTATCGGTTTCACACGGTGTTCGCCGAGTTTCTCCAAGCTCGTTTAAAAGAGCGCGATCCTGAGCGGTTTAAGCAGTTACATTTCAATGCCAGCCTGTGGTTTACCAATCACCATATGCAGGACTTGGCTATTCAGCACGCCGCGCTTGCGCAAGACCCAGAAATGCTCGCCGCCTTGGTGGATGCCTGTGGCTTGGAGATGATCAATCGTGGTCAGCTCAGTCAGATTTATCGCTGGCGTCAGCAAGTACCCGATCATATCGCCGTGAATTTCCCGATTTTAGCCTTGGCTGAGGTGTGGGATAAGGCCGCGCAAATGGCCCTGCCGCAAGCCAACAGCATGCTCGATAAACTGTTGGCGAACTTTGCCGGCGCTAAGGCCGATGCGCCTATGAGCGACAATCATCTGGCGGTGTTGGCAGTTAAAGCGGTGATAGCGCTGCAAAAAGATGACCTGCAAGCCTGCGTGAGCTTGGCGCGTAAAATCGAGCCGCAATTGGGTAAGCACAACGCTTTTCTAGAAGTGGCGGTTTTGATCGTCGGTGCGCTGGCGCATGTAGTGCTGATTCAGCCTGAACATGCCCGCCGTTTACTGGCGTTGGCGCAGCAGCGTAATCATTTTCTAGAGGGCCGTTATCTCGACATGCAACTGGTCAATGTCGAGATTTTTATGGCCCTAGAGCAGGGTCAAATTAAACAGGCGCAACTGCTGTTTGCTCAATTGCGCACGCGCGTGCTGCCTTGGTTTGGCGAGCGCTCGCGAGCCTTGGCGTTGCCGGCTATCAGCGAGGCGTTAATCGCCTATCAACAAGGCGATTTGCAGGGCCTTGAAGAGAAGCTCAACTGGGCCTTGGCGACGGTCGATGTGATTAAGCCGATCGATCTGTATGCGCAAGCCATGCTCTGTTTGGCGCGTACCCAGCGTATGCAAAATAATCCCAAAGAGGCCATGGCCAGCTTGGCCTTGATGCAAAACCTCGCGGCGCGTAACCAGTCGTGGCGGTTTTATGCGCAAGCGCTTGGCGAGGAAATAGCCTTGATTTTGCAAGAGCCGGCGACCGATCGGCTCAAACGTGCCGAGCAGCGCTTGCACAGCTTTGAGTGGCTTAAACGCGCTGAGCAGTATCAACCCGCCAGCTTTAATCCGGTGCTCTGGGTGCACGGCTTAACCCGCATTCGTCTACAGCAGGCACGTGGTAATTTCAGCGAGGCCTTGCACGAAATAACCCAGCTGCGCGCCATGTTGCAGCCTAACTGGCACGGTTTGCAGCGCTTGCGTTTGGATCTATTGGCGTCATTAAGTTACCAGCGCTTGGGTTATCAAGAACGCGGGCAAACATTGCTGCTGCAATCGTTGCAACAGGCTGAGCGCGAAGGCTTGCGCAGTATTTTTATTGAAGAAGGCGAGGCTGTTCGCCAGTTGCTGGTGCAGTTGGAGTCGGCCGAACGACAACCCGCGCTGCAAGGGTTTGTGCGCAGTGTGTTAGCGCTGTGGCCGGGTTCGCGGGCGACTAAAACGGGTGAGTCTCAAGAAGATGCGCTCACTGAACGCGAGCGCGAGGTGGTGTGTTTAGCCGCGCAAGGTTTGTCTAACGATGAAATTGGCAAACAGTTAGCGCTGGCCTTAGGCACCGTCAAATGGCATCTGCATAACATCTACGAAAAGCTCAAAGTGCGTAATCGCACCCAAGCCATCCGTCGTGTCCGTGAGTTGAGTTTGCTTGAACCATGAATCAGCCATCCGTAACTGAACAGCTTGCTCCAGCGTTGTTGCGCACCAAGTTATATCCCGCTGATGCCAGCGGCCCGGCGGTACTTGAACGCAACGTACTGGTTGAGCGTTTGTTGGCTGCGCGTGAACAACGCTTATTGCTTCTTAGTGCGCCTGCCGGGTTTGGCAAAAGCACCATTCTCAGCCTCTATCGGCAGCGCTTATTGCAAGAGGGTGCGGCAGTCGCGTGGTTATCATGTGATGAGTCCGACAGCGAGCCGCAGCGTTTGTTGCAATACATGGGCGCGGCTATTAGCGAGGTTATGCCCAGTTTTAGCTTCAGTCTCAACGGTATGGTGCCCGGCGATGTGAGTTGGCCGGTTGAGGCATTGATTGATGCTTTTGTGGTTGATCTAAAGCGCCTGCCGGGTGATTTGTATTTGATCATTGATGACTTTCACCTGATTCGTCACCCGCATATTGGTCAGGGCGTGCGCTACCTGATGGAGAAAATGCCCGCCAGTCTGCACCTGATTATCAGCAGTCGTTACAAACCTCAGTTTCTGGGTGTCGAGCATCAGGTGCTGTGCCTGCAGGCGGAAGATCTACGCCTGAGCGCGGATGAAACGGCGCTGTATTTTAATCAAATTAAACAACTAGAGCTGGCCCCGGCAGATTTAAAGCTGATTCAGCAGCGCACTGAAGGTTGGATCGCGGCCTTGCATTTGACCGCCTTGGCCTTGAGCGGCACAGAACGCAATATTGCCGACTATCTAGCCGAGGATGTACTGAGCAATTTGCCCGACGAGTTACAGCTGTTTCTCGATCAAACCTCGGTGCTCGATGAGTTCTGCGCAGACCTGTGCGAAGCCCTTACCGGGCGTAGCGACAGTCGCACCATGCTGGCTCGTTTGCACAGCGAACAGTTGTTTTTGATCGGCCTGGACGATCAGCAGCAGTGGTTTCGTTATCACCATCTATTTGCCGAATATTTGCAGGGCCGCTTGAGTGCGCGGGGCGACTTATCGGCGCTGCTGCATGCCGCTGCGCGCTGGTGTGAAGATCACGATTTCCCTGAACGAGCCATCAAGTATGCCTTGCGTGCCCGCGACTATGCCTTTGCCGCCGAGTTATTAGAGCGTCAAGGCGCTGGGTTAATTGCCCGCAATCAGGTGTATGGCGTGCTCAGCATGGTTAACAAAGTTCCGGCTGAAGTCATGCGTGAACACCCGGTATTTCAGATTTTCTATGCTTGGCAGTTAGCCTTCGAACAGAAATATGCCGAGGCCGAAGCGCTGATTGAGGAGGTCAGTACGCGCTTAATGCAGGGGCGCGGCAAAGTCATGCATTTTGGCTTGGCTGAACTCTTGGTAACGGCGCAGTTACTTAAGGCACTGGTGTTGTTGTACCAAGACAAATTGGAGCACTGCTTAAAAGTCTGTCAGCAGTGGCTGAGCATGGTGCCGAGCAATCAGGCGATCTTCCGCGCCAGCCTTAGTTGTATTCAGGCGGCCGCGCATGTGTTGCTGAATAATTTTGCCCCCGCGCAAAAGTCGATTGCGCTTGCCCGCGAAAGTTTGCAGTACGCCGACAGCGAATATCTGCAAGTAATGGTCAGTATGCTGGAGGCGCTAATTTGCAAAGCGCGCGGAGAGCTGGTGCTGGCTCATAGCCAAGCCGAGGCTGCGCGCGCGCGGGTGACCGCGGTTTTTGGGCCGCACAGCCGCGTCGGTGGGCCGTTGGTATTAGCCTATGCCGACATTTTGTATGAGCGAGACCTGCACGCGCCGATTCTTGCTGAGTTGCCGAAGGCCATGAGTTGGCGTGATGTGGCAACGCCCATTGAGTTAATCAGTCGAGGTCAGTTAGTGCTGATTCGCACGCAGTTTTACAGCGGTGCTAGCGAGCAGGCCATGCTCAGTCTCGATGCTTGGTTAGCGGATTTACAGCGTCCCGGTTACGAACGGGTGCTGGCCTTTGCACTGAGCTGCAAGGTGCATTTTTTACTCTGGCTACAGCGCCCCAATGAGGCCGAGCGGATCTGCTTGCAGTCACAGCGTCATCAAGATGAGTTACCGGCTGGCCGTTACCCCGATGCGCAATTTGCCCTGGCTTTGGCGTTGGCGCGTTTGGCGCTTAGTGAACGGCGCGCCGACAAAGCGCAGTTAGTGCTCGACGCTGCCTTGGCAAAATTGGGCGATGAGCATCAGCGTGACCGACGCTTGAGAATTTCGCTGTTACTGTCGGTAGCGTGTTGGCGCAAGGGTAACGATGAGAAGGCTTTTGCCTTGCTGCGCAGCACTCTCGAAGAAGCGTGGGAGTGTGGCTATCGGCGCGTGTTTGACGATGATGCTTTGTGGCTGCTACCGCTCTGGAATGCATGGTTTGCGGCTGACGCAAAGCACGCTGGGGCATGGCTTCACGTGGCCGAAAGGATGCGTGAGCAATGCCTGAAGCTGGCTGTAAATATTGAAAAATTCGATGAAAAACATGATGTTAGCCATCGAGAGCAAGAAATTCTACGGTTCGTGGCGGCGGGCCTGTCCAATCGAGACATTGCCCAAGCGGTGCATCTCTCGGAGGCCACCATCAAATGGCACCTGCACAATTTGTTCGCCAAGCTTGGGGTGCGCAGCCGTACTCAGGCGGTACTCAAAGGTAAAACCATGGGCCTGTTAAACGAGGCTTGAAGCCGCTGTGGTTATCCGCAATAGGTTCGCTTGTTGCTGCGCTCCATCCCTTGGATGGGCTGGCAGCTGCAAGTGCTGGCAGTAACTTTAGGGCCAGGACGAGAAGCCTAGCGCTTCAAACGCCAAGTGCAACCGTGACTAAGGAAGTAGTGGTTGCCTTGGTGATGAGCATTAGGCCAGTCCTGCTGTTGATGGCGCAGTCATTAACGGTGCCCTAGGGGCAACCTACCTGTACTAGACCTTTTGGAGATACACAATGAACTTCAAACAACTCGTTCTGGCTGCCGCGGTACTGGCTGTTCCGTTCATGGCCCAAGCTGGCATGACTTCGATGGACGACTCGGCTCTTTCTTCAGTTACCGGCCAAGACGGCATCAGCATTTCCGGTAGCTTCAACGGCTCCATCGGCAAAGTTACCTACAAAGACAGTGGCAATAGCCTGAATTTGAACACCATCACCTTCACCGGTTTCACCATTTTGGACACCAACCCACTGATGATCGATGTGGTCAGCGCCGATATTGGTGGTGTAGCCACACAACAATTGCAGATCACCCTGCCAAGCATGGTCGGCGAAGTTGAAGTTGCCAGCATCAATATGGGCACCGGCGCCAGCTTGGGTGGCGTAGCTGTCTCAGGCATCAACATGGGTGGTACTACCGTTAAGGTTTGGGGTCATTGATTCAGCTCGTTTGAGTTGAGTTTTAAAAAGCCTTATCGGCCTTGGTCGGTAGGGCTTTTTTACGCAAGGCAGTCTGCACTACGAGGCGTAAATGCTTGAGATTTTGATTGGTAGTTTGATTGCGCTGTTCGGTTTTACCGAAGCGGTAGATACCAAAACGCCCGCCGCCGGGACGGTCAACTTAACTCAGTCGTTAGTGCCCAATGGCCCGCTACGTGAGTCGGTGGTGCTCGAGCCGAAAAGCGTTACGCAGTTTCGCAATGTGATTCGCCAAGCCTACGACTACAGCTGCGGCTCTGGCGCCTTAACCACTTTGTTGGACTACTACCTTGGCCGCAATCTGCAAGAAAAACAGGTGATGGAGGGCATGTTGCAGTATGGCGAGGCCGATAAAATCGCCGCCCGCCGCGGTTTTTCATTGCTCGACATGAAGCGCTATGTCGGCCAGTTGGGCTACCAAAGTGGTGGTTTCAAAGCCACTCTGGACGACCTCGATGAGCTCGAACATCCAGCCTTGGTGCCGATCGTTTACGGCGGTTTCAAACATTTTGTGGTGGTGCGTGACGTGCATGAATCGCACGTTTATGTGGCCGATCCGGCGCTCGGCAATATCAGTTTTACCCGCACACGCTTTGCGGAAATCTGGGATGGCAACGTGGTATTTGTAATCTTCCCCAGTGGCCAAGAGCCGAAAAATGCACTGGCTTTGACCGATCAGGATTTGCGCATTATTGATGATCAAACCATCAGTTTGCTGGCGTTTCGGGTGTTTCCGCAGATCGGCAAAATCACTTCGAATGAAGTGGATGAACTCGGTTCCCAAGGTGATATTCGTCATATCCGCCGTAAATAAGCTGCAAAAAAAATATAAGAACAATATCAGTGGGGATCGGGCATGAAGGTTTGGGGTGTGGCAACGCTTGGGGTTTTGGCCCTTTTATTGGCCAGATTGGTGGTGGCCGAGGAGCCTGTAACTGACTCAGCAGCAGAGCCTTCGGTCGATCAGGCGCGTAACGCGCTGAGCAAAAAAGAGGACGATGCCGACAGTGCAAAAGCACTTGAACAGGTGTTTTCGGCCTCTGAGCAAAGCTACACCCTGCTAAAAAAAGGTGAGCGCACCCTGACCTATGGGTTTGATTATTCGTTAATCCGCGATACGCAAATTGAGACCTATAGGGTCAATAACAACGTGATTAGCGTGGCTGCACAGGCGCAATCACAGCACACCTTTACCAACTCCTTTAGTTTTGATTACGGCATTTGGGACAACTTAACCTTTAGCGTGCGTCTGCCCTTTGTTGCCGCCTATGACACCGAGCGCAGTATCGACGCCTACAGCCTGGGTGATATTTCTACCAGTTTGCGCTGGCAGCCGTGGCCGTCGGTACGCGGCAAACCCTCGACAACTTTATATGCCACCTTGGGTTTACCCACCGGGCAAAGCCCGTATGACATTGACTCAAATACCGCGCTTTCCACCGGCAGCGGTTACTACAGCTTGGGCGGTGGGGCCAACCTTTCCTACGTGATTGACCCGGTCGTACTGTTTGGCTCTATGGGTTACACCTACAACATGCCCGTGACCAATGTTAATCAGGTGCGCGGCGGGCGCTTACTCGAGAAGGTTGAGCCGGGGGCCACCTTGTCTTACAGCATGGGTTTTGCCTATGCGCTGTCGTATGACGTGTCTTTGTCGACCTCTTATCAGATGGCCTACTCACTCAAGCCCACCTATACCTTTGCCGATGCAGAAGTGGATGGCACTGAGCAAACCAGTGCCATCATGAATTTCTCGCTGGGTTTACGAACCTCGCCTGATTACATCGTCAACGTCAACGCCGGTTTTGGCATGACCGAAGACTCGCCGGATGTGCTCCTCGGGGTTTCCATGCCCTTGGATATCAAGGGCCTCAAGGCCCAATAACCTACGAGCGAGCACTTCATGAAAATGCGAATTTCGCCGCTTAAGCGCGCGATGGCGGGGGCGGCTTTGCTTGTTAGCGCCAGCGTACAGGCACAGTTGGGGCAAAACCTGACCATCGGCAACCCGAAGGCCATGGCCATGGGCAATGCGATTACCGCCGATGAAAGCGGTATCGATGCGGTGCATTACAACCCGGCGGCCTTGACCAAGTTAAAAGGTCGTAAGACCACGATTAAATACATCACTGCAGTGATGGATATTCGCGCCGATTTCAACGCGCCGCCGGGCTATGGCGGTGCTTTTTTTGGTGCTAAAAACGATCCGATAGCCAATTCGTCAAGCCGTACCACGACGCCAGCCATGTATTTCCCAGGCCTTGGTGGCGCCACTGAGTTGCCGGTGTTGTTCGTGCCATTGGCGGGTCTATCAATCAACCCGCCGGGCTCCAAGCTAACATTCGCCACCAACGTGTATACCCCGCAAGCCCTAGGCTATGTGCGAGATGACGATGATCCTGGGCGTTATCAGGGCAAAGAGGTGGTGCTGCAGCGGTTGACCTATTTTTCACCGGCGGTGGGCTATCAGCTCAACGATGAACTGTCGTTGGGTTTGTCGATTAACTTCTCCCATCAAGCCTTGGCGCTCAATCAAGACCTGCGAGTGCCCAACCTATTGACCGGTTTAACCGGGCAGCTACAAGACGTGCTGTGTGTTGCCGATGGCAGCCCCTTTGACCCTATTTTAAATGTGTGTGGTGGTGAGTTCGGGCCTTTTACCGATTTGGCCAATCTGGATGTTGACCTGCAGCAGACCTTATCGCCGACCTGGCACTTGGGCGTGCTGTGGGAGCCAACCGATTGGTTTGCGTGGGGGGCGGTGTATCAAAGCGAAGCCAAAATGCATCTTGAGGGCGACTATAAAATTAAATACACGAAAAACTGGCAAGGTTTCTGGCAAGGGCTGGATACCTCGCTGGTCGGCGCGATACTCAACCCTATTACCCCAGATGGTGTGGATGAGGAGGTGGGTAATGTGTCGATGGAGATGACTTATCCGCAGCATTTCTCGACCGGGATTAAATTAAAACCGGCGAGCAAATGGCAATTTAACCTGGATGTTAAGTGGACCGATTATGCCGCTTGGGAAAAGTTTGAACTTAAGTTTGATCGTGAACTGGATTTCTTGAAGGTTGCCGCACTGCTTTCGCCGGACGGTGCGACCACCAGCTCCATTGCTTTAGATCGCGGCTATGAGTCGGTATGGAGTTGGGCGATTGGCATGCAATACGACGTCACTGATCGTCTTAGTTTACGGCTAGGTTATGAACCCCGGCCTTCGGCGATTCCGGGTAATAAGGCGGATGTCTTGATGCCGCTCGGGGATGCACACTTATATGGTTTTGGCGCCGGTTATCATTGGGACCAAGATACCGTTATTGACTTGGGTTTTAATTATTTGGTTAGCAAACAAAGCATTCCGGCGGGTACCAGCTGTAATGCCAACTGCGTTGGCTTTGACAGCGTTGTTTACAATCCTTATTCGGGTTTGGATATTGAAACTACGGTAAAAGCCTATGTTATGGCGCTCACCTACACCACGAGTTTTTAACGGCATGCGCAGCGTATTAACGGTTTTGCTGGTGTTCGCAACGCTTGACGCACAGGCGAGTAATGCGCGTTATTTAACCTGGGTCGATGACCAGGGGCGGGTGCATAACACCTTCGTCGACAGCGACTATGGCGCGCAACAACGCTCGGCGGCGCGGCAAATTAACCAGCGCGACCAAGCGCGGATTGCCGACCAGACTCGGAGTAATTGGCCGGGCGCGGCGGCTGGTGCGGAGGCTAAACGACGTTACTTCACTTGGGTGGATGCCGGCGGCACAATGCAGAGCAGTTTCTATGCCGGCGCTCAACAGTTGGATGGGCAAAAAGACCTGAGCTTGCCCAATGGTCAGCATTCCAGTGATTACATCGATGCCGAAGCCTTTGAAGATAAAGGCTTTGTGCGCAGTGAAAACGGTAACCCGTATTACACCTGGACTGATGAACAGGGGCGGGTGCACAACTCGCCAATTTCCGCCGAACAGCGCGCCGATGGCCTACGTCGTGGCGCACAAGCGAGCGCGATCAAGTACACCGAAGGCCATCAGGTTGAGTTCACTAAGCGCCCGGCGGAGCTGCCGGGCCTCGATGGCCAGATAACCCCGGCGATGCAAGCTTTGCTGGCAGGCACGCAGGAAAAAAACGCCGGTTTGTATCAGAGCCTGCAAGACAATTGCTGCGTGCAGTTACCGGATTCGGCCTTCAGCGAGCTCTCGGCGGATGAGCCGCGTTACCGTGAGCTGAACAAGCTCTCGCCGAGTTTCGATTTTCCCATGGGCCGTAGTTACTACTCGGCGGTAAAACTACCCAGCTCGCAGCATACCTACGGTTTGCGGGTGCGCAGTTTTGCCAACAAACAGGTGGTCTATCCTTCGCTGTTGTTTCTGGATGCCAGTAAGCATCCCACTCGCTTAGTCAGCGATGCGGTGTACCAGTTACATGCCGAAACTTGGTACAGCTACGCCTTTATCGAGGGCACTGTGCCGGTGAATGCCGTGGCGGGCGAGCGTTATGTGTTGTTGCTCACCACCAGTGAAGACCGCGCCGTACAAACCTTGGATAACAAACCCTTCAAGCGGCCGTTACAAGATCTGGCCTTAGATGAGGGCGGCATGCAGGTGCATCAGCATGCCGACGTCGGCGGTTTCGAGTTGGCCGTGGTGCGTTAGCGCGCCGGCACAACCCTAGGCCTGCGCGTGATTATTCGGCCCAAGGTGCTGGTGCGCCAATCAAACGGCCCATGGCCCCTTGGATGCCGATTTCTTTAAGCACTGCCAGTTCCCCCTCGGTCTCGACCATTTCGGCAATCAGCGGCATGTCGATGCTATTGGTGGCGCGGTAAATGGCTTCGATAAACTGGCGTTTATCGGTTTCTTGGTCGAGTGCGCGAATGTAACTGCCGTCGATTTTCAGGTATGCCAAACCCAAATTGGTCAGGTTGCCGATTAGCCCGAAATTGCCGCCGAAGTGC
Organism: Pseudomonas sp.; assembly: GCA_044354115.1. Lineage (GTDB taxonomy): Bacteria > Pseudomonadota > Gammaproteobacteria > Pseudomonadales > Pseudomonadaceae > Aquipseudomonas. The sequence continues at coordinate 871 of JBILAR010000065.1, read as the reverse complement.
TGTAGCCCTAGGCTATAACCCGCCGCCCGCACGGACTGACTGAGCTGTTCCAGTTGCGCGGGCGAAGGCAGGTAGCGCTCATCCAACTCCAAGGTCAGCAGGCCGTCTGATCTTGGGTTGTTGCGTAAAATTTGCAGCAGCTCGGCCTGGCTTTCGGCGTCGCGCAGGGTTTGCCCGGACAGGCTTAAGGCCAGGGCTTGTGGATGCTGGCTAAGGTGTTTGATGGCGTTTTTCAGCATGGCCATGTCCAGGCGTGCGGACCAGTTTAGCCGCTCGATCCAAGGCAAAAACTGGCCCGCCGCAATCGCCTCACCCTGTGGATCAATAAGTCGCGCCAGGACCTTCTGGTGCAGTACTTGGGCGCTGTCTGCGCAGCCGGTAACGGGTTGGAAGAACAGCTTGAGCTTGCTTTGCTTAAGCGCGTCGTCAATCCATTCACGCCAGTCAACGGGATTAATGCTGCTGTGCGCAGAGTTATCCAGCCGCGCCCAAACTTTGCCGGGTGTGCCTTGTGCTTGTGCTAGCGCCTCGTCGGTGCGGGCGAATACCGCTTTGGCCGGCTCGCCCGAGCTGAACGCACCAATACCGATAAAGGCGATGGGCGACATGCCACTTTCACGCGCCAGTGCGAGCGCTTCAATGCCGACAGTAAGCTCGTCGGCCAGTTGCTCGGCGTGTTCGCCACTAAGGCCGGCCGCGATCACGGTGAATTCGCCCGCACGGCTGCGCGAAGCCAGCCATTGCGCACGGTTGGGGTGTTCCAGCTGTTGTTTTATAACCTCGCTCATGGCTTTGATCAGCGCGTCGGTTTTCTGCCCGCCAAGTTTTTGGTTTAAGCCGGTTAGATCGGCGAGCCGAATAAACAACAGAT
>JBILAR010000138.1:0-7323 GCA_044354115.1 Pseudomonas sp. | reverse complement strand
CCGGGCCCGCACCAATTATCGCGACCTTTTTACCGGTCGACTTAACCTTGGACATGTCCGGACGCCAGCCCATGGCGAAGGCGGTATCGGTGATGTACTTCTCCACCGAGCCGATGGTCACAGCGCCAAAACCATCATTCAGGGTGCAAGCGCCCTCACACAGACGGTCTTGCGGGCACACCCGGCCACAGACTTCCGGCAGGGTGTTGGTCTGATGCGCCAGTTCGGCGGCAGCCAAGATATTGCCTTCCGCCACCAGTTTCAGCCAGTTAGGAATGTAGTTGTGCACCGGGCACTTCCACTCGCAATACGGGTTACCACAGCCCAAGCAGCGATGCGCTTGATCAGCCGCTTGCGCAGGCTTGAAGGGTTCGTAGATCTCCACGAACTCCTTTTTGCGCTGGCGCAGCAGCTTCTTCTTTGGATCCGCACGCCCGACTTCGATGAACTGGAAGTCGTTATTTAGACGTTCAGTCATGCACAAAACCTCATTACGTCAGCATTCAGCCTAAGGCTTAACGCTGTAGGCAACTCAACACGGTTATCAGCACCGACGCGCACGCGCCGATGCCTGTCGCCATTAATTATTGCGGGTTAGCGCGGGTGCTCGAGAGCAGGGAGTCAAGACTCGCGGCTTTCGGCTTAACCAGCCAGAACTTACGCAGGTAGTCGTCCAAGTTCTCCAGCAGGTTGCGACCCCAAGCGCTGTTAGTCTCGCCAACATACTCGGTGAGCACGCCCTGCAGATGGCTGCGATAGGCTTCCATGGCCTCGCTGCTGATGCGCTGCATTTCCACCAGTTCGTGATTAACCCGATCAACAAAGCTGTTGTCCAAGTCCAGCACGTAGGCAAAACCACCGGTCATGCCCGAGCCGAAGTTATAGCCGGTACGACCCAGCACGCAGACAAAACCACCGGTCATGTATTCGCAGCAATGGTCGCCAGTGCCTTCCACTACGGTGTGGGCACCAGAGTTACGCACCGCGAAACGCTCGCCCGCGGTGCCAGCGGCGAACAACTTACCGCCGGTAGCGCCATAGAGACAGGTGTTGCCGATGATGGCGCTGTCTTGGGTTTTGAACGGGCTGCCCACCGGCGGCACTATTACCAGCTTGCCGCCAGTCATGCCTTTGCCGACGTAGTCGTTGGCATCGCCTTCCAGGTACATATGCAGGCCGCCAGCGTTCCACACGCCAAAGCTCTGCCCGGCAGTACCCTTGAAGCGGTAGGTGATCGGCGCCTTAGCCATGCCTTGGTTGCCATGGGCACGAGCGATTTCACCGGACACACGAGCACCAATGGAGCGGTCGCAGTTGCAAATATTCAGGTCAAACTCGGCACCGGTCAGACCGTCGATAGCGGGACGCGCCAACTTAACCATTTCTTCAGCCAGCAAACCCAAGTCAAACGGCGGGTTGTTTTCAACCTGACAGAACTGCGGTTTGTCGGCCGGAATATGATCGCTGCCCAGCAATGGCGTGAGGTCCAGATGCTGCTGCTTATCGGTTTCGCCCGGCAGCATGTTGAGCAAATCGGTACGCCCGATTAGCTCTTCAAGGCTGCGTACGCCCAATTTAGCCAGCCACTCACGGGTTTCTTCGGCCAAGAAGGTGAAGAAATTCATCACCATCTCGACGGTACCGATGAAGTGATCTTTGCGCAGTTGCTCGTTCTGGGTGGCCACGCCGGTGGCGCAGTTGTTCAGATGGCAAATACGCAGGTACTTACAACCCAGTGCGATCATTGGCGCGGTGCCGAAGCCAAAGCTTTCCGCGCCGAGAATTGCCGCCTTAATTACGTCGAGACCGGTTTTCAGGCCGCCATCGGTCTGCACGCGGACCTTGCCGCGCAGATCGTTACCGCGCAGGGTTTGATGGGTCTCAGCCAAGCCAAGCTCCCACGGCGCGCCGGCGTACTTGATCGAACTGAGCGGGGATGCGCCAGTACCACCGTCGTAACCGGAGATGGTGATCAAGTCGGCATAAGCCTTGGCCACGCCGGCGGCGATGGTGCCGACACCGGCTTCCGCGACCAACTTGACCGAAACCAACGCCTGCGGATTGACCTGCTTGAGGTCGAAAATCAACTGCGACAAATCTTCAATCGAGTAGATGTCGTGATGCGGCGGTGGCGAAATCAAGGTCACGCCCGGCACTGCATAACGCAGACGCGCGATCAGACCGTTGACCTTGCCGCCCGGCAACTGGCCACCCTCGCCGGGCTTGGCACCCTGAGCGACTTTGATCTGCAACACTTCGGCGTTGACCAGATATTCCGGCGTTACACCAAAACGGCCAGTGGCCACTTGCTTGATCTTCGAGCTGCGCACGGTGCCGTAACGCTGCGGGTCTTCACCGCCCTCACCGGAGTTGGAGCGCGCGCCAAGACGATTCATCGCCTCGGCGATGGCTTCGTGAGCCTCAGGTGCCAAGGCACCCAGGGAGATCCCGGCCGAATCGAAGCGCTTAAGAATCGCCGTGACCGGCTCAACTTCAGTCAACGCCAATGGCTGCTCGGCCAACTTCACTTGCAGCAGGTCGCGCAGCATCGACACCGGACGGGTGTCCACCAGCGTGGTGTATTGCTTGAAAATCTCGTAGTCGCCTTGCTGTACGGCCGCCTGCAGGGTGTTAACCACATCCGGGTTGTAGGCGTGGTATTCGCCGCCGTAAACAAACTTGAGCAGGCCACCTTGCTGGATCGGCTTGCGGTTGTTCCAAGCTTCCTTGGCCAAGAGCTTTTGCTCGGCCTCGATATCGACAAAGCGCGCGCCCTTGAGGCGACTGGCAACGCCACGGAAGCTCAACTCAACCACGTCATCGGCCAAGCCCACGGCTTCGAACAATTGCGCGCCACGGTAGGAAGCGATGGTGGAAATACCCATCTTCGACAGAATTTTCAGCAGGCCCTTGGAGATGCCTTTGCGGTAGTGCTTAAACACTTCATCCAGATCACCGAGCACTTCGCCGGTACGGATCAGGTCCGCCAGCACTTCGTAAGCGAGGAACGGATACACCGCCGAGGCACCAAAACCGACCAGCACGGCGAAGTGGTGCGGGTCACGAGCGGTGGCGGTTTCGACCAAGATATTGCAATCGCAACGCAGGCCTTGCTCGATCAAGCGGTGATGCGCCGCACCAACAGCCAGCGAAGCATGCACAGGCAATTTGCCCGGAGCTATGTGACGATCGGTCAGCACCAGCAAGGTCTTACCGGCGCGCACAGCTTCTTCGGCTTGATCGGCAATGCTGCGCACCGCCGCTTCCAGACCGAGACTCTCGTCGTAATTCAGATCAATAATCTGCCGCTCAAAGCCCGGCTCACTGAGCCTCATCAACGCCTGCCATTTGGCTGGTGAGATGACCGGCGAATTAAGAATCACCCGGCTACCGTGCGCCGGCGACTCTTCGAAAATATTGCGCTCGGCACCCAGGCAAATTTCCAGCGACATGACGATAGCTTCACGCAGCGGGTCGATTGGCGGGTTAGTCACCTGCGCAAACTGCTGACGGAAGTAGTCATAGGTCGAGCGCACGCGCTGCGACAAGACCGCCATCGGCGTATCGTCGCCCATCGAGCCCACGGCCTCTTGGCCTTGCTCGGCGAGCGGACGCAGTACCTGATCACGCTCCTCGAAGGTGACCTGGAACATCTTCATGTATTGCTTGAGCTGGTCGGCGTCGTAACTGGCCGCGCCCTGCTCATCATCCAAACTGGCCTGAATCCGCACAGCATTGCCGCGCAGCCACTGTTTGTAGGGATGGCGCGACTTAAGACGGTTGTCGATGTCGTCGGTGTGCAGCACTTGACCGGTTTCGGTATCCACCGCCAAGACTTGACCCGGCCCAACGCGACCTTTGGCAATCACGTCTTCGGGCTGGTAGTTCCACACGCCAATCTCGGAAGCGATGGTGATGTAACCGTTCTTGGTGGTAACCCAACGCGCAGGGCGCAAGCCGTTGCGATCGAGCAGACAGACCGCATAGCGACCATCAGTCAGCACCACGCCAGCCGGACCATCCCAGGGTTCCATATGCATGGAGTTGTATTCATAGAATGCGCGCAGGTCGGCATCCATGGTTTCGACGTTCTGCCACGCAGGCGGAATGATCATGCGAATACCACGGAACAGATCCATGCCACCGGTGACCATTAGCTCAAGCATATTGTCCATGCTCGAGGAGTCTGAACCCACACGGTTAACCAGCGGGCCCAACTCATCGAGGTCGGGCAGCTGATCATTGGCGAACTTAGTACGCCGGGCTTGCGCCCAGTTACGGTTGCCGGTGATGGTGTTGATTTCACCGTTGTGCGCTAGGAAACGGAACGGTTGCGCCAGCGGCCACTTCGGCAAGGTGTTGGTGGAGAAGCGCTGATGGAATACGCAGATGCCGGTTTGCAGGCGTACATCGCTCAGGTCTGGGAAGAACTGGGCGAGGTCGACCGGCATCATCAAGCCTTTATAGATGATGGTCTTGGCCGAGAAGCTGCAAATATAGTGATCGGTATCGGCGGCATTGCTCACCGACGAACGCCGACGAGCGCAGAACAACTTGATCGCGAACTCTTGATCGCTCAGACCGGCACCGCCAATGAACACCTGTTCTATCTGCGGCAAACGCTCTAACGCCAAGCGGCCGAGCACCGAGGTATCAATCGGTACCTTGCGCCAGCCGATCAACTGCAAGCCGGCAGCGAGAATTTCGCGATTCATATTCTCGCGGGCAGCATCAGCCTTGGCCCCATCCTGATTCAGGAAGACCATGCCGACGGCGTATTGCGCCGGCAACTCGACGGCAAACTCTTGCACCGCAATGGCGCGCAAGAATGCATCCGGCTTCTGCATCAACAGCCCGCAACCGTCGCCGGTCTTACCGTCGGCGTTAATCCCGCCGCGGTGCGTCATGCAGGTCAGCGCCTCAATAGCCGTCTGCAACAGGTGATGACTGGCCTCACCCTGCATGTGGGCAATTAGGCCGAAGCCGCAGTTATCCTTGAACTCATCAGGATGGTACAGACCTGCTTTCATAGACACTCTCACCAGACAAACTTTTACTAAATCAAGCACTTACCGTGCGCGCCGGACGAAACGCCAGCTTTTGCGCAGGCAAAAGGGAGGTTATTGTACACATCCACCTTAAGCGTCACAAACCGCCGCGACGGCCCTGAGTAAATTTTCGTCGCACAATAAAATGAACAGGCCCGCGAACCGTGTTACGGCGAGCGGGCCTTTACGCTAAAGCAAGCAACGCGCCAGTGGCGCGCAAGCTATTTTATTTCTTGCTGCACACTGGCAATAGTGCGCGGCCAAGGCTTGCCCGCTTGGATTTTGGCAGGCAACTTAGCCATAGCCGCCTGCGCTGCCGCACGCGTGGCGAAGCTGCCATAGGTCACCACGTAATTGGGCTTACCCTGAAGCTGGCGCTTAAAGTAGTGGTAGTCCGCCCCCTGCTGACGCACAAATGTCTGAGCATTGGCCTCAACTGCAGTATTTAACACCTGCACCACATAGTGCTTGCTAGGCTGCGCAGCGTACCAGCCAGCTCCGGCTGGAAGTGCTTTAGGTGGTACCGACGCGGCCACCTTAGCTACCGCCACTGGCGGCTTTTCAACCGATTTAACCGCAACTTTAGGTGCCACCACGGCCGCCGCCTGAGCTTTCGGCAACGCCGGTACTGGCGCAGTAACAGATTTAACGGCGGCAGGCGCAGCTACAGACACCTCAGCTTTTGCGGGCGGCAAGGCAACAACCGCCGCCGCTGGCGCCACGACCGGCAACACAGGCACAGCACCAGGGACTGGAATGGCAGCTGGCGGAGTGACACCCGCCAACACAGCAGCAGGCAACTCGGCAGCATCATCTACGTCTGCAGTGCCAGCGGCCTGCGCCAACGGCTGACGAATAACCGGCTGCGCCTCACCCGCCAAAGGCAAAGGCACCGGCTGGCTAGATCCCGCGAAGTCAATTTTAGGACCTGCCGCCCCCGGCGTCTCAGCCCCAGCAACTGGTTCAGTCTGCGCTACGACTGCAATCTCCTGCCCCAAAGGCAGTTGCGCAACAGTAGGTACCGGCGCAACGCTAGTGCTGCGCCCCTGCATCATCCAAGCCCCAGCGACGCCGGCAGCAACCACCAGCAAGGCCAAAAGATGCTTAATGGGTAATTTAAAGCCAACACCAGAACCTGCCCGCTGACTGGCGCCGCGCTGCACAAGCATCGCGTCGATCAGGCCTTCCCGAGCCATGAGATTGATCGCGCCCGGCCAGCCTGCCGACCCGAGATGAATGTCCGCCACCTGCCGATCAGAGAACAACTCAATCCCCTGCCCTGCGCCCTCTAGGCGCTGCGCCAGATACTCGCGGGTCTCGCCTTCACTGTAAGGCTGCAACTCGATAACGTGAAAGCACTCAGCCCCAGCGGCATACAACTCAAGGCGCGGCACCAGATTGGAATCGGCAAACAGAAACACATGGGCACGGCCATCGGCATTACCGGCAGCCAGCGCCATCATGGCATCCAGCGAGGCATCATCAAGCTGATCGGCATCATCAACCAGCAGATACACCTCCTGCCCCGTGGCCACTAATTCAGCGACCCGTTGCAGCACATCGCCGACATCGGCCTGTGGCACGTTTAAACCCTGGCTAATTAACCGCAGCACGCCACCGGCTTCCACTGCGCCGCGCGCCGAAACCACCACGTTATGCACTGACTGTTTATTGGTACTGGCCACCAAGGCTTGGCGCAACAGCGTTTTACCACTGCCCTTAGGGCCAGTGACCACCAGCAGTAGCTGACTGTAGCGCGCCAAGTGATGCAACTGGCCAAGTACTGGCTTGCGCTGCGCCGGGAAAAACTTAAATCCCGGAACTCGCGCGGCAAAAGGGTCGTGACTTAATTGATAGTGGCCAAGAAAAGCCTCATCAGCATGCAAACTGGTCATAGAATTCTCATTCATCTCAAAGTTGCGCGACCAGCGCGCGATAATCTGCGCGCAGAGTGGCGTCCAAAACTTCACGGGGGAAGTCACTCGTCACTACCGCACCACCCAAGCCTTTTAGCAGCACCAAGCGCAAGCGACCATCGAGTACTTTTTTATCAACTGCCATATGCTGAAGAAAATCATCCGGATTCATTTCGCTCGGAGGCACCACTGGCAACCCCGCCCGCCGCAATAAGCGAATGCCACGATCACGCTCAAGAGCAGTGATCCAACCCAAGCGCTGGGACATCTCAAGAGCCATCACAGTGCCGGCCGATACCGCCTCACCATGCAGCCACACGCCGTAGCCCATATGGGTTTCGATTGCATGGCCAAAGGTA
>JBILAR010000054.1:0-22682 GCA_044354115.1 Pseudomonas sp. | reverse complement strand
CCGCAGTGCATGCTCAACGGCAGGCTGCCTGATGCAGGTCAGGCGGACTCAATCCGGTAGCGTTTATCCAGTGCGCTGTAGCCTAGACCGACACTCTTATGCACCTTCAACTGCACCGGGATGCGTTCTTTAAGCGCCTCGACGTGACTGATCACGCCGATCATCTTGCCGCTGGCGTTCAGCGCATCGAGGGCGTCCAACGCCACTTCCAGGGTTTCGCCATCCAGAGTGCCGAAGCCCTCGTCGAGAAACAGCGAGTCGATGCTGGTCTTGTGGCTGACCAGATCGGACAGGGCCAAGGCCAGTGCCAAACTGACCAAAAAGCTCTCGCCACCGGACAAGGTTTTGCAGTCGCGGGCCACATCCCCCTGCCAAGTATCCAGCACTTCCAGCTCCAACTCGCCAGTGCTGCGCCGCGCCAGTTGATAGCGACCATGCAGGCGTTGCAGCTGTTGATTGGCCAAATACACCAGATGATCCAGGGTTAGCCCTTGGGCAAATTTGCGATATTTGGCGCCATCGGCCGAGCCGATCAGGCTGTTGAGTTGCTGCCAGAGGTCGTAGTCGGCCTGTTGCGCGCAGATCTGCGCCAGCAAGGCCTGCTGACTTTCACGCCGCTGTGCATCGCCGTGCAACTGGGCGCGCAGTTCACCCTGACGCTCGTTGAGAGTTTTAATCTGAGCCAACAACAGTTGCAGTTGCTCGGCCAATTGCGCGGGATTAAAGGGGCTTGGTGGGCCGGCCTGTAACTGGGCCACAGCCTGTTCGCTGGCCGCCTTGAGGGCGCGAGCCTCGGTCAGCGCCTGCTCAAGCCGGGTTTTTAGTTGTTGCAAACTGGCTTGCTGCGCATCGCTTAACAGCGCGGCGGCAAAGGCCGCTTCATCGGCGAACGGGCTTTGGCCGAGAGCCACCAGCCAGTCGTGCTGGCGACTGTCGCGGCTTTGCTGCTGCCCGTGCAGTTGTTCGGCGAGGCTCTGCTGCTTGCCATGCAGCTCACTGGCCGATTGCTGGGCCGCTTGATACTGCTGCTCGATCGCGGCCAAGTTCAGCTGCGCCAAGGCCGGCTCGGTCAGTACCGCTAAATCGGCCAAACCCTGCGCCTGCCAACGTTGCTGCCAGAGCGTTTGCAGTGCAACGGCGGCCCGTTGCGCCTGTTCGCTGTCGCGTTGCTGGTTGTGCACCACGGCTAACTGCTCTTGTTGCGCCTGCCAGAGTTGCCACTCCTGCCGGCGTTCGGCTAACCAGCGGGTGCCGTCTGCGGGCAGGCTGTAACCCAAGGCCGCCAGCGTTTGGCTGAGGGCGGCGGCCTGCTGGCTCTGCTGCAAGTGCAACTGGGCCAAGCGCTCGCCGATAGCCTGCTGTTGCTGTTGCTGACTGAGCTGGGCCTGCTGCTGCAACGCGTGCTGTTGTTCCAGCGTGCTGACCGATTTCTCCTGCTGCAGGCACAGCGTGCGCGCAGCCTCCAGCGCCGCCTTGTACCTGTCGAGCTGAGCCAAGCGCTGTTGCAAGTCGGCCAACTGACTGGCGTGCTGTAGCTTGGCGGCGGTTAAGGCGCTGGCATCGGCTAGCTGGAGATTCAGCGCCTGACACTGCTGCTGCCAGCTATCGGCGTGTTGCCCACGCTCCTGCTCGCAACCCTGTAATTGCTGTTCTTGCGCGGCCAAGCGACCACTCAGGCCGGCACAAGCGGCCTTGAGCGTTTCGCCCTGCTCTTTGCAGGCCTGCAACTCGGCACTCTTGGCCTGCAACGCCTGCTCGGTGACCGAGACATTCAGCGCCTGATAGGCGGCAATCGCCGGGTGTTCATGGGCGCCGCACAGCGGGCAAGCATCGCCGGCCTGCAACTGCCCACGATAGACCTCAAGAGCCTGAATGCGCTGTTCTTGTTTGAGCAGTTGTTCCTTGTCACGCACCTGCTGGGCGAGGTCTTGGTACTGTTCACGGAGCACCACTAAGCGCTGATTTTGCTCGGCTAACTGGCTGCGCTGGTCACTGATGGCCGCCTGCAACTGCGTCGCCTGCTGGGCCAGTTGTTGGCGTAACACGGCCAGATCCGATAACCGCTCAAGGCCGTGACCCTGGCTGACGAGCTGCTGAGATTGCTCGCGCAGGGCGGCTTCATCGGCACCCTGCGCCTCGGCCAACAGCCGATCCAACTGTGCCTGTTCGCCCGCTTGCTGCTGTTGCGCCTGCTGCCACTGGCTGCGCGCCGCCGCTAGTTGCTGTTGCTGAGCGGCCAATTGCTCGGCCAGTTGCGCGAGCTGCTCAGTGGCCTGTTGCTGCTGAGTGGTTTGTCGGCCGTGCTCTTGTTTGAATTGTTGCAGCTGCTCTAGTTGCGCGGCCCACGCGCCCAGATGCTCGCCCAGTTGACTGCGCTGCGGCTGCTCGGCCAACAGCGCGCCGAGCTGTTGTTGCTGTTGCTGCAAACCGCTGACCTCGGCCTGCCGGGTGCGGGCCAAGTGGCCACTGAGTTGGCTGGCCTGCCACAGACTGTGGCCGACCTGCTGCTGCGCCTGCTGTTGCGCATCAACGGTATGGCTCAGCGTCTGCTCAAGCTGACTCACCGCCTGCAACGCTTGCTTCCACGCAAGGTGCGGTGGTTGCAGCTTGCTGGCTGGTACGCTGGCCGCCAGTTGCGCCAGCTGTGGCTGCGCGTCAGTCAACTCCAGCAACGCCTGCTGTTCATTGTGCTGCGCTTGCTGTTGCTGACTCTGGGCCTTGGCCAGCGCCTCAAAGCTCTGCCGCAGCAACTGCAGTTGCTGCTGTTCACGGAGCAACTCGGCTTCATCGGCCAGCAGGTTTTGCGTCTCGGCTTGCAACTCATGGCGCTGCTCATCGGTCAGCAACTCGACGCCTTCGGCCCGCGCCCGCAACTGATCCAGCGCGACCTTGACCTCGCGGGTTTGCTCGAACACCCGCTGGGAGATTTGCCCGTAGATGTCGGTGCCGGTTAGCTCCTCAAGCAACTCGGCGCGCTGATTGGCGTTGGCCTCTAAAAACGCCGCAAAGCCGCCCTGGGCCAGCAGCATCGACTTGGTGAAACGCTCGAAATCCAGACCGGTGAGGCTCTCGGTCAGTTTGAGCTTTTCATTCAGCTTGTCGGTAAGAATCAGTCCAACGCCGGTAACTGGGTCGATTTGCACCAACTCAACCTTGGGCGCCTGTAACGCACCGTCACTCTTATCGCGGGCCCGGCGCTGGCTCCAAAAAGCGCGGTAGTGCTGGTCTTTCACCGCAAACTCGACCTCGGCCAAGCAATCGGCGGTGTGCCGGGTCAGCAGCTCATTGCTGCTGGCCGACAGCGTGCTCATGCGTGGCGTGCGGTGATACAGGGCCAAACAAATGGCATCCAGCAAGGTGGTCTTGCCGGCGCCGGTTGGACCGGTAATGGCAAACAGGCCGTTGTCTTTGAACGGCTCGGCAGTGAAATCAATCTTCCATTCGCCTTTCAGCGAATTAAGGTTTTTCAGGCGCAGACTGAGGATTTTCATGTTTGTGGCTCCGTCAGCTCAGACACCACCTGTTGATACAGCCCGCCCAGACGCGCCTGTAACTCGGGCTCAAGGGTTTCGCTGCTCAAGCGCTGGGCGAACACATCGCTCACGCTTAATTCATCCAGAGTTTCCCGGCTGGCGCTGGTCAAGCCAGCCACCGCCGTGCCGCGCTCACGGCGAATGCGCAGCACTTCCACCGGCAAGCCTTCGGTGAAAGCCTGAATGCGCGGCTGCAAATCGCTGAGGTAATCGTCGCCGCAGACCAACACTTCCAACCATGCTGGAGTCTCGGGCGTGCCAAGCGCGGCGACAGCGCTGATCGCATCAGCCAGCTCAGCGAGGGTGCCTTTCAGCGATACCAGCGGCTGAAAACACGGCACCGCTAACGGCGCGATCTGCTGCAATCCATCGCTATTTAAGTCCACCAGCAACACTTCTTTCTGCTGCTTGGCCTCATCGAAACTCAGCGGGATTGGCGAGCCGCAGTAACGAATATGCTCAAGGCCACCGACCTTCTGCGGCCGGTGAATATGCCCCAAGGCAATATAAGCCGCCGGCGGAAAGGCGCTGGTCGGAAAGGCCTCCAGCGCACCGACATAAATCTCCCGCACCGACTCACTGGCGCTGGCGCCCACGGTGGTCAGATGGCCGGTGGCGATAATCGGCAAGCCGCCACCCAGCGCCTCGCGCTTAGCCTCGGCCTGCGTATAGAGCTGCTGATAATGTTGGGCAATCGCCGTTTGCAGGGCTAACTGTTTGTCCTGCGCGCTCTCACCGGCTTGGCTGTGTAGCACATCGCGCGGACGGATAAAGGGAATGGCGCAGAGGATGGCACCGGGCTGGCCATCGCGCGTGTGCAGCACCAGCACCTGCTCGCTCAGCTCGGCACAAACGCCGGGGATCACCCGGGTATTCAGTTGCGCCAGTAGAGTCTTGCTCTCGCCGAGCATGGCCACTGAATCATGGTTACCGCTGAGCACCAGCAGCTCCGCGCCGGTCTGGCGCAGTTCAACAATAAAGTGGTTGTACAACTCACGGGCATAACTGGGCGGCGCGCCGGTGTCGAAAATATCGCCGGCCACCAGCACGGCATCCACCTGATGCACCTGCACCTGCTCGATCAGCCAAGCGAGAAACGCCTGATGCTCAAGCAAGCGGGTCTTGCCCATAAAGTGCTGACCGAGGTGCCAGTCGGAGCTGTGCAAAATGCGCATGGCGCTATCCCATCAAAAAACGATGGCGCATGGTACTGCGTGCGGCCGGCCTTGACCCGCTGGCCGGCGCAACAAATACGCATTTTCAGGTTACAGCCCAGCCAGACGCCGCGCACTGACCAGCTGCCCGGCCACCCCCCAGTTATCGGTGTTCACCTCGTCGATGACCACAAAGGTGGTGGCCGGGTCTTTGCCCAGCACCTCGACCAGTAACTGGGTCACGCCCTGCACCAACTGCAGCTTTTGCGCCTGCGTCACCCCTTCATCGGTGACCTTGATATTCACGTAAGGCATTGCTGACCTCTGCATAGATTGGGTTGAACGCACCGGCCGCCGCGCGGCCTGCACGTTTTGGGGTTACAGCGCGGTGTACATCTTATTAACGATGCGCCAGCGGCCGTCTTCTTTAAGCAGGCCGAGAAAATCCACATAGAAGAACTCGAACAGTGGGCACTCGGCCTTGACCATGGCCTGATCGCTAATCACCTCAACCGAGAGGATCTTGAAAGCGTAAGCCGCCCCTTGCTGTTGCGGAATCGGCCGGCTGGCCACGGCGCTTAACCACTCCTCCAAGCTGCGGCGCAGACCCGGCGCTTTTAGGTAGGCATCGGGCGCAAACAACTCGCGCAACGCCGGCACATCGCCCGTATACAAGCCGCGAAAATACGCCTCGACTATCCCCCGTACTGCGGCAATCTCGACAGTGCTTGTGTGCATTGTGACCTCCGGCCTAAACCGCTGCGGCTTCTGCTAGCTCGGCCGCTAGGGCTTGCTGGAACGAGCTTTGCGCCTGCTCGGCCGCCAGCGCTTGGACAAACGCCGGGCGCGCCCGCACGGCGGCGATCATCCGTTCAACGTGGCTGCCCAAGGTAATTTCGACCGGGAAGTACTGCCCCCAACTGGCGTACACGGCCAGCAACAAATCGGCCGGTGAGGGCTGCGCGCCGCCCAAATACGGCTGCTGGGCCAATCGCCCATCGACCACTCGCCAAAGCTGATTAATGCTCTGCGCCGCCGCCTGTAAACCGGCCTCCTGCGCCGCCGGATCACTGATATGTGCGCTTAAGAAAAACAACCGGGAGTACGCCGGATGCATACTGGCATTGGCCAACATAAGGTTTTCGATGCCCTGCTCACGAGCCTCACCGCTGGTGGCCAGCAGGTTATTCGGGTGTTTACCGAGCAAATACAGCACCAGCGCCGCGCCTTCGCGCAGCACCTTGTCGCCGTCCACCAGCACCGGCACCGCGCCTAATGGATTCAGCGCAGCAAAATTGCTGACGGTATTTTTGTTAATCAGCTCGACCGGCTGACCCAGCTCCAACAACAGCACATGGGTAGCCAAGGAACAGGCGCCGGGTGCGTAATAAAGTTTGTACATGTTGCAGCCCTCGTTTGTGTGCAAGAGGGCTCAGATTAGTGCTGCAAACTGTCAACATATACACATAGAATGAGGATTAACTGTTCTCAATATGGAAACAGCATGGACAAGCTGCGCGCTATGCAATTGTTTGTTCGCTTGGCTGACCTTGGCAGTTTCACCAAGGTGGCCGAGCAACAGAACACCTCAAAATCGCTGATCAGCAAGGAGCTCAGCCGGCTCGAGGCCGAACTGGGTGCGCGACTGATCCATCGCTCCACCCGCAACCTGCAACTCACCCCCGTGGGGCTCGGTTACTTGCAGCACTGCCGGGCCATTTTATTGCAGCTAGAAGATGCCGATGCCTATGTGCACAACCAGCAAGCGCAGCCACGCGGCAAGCTGCGCATCAACGCGCCGATGGCGCTGGGGCTGACCGACCTAGGCAAAGTGTTCAGCGCCTTTATGCAGGCGTACCCGGAAATCGAGCTGGATATTCACTTAAGCGATGAGGCTATCGATCTGGTGGAACAAGGTTTCGATCTGGGTTTTCGGGTCAGCAGTCGGCCCTTCGATTCAAATTTTGTCGGCAAAGCCCTGACCACGTTCAGCTACCGCGTCTGTGCTGCGCCCAGTTACCTGCAGCGCCACCCGCCGATCACCAACGCCGAGCAGTTGGCACAGCACAACTGCTTTGTGTACAGCTACTTCAAGGGCAAAAATGTCTGGCCACTGGATACCGGCGTGGCCATCCACGGCAACCTCAAGGTCAACAGCACGCTGTTTATGCAGCAGCTGATTAGCGACGGTTTGGGCATTGGCTTGCTACCAGATTTCGTCTGCCGCGAGGCGCTGAGCAGCGGCCAGTTGACTGAGCTGCTGGCAGAGGTGCCGCGCCCCAAACTGACCCTCTACGCCCTCTACCCCGCCCGCCATTTCGTGCCGCCTAAGTTGCTGCACTGCATTGCGTTTTTGCAGGACTGGTTCGCCAGCCATGAGCTGGGCGGCCGTGCGCATTAAGGTGCGCGGACTATCCTTAACCAGACCCAACCTCGGACTCCGCCCATGCGCCGTATTTTGCGTGATCTAAAAATCATCTTGTTAACCAATCTCTGGCTCGCGCCGGTGTTGGCCGGGTTGTTGGGCGCGGTGTTTTATTTTGCCGCGCCGCCGCCGTCGATGTCGGCGGTGATGGCCACGGGTAGCGCTGGCGGCGGTTATGCGGCCTTTGCCGAGAAACTCAAAGCCGAGCTGGCCAAACAGGACTTCGAGCTGATTTTAGTGCCCAGCGCCGGTTCGCAAGACAACTTACAAAAACTCTTGGACGACAGCGGCGCGGTGCAACTGGCGCTGGTGCAAAGCGGCCTGGAGCGCCAGCTGCCGGCCGAAGACTTTGCCCGATTGCAGAGCTTAGGCGGCATGTACCAAGAGCCGCTGTGGTTGTTTTTTCGCCGTGACTTAAAACTCGATCGGATTGCCGATTTATTACCGCTGCGCCTAGCGCTGGGTGCGCCCAATAGCGGCACGCTGGCGGCCAGCGCGGCGATTCTTGAAGTTAACGAGATTCTCCCGGCGCAGTACCCGAGCAACTGGCAAAGCAGCGGCGGGGCCGAGGCGGCGACGGCGCTGATGAATGACCAACTGGACGCCGGTTTCTTCGTCGCCCCGGCGGAAAATAGCCTGGTGCAACAACTGGCCGCGCACCCACAACTAAAACTGGCCAGCTTCCACCGCGCCGCCGCCTATCAGGCGCGGCTGCGTTATTTGCGTAAAGTGACCATCGGTGAGGGCCTGCTGAATCTGGCGCAAAACCGTCCCGAGCATGAGCTGGTGATACTCGCGCCGGTCGCCACGCTGGTGGTCAATTCACGCTTTAATCCGGCGCTGACCCCTCTTATTTTGCAAGCCGCCAGCGATGTGATGCAGGCCGGCACCCTGCTCGATCCGCCCGGCGTATTCCCCAGCGCCAGCCCACTGACCTTCACGCTGGCCAGCGATGCTGAGCATTACTACAGCAGCGGCCTGCCGTTGCTGCAGCGGCATCTGCCGTTTCGCATCGCATCCTTGGCGGACCGTTACATCATCTTGCTGATCCCGCTGTTGGTGATTCTGTTTCCGCTGTTTAAGGCGATTGGCCCGCTGTACCGCTGGCGCATCCGCACGCGGATTTATCGCTGGTATAAATACCTGCGCGAGATCGATCGCCAGCTAGACGCCGACAGTTCGGCGGCGATAGTCGACGCACAAATCGTCCGTCTGGAGCAGTTAGAGGCGCAACTGGCCAAGGTCGAGGTGCCGCTGTCCTACTCCAACGAGCTGTACGAACTGCATGTGCACCTGCGCTATGTGATCGAGCGGCTGCAGGCTTTGCAGCAGCGGCAAAGCACGCTCGGGTAACGTCAGCAACTCGGGTAAACTGCCCGGCTATGCCCCGGATTACGCCTTCGGCTAATCCAGGCTACGTCATTGAACTGCGCCAAAGAGACCGCCCATGCCGATTCGCCATTGCATCGTCCACCTGATCGAGAAAAAACCCGATGGCACCCCGGCGGTGCTGCATGCGCGCAGCACCGAGCTGGCCGAATCGCAGGCCATCGAGAATATGCTGGCCGACCTCAACGACAGCTACAACGCCAAGCAGGGCAAGGCGTGGGGCTTGTTTCACCCAGAGTCCAGCGTCTACCCCTTTAGCGGCTGGCTGAAAACTTATCTAGATGGCGGCCAAGACTTCACCGCGTTCAGCCGCCAAGCGGTCGAACAGCTGCAAAAGCTCATGGAGGAATCCAACCTGTCCACCGGCGGCCACGTGCTATTCGCCCACTACCAGCAAGGCATGACCGACTACTTGGTAATCGCCCTGCTGCACCACAGCGAAGGCGTGGTGGTGACCGATGCGCTGGATGTGACGGCGGCCAAGCATCTGGACTTGAGCCAGCTGCATTTGGCGGCGCGGATCAATATTTCCGAGTGGCAAAACAACGCCAACTCCAAGCAGTACATCTCCTTTATCAAGGGCAAGAACGGCAAGAAGGTTTCCGAGTATTTTCGCGACTTTATCGGCTGCCAAGAAGGCGTCGACGGCCCCGGCGAAACCCGCACTCTGCTGAAAGCCTTTAGCGACTTTGTCGAAAGCGAAGACCTGCCGGAAGAAGCCGCCCGCGAGAAGACTCAAGCGTTGGTCAGCTACGCCAGCAGCCAAAACAAAATTGGCCAACCGATGGGTTTGGAAGAGCTTTCTGGCCTGATCGACGAACAGCGGCCCAAGGCGTTTTACGACCATATCCGCAACAAGGACTACGGCCTGTCGCCGGAAATCCCGGCGGACAAGCGCACCTTGCAGCAGTTTCAGCGCTTCACCGGGCGTGGCGAAGGATTGTCGATCAGCTTCGAGTCGCACCTATTGGGCTCGAAAATCGAGTTCGACGAAGCCCGCGACATGCTGATCATCCGCCAGCTACCGACCCAGCTGCGCGATCAACTGAAGCGGCGTAAAGACTAATGCTCGCACGTCTGCCGGATCAGCTCTTGGACAGCTGCCGCTGCAATCTGGCGGCACCCTTTGGCGGCGACCCCGCGCGCGATTTTGCCCTGCACAAAGACACCGGTAACAGTCAGCTTGCAGCCCTTAAACGCTACCTGGATGAACAGCAGCAATTGCTCTGGGCCAATCGCAGCCAAGCCGTGCTGATTTGGCTGCAAGGCTTGGACTGCTCCGGCAAGGATGGGGTCATCCGTAAACTGTTTTGCGGCCTCAACCCGCAAGGTGTGCAGGTCAGTAACTTCCAGCTACCCAGCGCCGCCGAACGCAACGAAAGCTTTCTCGCCCGCTATCGTCGTCGCCTGCCGGCACCCGGCAGCATCGGCATCTTCAACCGCACGCCCTATGAAGGCGTGGTGGGCGACGTGCACGATGGTTTTATTACCCCAGCGGCAGTGCCGGAGCGCCTGCAACAAATCGCAGCATTCGAAGACGAACTGTCGGGCGCGGGCATTCACCTGCTGAAGATTTATCTGCAGATTTCCCCGGCAGAACAGTTCAAACGTTTGCGCAAGCGCATCATCACCCCCCACAAGCGCTGGAAGCTCAGCGCCGCCGACCTGCAAGGACATCGCCAGTTCGAGCTGTATCAAACCCAGTGGGCCAACACCCTTAGCAGCAGTCATCGCCCCGCTGCACCTTGGTATGTACTGCCGGCCGATCACAAATGGTTGCGTAACCTGTTGCTGGCTAGCCTCTTGGCGCGTCAGTTCGAAGCGCTCAACCAGCAATGGCCAATGCCGCCGCTACCGTTCAATTTGCAACAACTGCAACAGCAGAGTTAACACCTGGTTACGTGTTGCATGCCGCTTTTGTAGGAGCCAGCTTGCTGGCGATCTGAGCTGAGCAAGTAACTCAGCAGGCTGCCACTCTCATCGGTTACCTGATGGCACCAGCATCGCGAGCAAGCTCGCTCCTACATATTTGCATCCTGACCGTTAACTGCGGTCGAAACACATAACGGGTTTGGGTTGGCGATTAGTGCAAAATCAAACCTTAAAGCTAACCACCTGCTGCTGCAGACTGGTCGCCAGCTTGGCCAAATCACGACTGGCGAGCGCGCTCTGCTCAGCACCGCTAACCACCTCGCTGATGCTGTCATTGAGGCTATTGATGTTCTGGCTGATTTCATTGGCCACGCTGGTTTGCTCTTCAGTGGCGGTAGAGATTTGCGCGTTACCCTCAGCGATACCTTCGATGGCCCCGGCAATATGATTCAGCACCTCACCGGACTCGCGAGCATGACTAACGCTGGTGCCGACCTGCTCACTGGAGTCACGCATTGCCGTGACCGCTTGGCGGGCGCCGCCCTGCAAAGCGTCGATCATGCCGCGAATCGACTCCGTGGCCTTCTGGGTATTACTCGCCAAGCTACGCACTTCATCAGCCACCACGGCAAAACCACGCCCGGCCTCGCCAGCCCGCGCCGCTTCGATAGCGGCGTTAAGTGCCAGCAGGTTGGTCTGCTCGGCGATGCTTTGGATCACTGACAGCACCTTGCCGATCTCATCGCTCTGCGCATGCAGCTGATCAATCACCACGCCGGCGCCAGTCACCGATTGCGATAGCCGCTCAATGGCCGCCAAGTTAGCCGTTACCAACGTACTGCCTTGGCGCGCTTCCTGGCTGGCCGCATTGGCGGTTTGCGCCGTATCCTGCGCGTTACGTGCCACTTCTTGCACGGCTGCGCTCATTTGATGCACGGCGGTGGCAACCATTGCCGTTTGCTGGCCTTGACCGGAAGCGGTGTGGCTAACCTGATCGCTGATTGAGCTCATTTCCTCGGAAGCGGCGGCCAGTTGCAAAGCTGCATCCGCCAGATGACGAATCAATCCCTGCAGTGTTTCCAGCATGCTATTGAACGCCCGCGCGGTAGTCGCCACCTCGTCATCGCCCTGCACCGGTACGCGCAAGGTTAAATCGGAATTACGCTGCACCATACCAATCACCGCGCTTAACTGGCGCAACGGGTTGACGATTGACTGGCTAATCAGCAAGCCCGCGATTAGCACCAGCAACAACGCCAACACCGCGACCGTCATAAAGCTGGTTTTCATGCTCTGAAACTCTGCCTGACTGTGCTCGCTTAACTTGGCACCTTCATCGAGTTGCAATTTGATCAGACCGTCCAACTCAGCGGTAACCGGATCAACGCTGTCGTACAGGCGCTTAACAAACGCGGCTGAATCCGCCGTGCGCATTTTATCGTTAGTCAACTCAGTCCGCATTTGCGCCACTAACTGGTCAGCACGCTGCATCAGCGGTTTAGCCCGACCAACCAACCGCGCTTCATCAGCCGTTAATTTTGTCGCGCTATAGGCCGCCCAGTTATCGCTGATCGTTTGTTCGGCGGTAGCGAAACTCTGCCGCAGATCGGCCTCATCAAATACTCCGGCGCGATACTTATGGGTGGCATCCACAATGGTCACCGCATAGGAATCAGAAACTTTTTTAAGCTGGGCGATTGGGCTCATCCGGTCGTTATACAACTCGTTGAAGTTGTTATTCATGTTGCCAGCATTGACCCAGCCCAAGACCACCACCAACAGCAACGCCAGCATCGGCGTAGCAATCAGCAGCATGAGGCGGGCGCGCACACTTATTTGGCTCAACATTGGCACTCTCCAGCAAAACTCATTATTGGCTCTGGCTATGACTGCCAGTCGGCGGTTTCACAATAGCCTAACGGCAGGTAAACGCTGCCCCGCTGCCATTGCGTATCGCCCGCTGCACGGTTTTCTTGATAGGCGTGCAGATGAAACATGCATCACCTCAGTTAACACCGCTCAAGCATCGGTAAAGCAGATGCACAGGCCGTGGCGAGGGCCTGTCGATCAGTTTCGAGTCGCACCTACTGGGCTCGAAAATCGAGTTCGACGAGGCCCGCGACATGCTGATCATCCGCCAGCTACCCGCCCAGTTGCGTGACCAACTGAAGCGGCATAAAGATTAACTCGGCGGTTTATATTCCCTCGGCAACCGGCTACTTTAGAGAGGCCAACCACCCTACTCGCCGCCCACTCGCGCAGATAAGGAAGTCCATATGTCCATTTCAAGCATCATCACCCTGGCGATAATCGCGGCGCTGATATTCGCCGTGATCAGCACTTACAACCAGTTGGTCAGCCTGCGTAATCGCTTTCAAAATGCCTTCGCGCAAATTGAAGTGCAGCTCAAACGGCGTTACGACCTGATCCCCAATTTGGTCGAAACCGCCAAGGGCTATTTGGCCCACGAACGTGACACCTTGGAGGCAGTGATCGCCGCCCGCAATGGCGCGGTCAATGGTTTAAAAGCCGCCGCCGCCGCGCCGGGCAATGCGCAAAGCATGGCGCAACTGGGCAGTGCCGAGGGGCTATTAAACAGCGCCATGGGCCGCCTGACGGTGACCATGGAAGCCTACCCAGAGCTAAAAGCCTCGGCCAATATGCTGCAGCTCACCGAAGAGTTGAGCAGCACCGAGAACAAAGTGGCCTTTGCCCGCCAAGCTTTTAATGATGCGGTGATGGAATACAACACTTGCAAACAAAGCTTCCCAGCCGTGCTGCTGGCCGCCAGCTTCGGCCACAGCAAAGACGCCACGCCGCTGGAATTCGCCGACAGCGCCGAGATTCAAGCCGCGCCAAAAGTATCTTTCTAAGACTGATCAGTCGCGGAATTATCGATGAACTTCTTCGAGCATCAGGCCCGCGCCAAGCGCAACAGCGGCCGACTGATTTTACTCTTGGCACTGGCCGTACTCTGCTTGGTCAGCCTCACCAGCATTGTCCTCACGCTGCTGCTGCAAGTGTTTGGCGAGGTGCCTGCGTACTCGGCCGAGTCGCGCATCGGCCTCGATTGGACGCTGATCGGCAGCATCGCCAGCGTGGTGGTCACGGTGGTACTGCTGGGCAGCCTGTACAAAAACATCCAACTGAGCAGCGGCGGCAAGGCGGTAGCCGAGCGCTTGGGCGGCCGCCTGATCAATCTCGCACCGCAAAACCCTGAGGAGCGGCGCATCCTTAATGTGGTCGAGGAAATGGCGATTGCCTCAGGCACTCCGGTGCCGCCGGTGTATCTGCTCGACGATCCCAGCATCAACGCCTTCGCCGCCGGCCTAACGCCACAAGATGCGGTTATTGGCATCACTCGCGGGGCGATTTTTTTGCTCTCGCGCGACGAGTTACAGGGCGTCATCGCCCATGAGTTCAGCCACATTTTCCACGGAGACATGCGCCTAAACACCCGCTTGGTGGCGGTGCTGCATGGCATCTTGCTATTGGGTTTAATTGGCGGACAGTTACTCGACAGCAGCCGTCACGGCCTACGTTTGGGCAGTTCGAGTGACCGCAATAAATCCGCCGGGGTGTTTATTGCCATCGGCGGCGCCCTCTGGGTGCTCGGTTATGCCGGGACTTTTTTCGGTAATTTGATCAAGGCGGCAGTCAGCCGCCAACGTGAGTTTCTCGCCGACGCCGCCGCCGTGCAGTTCACCCGCAACGATCAAAGCATTGCCGGCGCGCTGAAAAAAATCGGCGGCTATGCCAGTGGCTCACAGTTGCACGCCAGCCACGCCGCCGAATTTAGCCATATGTATTTCGGCCCCGGCATCCACATGGCGCTGGGCAGCCTAATGGCCACCCACCCGCCGCTGGAGGAACGTATTCGCCGGGTCGAGCCGCGCTGGGACGGCAGTTTCCCCAGCGTAACCTTACCCGCCGATGCCTATACGCCGGCGGTTAATCACCCGGCGGATCTGGGCGACAATTGGGACACCGCCCTCAGTGGCTTCAACGCGCCAGCACCGAGCTACTCGCCACAGGCCGCCGAGCACGCCATCGCCAACATCGGCAAGCCACAGGCCGCGCATATCAGCGCTGCCCGCAACAGCCTGCAACGTTTGCCTGACGCCCTCAAAGCCGCCACCCACCGCAGCCTCGACGCGCAAGCCTTGATGCTCGGTTTGCTGCTCAGCCGCGACGCCAGTTGCCAAGCCAAGCAGCTCGCACTGTTACAGCCACGGCTCAACCCAGACATCGCCCAGGTGTTAGAGCCGTTACGCGAGCAACTCAGCAGCTTGCCAGCCGAGCTGCGTCTGCCCTTGCTGGAGCTGGCGATACCAGCGCTTAAGCAACTCGACCCCGAGCAGTTTGCCCAACTGCAACGCCATCTGGTGCTGCTGGCGCAGGCCGATAAAGTCATCAGCCTGATGGAGTGGTCACTGCTGCGGATTTTGCAACGCAACGTGCAAGGCCCACGCCCAATCGATGGCCAATACCGGCTAATCGACATGCCCGCTGAGTGCGCCGTGCTGCTCTCAGCCTTGGCCCATGCCGGACATACCAATACCGAGCAGGCCGCCCAAGCACTGGCCAAGGCCTGCGCCGCCCTGCCCTTCGAGCCAGTCAGTTTGGCGGCCAACAGCGGCGAGCTAAAAACCCTAGATGCTGCGCTAATACGCCTGAGCCGCCTGCTGCCGCTGCAAAAACCCCGACTGCTGAAAGCCATGGTCATTTGCATCACTCACGACGGCCAGATCAACGCAGCCGAGGCCGAACTGATGCGCGCCGTGGCCGACACCCTCGACTGCCCGATGCCGCCGCTGTTGGGCGAGGCAAGTAAATAGCTCACTGCTAGCGCTCAGCCTGAGCGCCCAACTTGAGCAACATGGCAAAACACTGCTGCACGGGTAAAAAACATTTAACACCGTCAATATCCAAGCACTCCACCCCGTCAACAAACTTGACAGTAAGTAAACAAGTGCTAAATTGCTAACACCATTTACAGCATCAGAGCCACTCTGAGGCCGACATTTAAATGAATACTGAATACTTAATCGCCAGCATCGGCAAGATCAAAATCGGCATCGACTGCCACGATATTCTTAACGTTTATCGCCAAACATTAAAAATCACCCCAGTATCTAACCAAGACCCTATTTATATCGGCATAACTTCACTGGCCGGCAATACTTTACCGGTAATAGATCTTCGTATTCGTGCACGCTTAGAACCAGCCGCAGCAACCGATACACACCATATCATTACCTTTCAAACCAGCATGACCTTACAACTAGCCATTTTAGTTGACGACATTATCGGCATGGAAAGCATTAACCTAAAAAATACGCAAAAAGCCAATAGCAACTTACACAACAAAAACTACAACTTAAATCTACTCTTCCCAACTGTCGCCATCCTCAAAGATAAAAGCATACTGCACATCATGGACTCTACCTATCTCGACAAATTAGAGCCGATTGCCGAAGACAGTGGCGAACTTGAGATGTTTTAATTTATTGTCGCGAGTATTAACCAGCCGACCACCCGTTAAATATTCCAAGTAATCCGCCGCGCAAATAAATCCCAGCACCCTGAGTGCAGGCACGTAAAGCTCAACTTATTGCTGTGAGCGCACCCATACGCCTGGCCAGAGCAGTGTCGCGTGCGAGCAGAAATACCCTTAGGCGCTGCGGGTAGTCGGCGGCCACAGCCTGCTGAACCGAGGCACGCTGCGCCAACAGTCGGCGCCATTGCTGCACTCTGGGTAAATCTTGGAAAAACCGACAATCGTCGACGCTAGTAAACACCTCGAAATAGCGAAAAATCGGCGCAAACACCGCATAGACCATCGAAAACTGCGAGCCAGAAAAATACCCGGCGTCCGCCACCGCCAACTCTATTTGCTGCAGGCGCGCATTTATAACCAGCCCGCCGAGCCTAAATCGAATGGTTCGAATAGATCGTTCGCGTAGTGGCGCGGCCAGCTCAGAAAGGCCGGCAGTTAGCTTCTAGCTGCCGTTCACGACACAAAGACCAAGCGAATTCAAAGATCATCCCCCTTATATTGGGACAGCAACTTACCCATCAAGACTTTATTTTCGCGAACCTGAGCTATCGCTTCCCAAATTGCCTGCTGTCTTTCTAAGGGGAAGTTGCTGCTACTAGAAAAAGCCGCAAAATACGATTTTGAGACAAAAGGCACAGTTTGTATTTTTAACTTATCTTTGAAGGACGGATGTTCAGCTAACAACTCTGCCATATTGCGCAGCGTGACCACACTACCGTCGTCCTGAGTCACCAAACGCAGCAAAGTTGCAAGGTCTCCTTTTGACGCGCTGTCCACATCATTGAGACCACCAGCTTTGAGGTCAACTCCAACCGAGTAGCCCTGCGGCACCATCACCGGCTTCGGCAAATCAAGTATGTTACCTTCAAACTCATAGGGATTATCCTTGCGGTTAACCACAACATATTCAGCTTGAGTTAATCGAAATGCAGAAACACTGGCACTGTCAGCATCCGCTGGATAACTTAGAAACTTGGCGCGTGCTTCCACGTACGAAGCCCTTAGCACCATCTGCACTTCGCCTTTACGCGCCTGTTCAAGGCAAGCGGTCCAATCCATAGGTCTAATGCGAAAACGGTCACCGCTGATCTTGCCGGCTTCGTTGAGCATGTCTACATACAGCCCCTCAGCCTTATTGATCTGTACAAAAGTGAAGGGATACCAATAGGCTTTATCAACACAAACACTGATGGCATCCTCGCTCAATGCTGATGAGCAATAGCCGCTGAGAGCCAAAAACACACTCAACGAAGCAGAAACCGCTCGTTTGCTGGCCATTAGAAACTCCAAAAACCAATGAATTAAGGCTATTTAGTGCTCTTTTAACCTTAGGCCAGCGCTGCTGAAACACAATTAAACAGCCGCATTGAATGGGCACATTCCGACCGACGTAGCGCCTTGGGTTTGTGCCGGAAAACCAGCACCTGTGAATAGTGCCTAGTGGCAACTTCCCCTTATTGGACGGTCGGCACTAACCACAAGATCTTTGTGCCAGGCAGGCAGCACTAGGCCCGGCGAACCGGGCCTAGTGGCACAGCAATTGAAACCGTTACGCCGCCGTCAGGCTAAAGCCGATGCGCGGCAAGTGCACATGTACCACCCCGGCACGCGGGTCTTCGCGGCGCACTATCAGTTCTTCACGGCCGGCAAACAGCAATTCACCGACTACCGGATCGACGCCGTAATCGGTCGCGGCAATCGCCACCTGCTGACCCAGCGAAACGCCATCAACCGGCATGTAGGACTCATCTGGCAAGGCGGCCGGGGTGGCTTGGCGAGCGATTTCGATAGCGGCTACCGAATCCATTTTGCTCGATGAGCCATGCCCGCAACTGAGCACGCGATCCAGCCATGCGGCGACCGCCGGATAGGCATCCACCAAAGGTGCAGTAACCGCTGTGCCCTTGAGAAACCACAGCGGATGGGCCATAGCGAAATCTGCCAGCGAGGCCTGGCCAAACAGAAAGTCACCGTCTTCACGGGCCAACTGTTGCTCTAAACGCCCCATCAAGGTTGGCCATTGCAACTTGGCCTGCTCCAAGGGTAAACGGCTGGCGGTGCCGCCACTGAACAGCCCGGCGCGGTCAGCCATAAAACCTTTAACCGCCTCCGGCGGTAACGCGGCAAAGCGCACGGCAATTGATTCCGGCTGAAATACCAAGCTCACCGCATGTTGAAACACCACCGAGTCAGCCCACTGAGCAAAGCTGGCCACGCTGAATTCCTGCCCCTCGGGCAACAGCGCCGGGGTGACTTTTTCGGCATCCAAACGGCGGGCAATCAGGGCGCTATCGCAGTAGATATCCGCGCCAATTTGCAACACAGGAGTTTTGCGGTAGCCGCCGGTTAACGCGGTTAAATCGGGTTTGGGCATTACCGGCGGAATAAACACCGAATGCCAAGACAACTGCTTAAAGCCAAGTATCAGGCGGATTTTTTCCGCAAAGGGCGAGTTCGGGTAATGGTGCAAAATTAAATCATGCATGACGGGCTCCGCCGCTGGCTGGGTTTCGCCCAGCTTACCCGTGCCCATCTCTGTGGCCTAGCCGTTGTGGCTGATGGCTCGCCATCAAGCGCTTGGATAAGGATGGAGGCTGGGTCCAGCGCCGGCATCTAGCCTAATGACTGAGTAGCAACAACCACATAACTGGCCACCAGCGCTTCCTTGGCGGATTTCTTGAGCTGCTTGATGCCACGCTCTTCGCGCAGCGCAGCCGCCTTGTCGGCGCAGGCTTCGACATACACCAAGGCCTGCGCCGGACTTGAATAAAAAAACCGCGCGCCCTTGCCACGTTGATGCTGAGCGAAACGTCGCTGCGGGTCGTCGCTGATCCCGCAATAGAGCGCACCATTGGCGGCGCGGACCAAATACACAAACCACGGCTTGGGTGCCTGCGGCTCTGGCTCGCAGCATGCATCGGGGACTATGGCGGGGAGTTTTGGCATCGCTTTGCATCGCTAATTTGGCGCCGCGCAGCTTAACAGAGATAATCCCAACCACGGCCAAGCGCCGACCCTATTGGCAGCAGGACAGCACCCATGAATATTCAGTTGTTCAGCACTGGCGGCACCTTCGACAAGGTCTATTACGATGCCCTGTCGGACTTTCAAATCGGCGAGCCAATGGCCGGCGAGATTCTGCGGGAAGCAGCAGTGACCTTTGCCTTTAAGCTCGAAAGCCTGCTGAAAAAAGACAGCCTAGAACTCACCGACGCCGACCGCGCCCTAGTGCGTAGCAAAGTTGCTGCCTGCCCGGCCCGGCACATCGTCATCATTCACGGCACTGACACCATGACGCAAACCGCCGAGGCGCTTCAGGACATCACCGGCAAGGTGATTATCTTCACCGGCGCCATGCAGCCGGCACGCATGCGCAACAGCGACGCGGCCTTTAACCTCGGGGTGGCCATAGGCGCTTTGCAGTGTTTGAGCGACGGCGTGTATATCGCCATGAGCGGGCGGATTTTCCCGGCCGGCCAGGTGCAAAAAAATCGCGCCGCCGGCTGCTTTGAACAATCTGCCGGCTAAGCAACCTCATACTATTAATGCCGCGCGCGGCTAAGGGCGCAGCCAACCGGAGTCACCGATGGATCAGCCACTCATCTTGCAACCCAACCAAGACGCCGATGCCTGCGTCATCTGGCTGCACGGCCTGGGCGCCGACCGTTATGACTTTATGCCGGTGGCCGAGGCCCTGCAGCAAGTGTTGCCCAGCACCCGTTTTGTTTTGCCGCAAGCGCCGACCCGCGCGGTAACTATTAATGGCGGCTACGCCATGCCCAGTTGGTACGACATCTTGGCCATGAGCACGGCGCGAGCAATCAACCGCGAGCAACTGGAAGCCTCAACCCTGCAAATCATTGGCCTGATCGAGGCGCAGCGCGACAGCGGTATAAACCCCGCGCGGATCATCCTCGCCGGTTTCTCCCAAGGCGGCGCGGTGGTGCTGCACACCGCCTTTTTACGCTGGAACGGCCCACTCGGCGGCGTCTTGGCACTGTCGACCTATGCCCCGACCTTTAGCGCGGAACTGCAATTGCCGGCAAACAAACAGCAGGTGCCCGTGTACTGCCTACATGGCCGCGTTGATGATGTGGTCGTGCCTGAAATGGGTCGCGCCGCCCACGACTTTCTCAGCAGCCAAGGCGTGCCGGTGACCTGGCAAGACTACCCAATGGGCCACGAAGTGCTCAGCGAAGAAATCCAAGATATCGGGCTTTGGTTACAGGCGATTTTGCGCTAACACCCAGCACCGCGTGACTAGCGAGTCCTAAATTGACCACTGGTCGGCACACGGCAGTCGTCAAGTTGTCATATTAGCCATCCACAACTAGGGTCAGCGTAGATATCCCCATACGATAGGGAAGTTAGCTGTGCCCAAGGATCTTAAACGTCTGCCTGTCGCCACTGCGCTATGAGAACGACTCAGCAGCAGCCCGACCTGCAGCAAGTGCGCCAGTTGCGGCTGTTTGAGAATGTCGCTGACTGTAAACTCAGTCTCCTGCTAAAGGGATTTCGCCTGTGTGAATACGACGAGGGCGAAATCCTCTTGTCGCCCTTCAAACGCAACCAATACCTCTATTTAGTCCTGGAAGGTCAATTAAAGGTCTATCTCGGCTCCCTCGACAATCATTGCGTCAGCACCCTAACGCCCGGGGACTGTGCTGGCGAAGTCAGTTTTATCGACAACCAAGCACCTTCGGCCTATGTGCTGGCCAGCACGCAGGCACGGCTGCTGCGCTTGCCGCGCAAAGCATTAATCAACTTGCTCAGCCAATCACCGCAACTGCTGCAAAATTTTATGCAACTGCTCTGCTTGCGCGTACGGCAAAGCAACCAAAGCATTCTCGACAGCGAGCAAACCGCCAATATCGACAGCCTGACTGGCTGCTACAACCGGCGCTGGCTGGAGCACGTTTTTGAGCGCGAAAGCACCCGCTGCGCCTTTAATCAGCAACCACTGTGCATGTTGATGCTGGATGTCGACCATTTCAAACACTACAACGATAAACACGGCCACCTCGCTGGCGACTATGCCCTGAGCTTGGTGGCCCACACGCTACGCGAGCAACTGCGGCCCAAAGACAGCATGACCCGCTATGGCGGTGAAGAGTTTGTCATCCTGCTACCTGAAATTGACCTCAACGAGGGCCGCCGCATCGGTCAGCGCCTGCGTGAGAGCCTGCAACAAATTCCGGCGTTCTACTCCCCCATAGGCGCCCTGCCCGGCGTCACGGTGTCGATCGGCTTAGCGCAACTGCACCAGCGCGACAGCCTAGAAAACCTCATCGCCCGCGCCGACAGAGCGCTCTATGAAGCCAAACAACAGGGCCGCAACTGCCTGTGTGGCTAAACGCGGCCGAGCACAAGCCCTGAGGGCATCAAGCAACAACCACTGCCACCCTTTAAATACGGCGAACACAGGCTAAAAACCTTGGTTTACTTGCTTAACTGACCATCCGTCGCGGCCCAGAACAAGGCATACTGACGCCTTTAACGCAGACCTCACTGGCAGCGACCAGCATCATGCACTTTGCTTGCATGGCGAGTCGCACAAGCATCAGCCTGGGGCTAGGCTTAAACCTTTGAATACACACAGCAGGATATGACATGGCCAAGCCCAACTATTCGTTCGAAAAACGCCAGAAAGAAATCGCCAAGAAGAAGAAACAAGAAGAGAAAATGGCCGAGAAACGTCTGCGCAAAGCCAACCCAGAAGGCGAGCAATTGCCAGTTGATGAGCTTGACCCCGCTGCAGATGAGGCCGGCGAACTCAGCAACGAAGCCGCCGCCGACAGCAGCGACGCACCGACTCAAGCTTAAGCGCTCCAGCATCGGGGCTCGGCAACCAGCCGAATGCCCCCTGCATGCCCCGCCTTCTCACCCCGCCACACCATCCCGCCTCACCTCGCTTAAGCACCAATCAAACGGCCCCACGCGCAACTTCGTCCATAATCGCGGGTACACACTGCGTTGTCAGCGACACGGGCGTGCCACTACGCCGCGCCGACTTCTTGCTTTACACTGCAGGCGTTCATTCCTTAATCAATTAATGAGATCACCTTGCTCAAAGCACTCAAGAAAATCTTTGGCAAAGACCCGGCGCCGCAGCCAACTGCAGCGATAGCGCCAACCTCAACGGTGATGCCCCCTGCGGCCCGCGAGCCACAACCCCGCCGGCCAAGCACCGCAAGTACTAAAGCCTGCGCGCCAAGCACTGCCAACGCGGCGAGCAATAGCACCGAGCAAACCCAGCAAGGCGCCAGCTCAGTGGCAAAAGCGCCACAAGCGCGCCGTGAACGCCCAGCAAAAGTCATCGATAACTGGAAGCTTGAAGACTTCGTGGTCGAGCCGGCTGAAGGCAAAACCCGCTTTCACGATTTCAAACTGGCACCTGAGTTGATGCACGCCATCCAAGACCTCGGTTTTCCTTATTGCACACCGATTCAAGCGCAGGTGCTGGGGTTTACCTTGGCCGGCAAAGACGCCATCGGCCGGGCGCAAACCGGCACGGGTAAGACTGCGGCGTTCCTAGTCTCGATCATCACCCAACTGCTGAATACCCCGCCGCCGAAAGAGCGCTACATGGGTGAGCCGCGCGCGCTGATTATCGCCCCGACCCGCGAACTGGTGGTGCAGATCGCCAGCGACGCCGCCAACCTGACCAAGTACACCGGCCTGAATGTGATGTCGTTTGTCGGCGGGATGGACTTCGACAAGCAACTGAAACGCCTAGAGTCCTGCTATTG
>JBILAR010000096.1:0-13321 GCA_044354115.1 Pseudomonas sp. | reverse complement strand
ACCATCACCACGCGCTTGCCAGCATCGGCCAGCAAGCCTGCGAGGGCTATGGATGTGGTGGTTTTACCGACTCCACCTTTTTGATTGGCGACTGCCCAAACTCTCATTATTTTTATCCTCCCGGCGCGACCACTTGCTTACCGAGAACTGGCGCCGCCCTCGGGGGCTGGCGACTGGGAATTGACGGCGCCGGTATTCGGCGGCGTAGTTGCAGGCGCTGCTGCAGGTTGCGTGCCAGCGCGCTGTAAAGCGCTATCCGGGCGCGCATTGGCACTGCCGACACCACTGACACTGCGCCGCACCTCAAGGTTACGCGAAACCACTAACACCACGCGCCTATTACGCGCCCGCCCTTCGGCCAAAGCATTATCGGCAATCGGCTGAAACTCACCGTAACCCACCGCCGCCAAGCGCCCGGGATTAACTCCATCCATGGCCAACATACGCACAATACTGGCAGCGCGAGCCGTCGACAGCTCCCAGTTACTGGGGAACTGCGCGGTATTAATCGGCAGATTGTCGGTAAAGCCTTCGATATGAATAGGGTTTTCGTAAGGCGCCAGAATCTTGGCAACTTTCTCGATGATGGTGAAGGCCATATCAGTTGGCAGCGCATCGCCACTGGTAAACAACAAGCTGGAATTAAGCTCGATCTCAATCCACAACTCATTACCGCGCACGGTCATTTGATCTTTCATGATCATCTCGCCAAAGGCCGCGCGCATGCCTTGGGCAATGTCCTGCAGCGGGTCTGGCGCGGTCTCACTGCGCGCGCTCTCGGCTACCGTAGCGATGTCCGGCTCAGTGGTACGCGGACGTTCTTCGCCGACAGGTACCGGTTTGATTGAGCGATCGGGCTGATTAAATACGCCCTCGAGGCTGTCGGAAAGAATTCGATACTTACCTTCATTAATCGAAGAGATGGAGTACATCACCACAAAAAACGCGAACAATAAGGTAATGAAGTCAGCGTAGGACACCAGCCAACGCTCGTGATTTTCATGCTCTTCTTGGTGCCGCCGACGAGCCATGATTAATCCATAAAACCTTGCAGTTTTAATTCGATCGAGCGCGGATTCTCACCTTCGGCGATGGATAAAATGCCTTCTAAAAGCATTTCCCGATAGCGCGATTGACGCAGCGCCACCGCCTTGATTTTGGAGGCAATCGGCAGCAACAACAGGTTGGCAAAACCAACCCCGTAAATAGTTGCGACAAATGCCACGGCGATCCCGCTACCGAGTTTACTGGGATCAGCTAAGTTACCCATAACATGAATCAAACCCATGACCGCACCAATAATACCGATAGTCGGGGCGTAGCCACCCATGCTCTCAAATACCTTAGCGGCCTGAATATCGCGGCCTTCTTGGTTGTATAGATCAACCTCTAAAATGCTCCGAATGGCCTCAGGTTCAGCGCCGTCAACCAGCAACTGCAAACCTTTACGGGCGTAGTCGTCACGCTCTAAGTCGGCCACCGACTCCAACCCCAGCAAGCCTTCTTTGCGCGCGGTCATGCTCCAACTCACCACCCGTGCAATGCCAGCCGGTAAATCAATTTTAGGCGGCAGAAAAATCCAACGTATGACCACCCCGGAACGTTTAAGCACATGCACCGGAGCCTGCAAAAATGCCGCGCCCAAGGTGCCACCAATAACGATCAATGCTGCCGGGCCATTAACCAAAGCACCGACATGCCCGCCTTCCAAATAGTTACCACCGAGGATGGCGACAAAGGCTAAAACAATACCGATGAGACTGAGTACATCCATCAGATACAGGCCTCAGCCAAATGCTTGCCGATATCATCCAGGCTATAGACCGCATCGGCCAAGTCAGCTTTAACCACCGCCATGGGCATGCCGTAAATCACACAACTGGCTTCGTCCTGCGCCCACACCTGACTGCCGCATTGCTTAAGCAGACGCGCACCCTCACGGCCATCCGCACCCATGCCGGTGAGCACCAGTGCCAGCACCTTGTCGTTGAACGACTTGGCCGCCGAACCGAAGGTGATATCCACGCAAGGTTTGTAATTTAAGCGCTCATCGCCCGGCAATATTTTTACCGCGCCGCGTTGATCAATCATCATCTGCTTACCGCCAGGGGCCAGCAGGGCTAAGCCCGGACGGAGTAAATCGCCATCTTCAGCTTCTTTAACCGAGATCCGGCAAAGTTTGTCCAAGCGCTCGGCAAACGCCTTAGTAAAAGCCGCCGGCATATGCTGGATCAATACGATGGGCGCCGGAAAATTGGCCGGCAGCTGGGTCAACACCCGCTGCAACGCCACGGGCCCACCCGTTGAAGTGCCAATGGCGACCAATCTATAGGCTTTGCGTTTGACTGGCGCAGCACTTGCGGCAGGGGCGGCGGGCATAAGCGGACGCGGCGCGGCAGTAGCACTGCCGGCATGTGGCGCATGACTGGGCGAACTGGCTGTTTGCGTCGGTGCCGGCGCTGGGCTGCTATAGCGTCTATTACTGCGGGCAATGCTGTGGACTTTTTCGCAGAGCATTTGCTTAACCTTTTCCGGGTTACGCGAAATGTCTTCGAAATTTTTCGGCAAAAAATCCACCGCACCGGCATCCAGTGCATCCAAGGTGACGCGCGCGCCCTCATGGGTCAGCGAAGAAAACATCAACACCGGAGTTGGACAGCGCTGCATGATATTACGCACCGCCGTGATGCCATCCATCATCGGCATTTCATAGTCCATGGTAATCACATCAGGCTTGAGCGCTATAGCCTGATCAATGGCCTCACGGCCGTTAGTGGCCGTGCCTATGACCTGAATATTAGGATCCGCAGAAAGAATCTCCGAAACGCGGCGACGAAAGAAACCTGAGTCATCCACCACCAAGACCTTAACTGCCATACCTACTCCTAAAAATCTGCTCACTGCCTGCTGTACAGCAACCTGCTGCTACCCATGCCTTGCACAATGACTAGGGCCGCCGCAGCCGCCCCGGCTCATCAGCCTCGGCGGGCGTAGCGTTTGAGCATGCTTGGCACATCAAGAATTAATGCAATACGGCCATCGCCGGTGATGGTTGCGCCGGACATCCCTGGAGTGCCTTGCAGCATCTTACCAAGAGGCTTGATCACCACCTCCTCCTGGCCGACTAACTGATCAACCACAAAGCCGATCCGTTGCGTGCCTACCGACAAGATGACCACATGCCCTTCGCCCTGCTCTTCGCAGGAGGCACCGTTTACCAGCCAGCGCTTGAGATAGAAAAGCGGCAAAGCCTTGTCGCGGACAATCACCACTTCTTGGCCATCGACCACATTGGTGCGGGTCAAGTCGAGGTGGAAAATCTCGTTAACATTGACCAGCGGAAAAGCGA
Source organism: Pseudomonas sp. (assembly GCA_044354115.1). Lineage (GTDB taxonomy): Bacteria > Pseudomonadota > Gammaproteobacteria > Pseudomonadales > Pseudomonadaceae > Aquipseudomonas. The sequence continues at coordinate 9,972 of JBILAR010000096.1, read as the reverse complement.
AGGCCTGGTTGCCCAGCATCACCATCAAGGTCGGCATAATCGCCAAGGTTAGCGGCACCTTAATGACGATCTTTGTGCCCTGGCCCTTGGTTGAGTAGATGTTAATGATGCCGTTGAGCTGGGATATCTTGGTTTTCACCACATCCATACCAACGCCACGACCCGACACATCGGTAATCTCGGCCTTGGTGGAAAATCCAGGGGCAAAAATCAGATTAAAACACTCGGCCTCACTCAAACGATCGGCGGCGTCCTTATCCATCACGCCTTTTTCCACCGCCTTGGCCCTTAGAACATCCGGGTCCATACCGTTACCGTCATCGGTAATCGACAAGAGGATATGATCACCCTCTTGTTGCGCCGCCAAAATAATTTTTCCGCCACGACTCTTGCCGTTGGCCTCGCGCTGATCGGGCAATTCGATGCCATGGTCAACCGAGTTGCGCACCAAGTGCACCAAGGGATCGGCCAGCGCCTCGACCAAGTTTTTATCGAGGTCGGTTTCTTCACCGACCAATTCCAAGTTGATTTCTTTTTTCAGGTTGCGGGCCAGATCGCGAACCAAACGCGGGAAACGGCCAAACACTTTCTTGATCGGCTGCATGCGGGTTTTCATCACCGCAGTTTGTAAGTCAGCCGTAACCACATCGAGGTTAGAAACCGCCTTGGCCATGGCTTCATCGTTACTGTTGGAGCCAAGCCGCACCAAGCGGTTACGCACCAGCACCAACTCGCCGACCATGTTCATGATTTCATCCAACCGCGCGGTGTCGACTCGCACCGTGGTTTCGGCCTCACTGGCCGCAGGCTTTTCGCCCGCTGCAGGTGCAGCCGCAGCTCTCACCGGTTCGGCTCTAACAGCAGCCGGTTCAGGCTCCGCAGCGCGCTCAACAGGCTTACTCGCCGCAACGGGCTTCGGTGCAGGTGCGGGCGCGGGTTTGGCCGCGACTACAGGTGCAGGCACTGGCGCACTGGCCGCCGGTTCAACAAATTTTCCCTTACCATGTAACTGATCAAGCAAGGCCTCGAACTCATCGTCAGTGATGTTTTCGCCAGCGGCAGCAGTAGTGCTGCCAACAGACTCTGACGAGGCATTGCTCGCGGTGTCCGCCGGTGCTTCGAACTTGCCCTTACCGTGCAATTGATCGAGTAATGCCTCGAACTCGTCATCGGTGATTTCACCTGCCGGCGTGGCGCTCACAGGCGCTGGCGCCGCTGGCTCAGGGGCAGACTCAGGTGCAGCAAACTGACCCTTGCCATGTAATTGGTCGAGCAGCGATTCAAACTCGTCATCGGTGATGGCATCTGACGATGCGGCCGCGACGGATTCAACAGCCACAGGCTCAGCCGGCACAGACGCGGGCTGTGCTAAAGCGTCCAGCAGTTGCTCAAATTCACTGTCGGTAATGTCGCTGCTATCACTAGCATTGGGCGTTTCTTGGTACTCAACCTCGGGCTCAACCGCTGCTGGCGCGACAACTGCCACGGGTGCGGGCGCACCACCAGGTTCAGCCAAACGCGCCAGGGCTGCTAACAGCTCAGGCGTGGCATGCGTCACTTCGCTACGTTCACGCACCTGGGCAAACATCGAGTTAACCGCATCGAGTGTTTCTAGCACCACGTCCATGAGTTCGGAATCAACCCGACGTGCACCTTTACGCAGAATATCGAACACGTTTTCTGCGATATGGCAGCACTCCACCAGCGCATCCAGCTGGAGGAAACCGGCTCCGCCTTTGACCGTGTGGAAACCACGGAAAATGGCATTGAGCAAATTCATATCGTCCGGGCGATTTTCAAGCTCAACCAACTGTTCGGACAACAGTTCAAGAATCTCGCCGGCCTCTACCAGGAAGTCCTGGAGAATTTCTTCATCGGCGCCGAAGCTCATTCGCGTGCTCCCTAAAAACCAAGACTGGATAGCAGATCGTCGACATCGACCTGACCGGATACAACGTCTTCACGTGTATCGGCATGAATCTGCGGACCTTCACCCTTGGATGGCTCTTTTTGTTGTTTTTGTTCAGCACGCAACTCATCGTGGTCGTGCTTAATGCCGGTATAGCGGTCGATTTGCGACGCCATACAGACCAACTTCAGCAAGTTACTCTCGACCTCAGTGACCATCGCAGTCACCCGTTTGATCACCTGCCCGGTTAAGTCTTGGAAGTCTTGCGCCAGCAAAATATCGTTCAAGTGACCCGACAATTTGCTACTGTCGCGATCACTTTGTTCGAGAAAAGATTCAATCCGTTTGGCCAACTCACGAAACTCATCGGCACCCACTTCGCGACGCATAAAGCGCGCCCAGTCGACACTCAAGGCGCGCGACTCCGAGCCAATCTCATTGACTAGCGGTGTGCTTTCTTCGACCAAGTCCATGGTGCGATTGGCCGCTTTCTCGGTCATGCGCACAACATAGTTGAGCCGTTCACTGGCATCGCTTATTTCTGAGACTTCAGCGGCGTGAGAGCCACTGAGATCAACCTGAAAATTAACAATGGAGTTGTGCAGTTCACGGGTTAGCTTGCCAACCTCATGGTAGAGACCTTGATCACGGGCCTTATTTAAATCATGAATGACTTCAATGGCATCACTGAAATTACCGCGCTCAAGGCTTTCCATCAGCGAGCGTGCGTGGCTTTTCAGACTCGACTCAAGGTCAGTCATTTGCGGCTCTTTATGCTCCATAGCGCCCTCGCGACTGCCATTAGCCGTTAACCCGCTCAAAGATCTTATCGATCTTCTCTTTCAGCACTTGCGCGGTAAACGGCTTAACTACATAGCCATTCACGCCTGCTTGCGCCGCTTCGATAATCTGATCGCGCTTGGCTTCAGCCGTCACCATCAACACCGGCAGCTGCTTCAGCCGCTCATCAGCGCGCACGGCACGCAACAGGTCGATACCGGTCATCCCGGGCATGTTCCAGTCGGTTACCAGAAAGTCAAAGCTGCCGCTTTGCAGCATCGGCAGTGCAGTGACGCCATCATCAGCCTCAGCGGTGTTGGTAAATCCCAAGTCACGCAAGAGGTTCTTGATGATTCGCCGCATTGTCGAAAAGTCATCGACGATGAGGATTTTCATGTTCTTGTCCAAATCGACCTCCGTACAGTCCTAAGCATGTGCAAAATTTGCCCATGCCGTTAAAACGTGAATTTGTTCTATTGCCCAGCGTACTTTGCTCAATGCGCTGACTCAGTGCTCACGCCACTCTGCTAAGCGTGACCGCAACCGCGCGGCGCACTGACTGTGCAGCTGACTGACCCGTGACTCGCTAACCCCTAGCACCTCACCAATCTCTTTAAGGTTGAGTCCTTCATCGTAGTACAACGACAAGACCAAACGCTCACGTTCCGGCAAGTTAGCGATGGCATCGGCCAACGCCTGCTGAAATTGCTCATCCTCCAGATCGCGCGAAGGCTCCAGCTGAGCCGTACCGGTGTAATCAGCCACACCACCCGGCTCGTTTTCCTGCAAGAGATCATCAAAGCTAAACAGGCGGCTGCCTAGAGTATCGCTGAGAATGCTGTAGTAATCCTCGAGACTTAATTCTAATTCGGCCGCAACCTCTTGATCTTTAGCGTCTCGCCCCACTCGCGCTTCAATTTTCCTGATCGCATCGCTGACCATGCGGGTATTGCGATGCACCGAACGCGGCGCCCAATCACCTTTACGCACATCGTCAAGCATAGCGCCACGAATGCGAATGCCGGCGTAGGTTTCAAAACTTGCGCCCTTGCTGGCATCGTACTTGGTTGAGGCTTCAAGCAGACCGATCATCCCAGCTTGGATCAAGTCATCTACTTGAACATTAGCTGGTAATCGGGCCAGCAAGTGGTAAGCAATACGTTTAACCAGGGGGGCGTATTGCTCGATGAGCTGATGCCGGGAGTCTTGTGCCTGCGCTTTGCTATACATGCGAAGCCCCATAGCGACTGTCATACACCCGTGTCTGCCGTCGAGTTCTGCACCAAACGCTCGACGAAAAACTCTAGATGGCCACGTGGATTGGCCGGCAATGGCCAGGCATCGACTTTCTGCGCGATAGCCTTAAAAGCCAGCGCACATTTTGATCGCGGAAACGCCTCATACACGGCGCGCTGCTTTTGCACCGCTTTGCGCACCGATTCGTCGTAGGGCACAGCGCCAACATATTGCAGCGCCACATCGAGAAAACGATCAGTCACTTTAGTTAATTTGGCAAACAGGTTGTGCCCTTCCTGCGGGCTGTGCGCCATGTTGGCCAGCACTCGAAAACGGCTCATGCCGTAATCACGATTAAGTAATTTAATCAGTGCGTAGGCGTCGGTAATCGAGGTCGGCTCGTCGCAGACCACCATGATCACTTCTTGAGCGGCGCGCACGAAGCTCACCACGCCATCGCCGATGCCGGCGGCGGTGTCGATAATCAGTACATCAACGTTGTCGCTGATCTCGCTAAAGGCTTGGATTAAACCGGCGTGCTGCATCGGCGATAATTGCACCATGCTCTGCGCGCCCGAGGCGGCCGGCACGATGCGAATACCACCAGGGCCTTGGATCAATACGTCACGTAAATCGCACTCACCGGCGATCACATCTTCCAAGGTGCGTTTGGCGGTTAAGCCGAGCAAGACGTCAACGTTAGCCAAACCTAAGTCGGCATCCATCAGCAGCACACGCCGGCCGAGATCGGCCAGTGCCAGCGCCAAATTAACCGACACATTAGTCTTGCCAACGCCGCCCTTGCCGCCGGTCACTGCAATCACCTGTACGGGATGCTTACTACTCATGCTGTTTTAACACCTTGTGTTGCTTGGACTGGAATCGATGGCCAGCGCTGCGCGACCAAAGATACAAGGTACTGCGGTGTAAAATCCTGTGCTCCGCGCAGTTTAACCAACCTGCCGCGGTTGTTGCTGATACAAACCAGCGAACATATCGGCCATGGCATCCTCGCTCGGGTCTTCGGGTACTTGCAAGCTTACCGCGCGACTGACCAATTGATGACTGCGTGGCGACTGCAAATCGTCAGGAATTCGAGGCCCATCAGCGACATAGGCTACCGGCAGGCGCTGACTGATAGCCAGCCCTAAAACCTCACCAAGGCTGGTTGCTTCATCTAGCTTAGTTAAAATACAGCCAGTCAAACCGCAATGCTTATAACTATGGTAGGCGGCCTTGAGCACTTGGCTCTGACTAGTTGCGGCTAAAACCAAATAATTTTTGGCTTTTATGCCGCGCCCAGCCAAGGTTTCCAGTTGCATGCGCAGCGCTGGATCATTGCCTGGCAAACCGGCGGTATCGATTAACACTACTTTACGCCGTGCCAAAGGCGCCAGCGCTTGGGTTAAAGACTGACCCGGATCGACGTGGGTAACCGACACATTAAGAATCCGGCCGAGGGTTTTCAGCTGCTCTTGGGCGCCAATGCGATAGCTATCCATGCTCACCAAGGCGATATTTTGCGCGCCGTACTTGAGTACGTAACGGGCGGCCAACTTGGCCAAGGTGGTGGTTTTACCCATGCCGGCCGGGCCGACCAAGGCAATCACCCCGCCCTCTTCCAAGGGTTCAACCGGCGCAGTTCTAATCGCATGGGCCAAGTGCGCCAAAAGCATCCGCCAGGCTTGGCGCGGCTCAGTGATAGTGGCGACTTTCTCCAGCAACGCGCGGGCCAGCTCAGCCGCTATGCCCATGCGCTGCAACCGCCGCCATAGGTTAGCTTGCTGAGGCTTGCGCGTTTGCAACTGCCCCCAAGCGATCGAGCCTAACTGCACCTCGATCAATTCACGCAAGCCGTGCAACTCAAAGCGCATGGCCTCCAGCACCCGCTGATCGCCCGCCGGCAAGCCAGCGACAGGCGCCGTTACTGCACGCGCAGGCGCCGCAGAGCGCGCCACTGGGGCTTTGGCTGGCGCGGCGAACAACTGGCCGTCTTTGCCCGCATCGGCCTGTACCCGGCTATTCAGCTCGGTTTGCGCCGAGGCTATGCGCGCTTGGGTCTTACGCAGCTCAGTCTCCAACTCAAGATTGGGCTGACGGCTGGGCGCGGCAGGGATCTGATAGTCCAGCGCGGCGGTCAGTTCAACCCCACCGGCAACGCGGCGATTCGCAATGATCGAGGCGTCAGCGCCCAGTTCATCACGGACCAACTTCATGGCTTGACGCATATCGGCGGCAAAAAAGCGTTTGACTTGCATGGCCTAAGACCTCAGTTTTGCCCCACCGTCGCAACGATGGTGACCTGCTTGTTATCCGGAATTTCTTGGTAGGCCAACACGTGCATATTCGGCACTGCGAGGCGCGCAAAGCGCGAGAGCATCGCCCGAACCGGGCCAGCCACCAGCAAAATCGCTGGTTTGCCGAGCATCTCCTGACGCTGCGCTGCATCCACCAAGGAACGTTGTAACTTCTCAGCCATGCCCGGCTCCAAAAGAATGCCTTCTTCGGAGCCTTGCCCAGCCTTCTGCATACTGTTGAGCAATATCTGTTCCAACCTTGGCTCAAGGGTGATCACCGGCAGCTCCGGCTCTAGTCCCACCACGCTTTGCACGATTGCCCGAGCCAGCGCCACGCGCACGGCCACTACCATGGCGGCGGGATCTTGACTCTTGCTGGCGACATTGGCGATGGTCTCGGCGATGGTGCGAATGTCGCGCACCGGCACCTGCTCTTGCAGCAGCGCCTGCAACACTTTCAGCAAGGTCGACAGCGATACGGTGCCCGGCACCAACTCTTCGGCCAGCTTCGGTGAACTCTTGGCCAGCAACTGCAGCAACTGCTGTACTTCCTCGTGGCCGAGCAGCTCATGGGCATGCTTGTGCAGCACTTGATTAAGATGGGTGGCCACCACGGTGCTGGCATCCACCACGGTGTAGCCGAGCGACTGCGCCTGATCGCGCTGGTTCGCATCGATCCACACGGCCTCCAAACCAAACGCCGGATCCTTGGCGGCGATGCCATTCAGCGGGCCAAATACCTGCCCTGGGTTAATCGCCAACTCACGATCCGGATACACCTCGGCCTCGGCGACGCTAACGCCCATCAAGGTCAAACGGTAGGCATTGGGCAGCAGGTCGAGATTGTCGCGGATATGCACCGAGGGCATCAAAAAACCCATCTCTTGCGAGAGCTTCTTGCGCACGCCCTTGATCCGCGCCAGCAACTGACCACCCTGCGCGCGATCGACCAGCGGAATCAGCCGATAACCCACCTCAAGGCCGACCATGTCCACCGGGGTGACATCTTCCCAGCCCAGCTCTTTGGTTTCTTGGGCTCGCGCCGCCGGCAGCAACTCTTGCTGACGCTGCACCTCCTGCACCGCATCTTCTTTGACTTGGCGCTGCTTGTTGGCAATCCAGTAGGCTCCGCCTGCGGCGATCAGCCCCAAGCCAATGAAGGATACATGGGGCATGCCGGGCACCAAGCCCATGGCGATCATAATTGCCGCAGCCACCGCCAGCGCCTTGGGCGAGGCAAACATCTGGCGACTAACCTGAGTACCCATCTCCTCCGAACTCGAGGTTCTGGTGACCATGATCGCAGCGGCAGTCGACAGCAACAGCGATGGAATTTGCGCCACCAAACCATCACCGATGGTCAGCAGGGTATAAATTTTGCTCGCGTCAGCAAAGGCTAAGTCATGCTGAAATACGCCGATGGAAATACCACCAATCAGGTTGATAAACAGAATCAGCAAGCCGGCCACCGCATCGCCGCGCACGAACTTACTGGCACCGTCCATCGAACCGTAAACATCCTCCTCTTGCGAGACTTCCGCACGACGTTTCTTGGCTTCCGCCTGCTCGATCAAGCCGGCGTTCAAGTCCGCATCAATGGCCATTTGCTTGCCCGGCATGGCATCCAGGGTGAAGCGTGCGCTGACCTCGGAAATCCGCCCGGCACCCTTGGTGACCACCACGAAATTGATGATTATCAAGATCGCAAACACCACGATACCGACCACATAATTGCCGCCGATCACCACCTCGCCAAAGGCCTGAATCACCTTACCAGCGGCCTCATGACCGTCATGACCGTGGAGCAACACCACCCGCGTGGAGGCCACGTTTAGCGCCAGACGCAGCAAAGTGGCCGCCAGCAAAATGGTCGGGAAAGCAGCAAAATCCAAGGGTCTTAGGGCATAAATAACCACCAACAAGACCACGATCGACAGGGCGATACTGAAGGTGAAGAGCACGTCGAGCAGAAACGGCGGAATCGGCAACATGACCATGCCGAGCATGAGCAACAACATCAATGGAATGCCCAAATTGCCATGGCGCAAGCCCGCAAGGTTGCTGCGCGCATTGCCGATCATTAGGGTGCGATCTACTGCCACGTTGCCACTCCAGCCGATTCAATCTTTTGACGCTCAAAGCGCCTTTGAATCTGCTAGTGCAAGAACCCGTCCAACTTGGCCAAGCGATTGAGCGATAAAGAAAAAACCTAGGCTGGGTTAGCGGCGAGGCCGAGATTTTTAACGGTCACCCGCGACCCAAACGCCGCGTAACCCAGCGCTAGACAGGGTTCACAAGCACCGATGGCGGCTTATAAACCACCCTCGGCATCGCGGCGCAGGTCCGGCGGAATGGGCAAATCGGGCAGCGGTGCCGGGCGCTTGCCCTTGCCGGACTTGAACTGCTTGAGCTGATAGACATACGCCAGCACCTGCGCCACGGCTAAATACAAGCCAGCCGGGATTTGCTGATCGAGCTCGGTGGAGAAGTACACCGCCCGCGCCAGCCCCGGCGATTCGAGCAGCATGACTTTATGCTGCTGGGCAATTTCGCGAATTTTCAGCGCGGTAAAATCGCTGCCTTTGGCCAGCAGCACAGGGGCCGCACCCTGCGCAGGATCATATTTGAGCGCCACGGCAAAGTGCGTCGGGTTGGTAATCACCACGTCCGCCTGGGGCACGGCCGCCATCATCCGCCGCTCAGCCATTTGTCGCTGCAATTGACGAATCCGCGACTTAACTTCAGGCTTTCCCTCACTGTCTTTGTACTCGTCGAACACTTCTTGCTTGGTCATCATCAGTTTTTGCTTGTGATCCCAGAGCTGAAACGGCACATCCACGGCGGCAATCAAGATCAGCCCACAAGCCATCCACAGCATGCTCCAGCCAACGATGCTGGCACTGTGAATAATCGCCGTGGGCAATGGCTCATAAGCAATGGCGAGCAAATCCTGCTGATCGGCCGAGAGCACCGCCAACGCCACCAGTAAAATCACCGTGAACTTACCGATGGCCTTGAGCAATTCGACCACGGCATGGGTGGAGAACATGCGTGTAAGCCCGGCCGCCGGGTTCATCCGGCTAGCCTTGGGGGCTAACGACTCCATCGAGAACAACCAGCCACCCAAGCTGATCGGCCCGAGCACGGCGGCGATCAGTAAAATAATCAACAAGGGCAGAAACGCCTCCAGCACCAACTTACCCGACGCCAGTAGGTACAGGGCCATGGAGCCGTCATTGAGTAGCACCTCACGCGGCAAGGCAAAGTTGCCGCGCATCAACTGCAACAACGCCAAACCGAAGTCGCCGCCGTAAATCAACAATCCCGCGATCCCGGCCATGGTCACCACCACGGTATTAAGTTCGCGCGAGCGCGCTACCTGACCCTTTTTGCGCGACTCTTCGAGCCGCTTACTGGTGGGGTCTTCGCTTTTGTCGGCACCGCTTTCACTTTCTGCCATGCAGCTCTCCTAGCGCGCCTGCGCCAGTTCGCGTAGCCACTGCAGGGCTTCGCTGGCCAGCAACTGGTACTGGGCAAGAAAGTCGGAAAGACCCAACCAGAAGATCACCAAACCAATCACCAAGGTCAGCGGAAAGCCGATGGAGATGATATTTAGTTGCGGCGCAGCGCGGGTCATCAGGCCAAACGCCAAGTTCACCACCAGTAACGCGGTAATCGCCGGCAACACCAACAGCAAGCCGGCAGCCAACACCCAGCTCAACTTAGCGACCAACTCCCAGTAATGATTGG
>JBILAR010000024.1:0-35192 GCA_044354115.1 Pseudomonas sp. | reverse complement strand
TTCGGTCCATCCAAGCTCACTGGCGTACTGGAACGCGGCACGCTACCAAACTCTTCCATCTTCGCCCGCGGTGCCGCCGGCTCTGCCGCCGCCGCACTGGCCATCATCGCGTCGATGTCGTCCTGATCGTTATCACCCGCCTCGGACAGTGCAGCAGCCCATTCATCGGCTAACGCCTGTTCTTCGGGGGAGGTGGTTTCTTCTTCGTCTGCCATCGGTTGTCCTCGGCGAGCTATAAATGTGAATTAAGCCGCCCGCTAACGCGAACGCGCGACCGGGTCGAGTACCTGAAATGCCAATTTGCCTTTGTGCGCGCCGAGCTTAACGGTGAACGCCGGGACCCCATTGGCACGCAGCAAAACCTGATCCGGTAAGTCGACGGGAATGACATCCCCAGGCTGCATATTTAAAATGTCGCGCAAGCGTAACTGACGCGTCGCCACGGTTGCGCCGAGCGGCACGCTGACATCGAGAATGTCTTCACGCAGGGCATTCACCCAGCGCTCATCTTGATCATCGACATCAGACTGAAAACCGGCGTCGAGCATGTCGCGAATCGGCTCGATCATCGAGTACGGCATGGTCACGTGCAGGTCGCCGCCGCCGCCGTCGAGTTCGATATGAAAGGTGGATACCACCACCACTTCACTCGGGCTGACGATATTGGCCAAGGCCGGGTTAACCTCTGAACTGATGTACTCAAAGTTAATGTCCAGCACCGCATGCCAGGCTTCTTTAAGGTCGATAAAGGCCTGATCGATGACCATGCGCACCACCCGCAACTCGGTGGGGGTGAACTCGCGGCCCTCGATCTTGGCGTGCCGGCCATCGCCACCAAAGAAGTTATCCACCAATTTGAACACCAATTTGGCATCCAAAATAAACAAGCCGGTGCCACGCAATGGTTTCATCTTGACCAGATTAAGGCTGGTCGGCACATACAACGAGTGCACGTACTCACCAAACTTCATCACCTGCACGCCACCCACGGCGACGTCAGCCGAACGCCGTAACAGGTTAAACATACTCACGCGGGTGTAACGGGCAAAACGCTCGTTAATCATCTCCAGCGTCGGCATACGACCGCGAACAATCCGGTCCTGACTGGATAAGTCGTAAGTTTTGGCCGTGCCGGGCTCAGCGGCTTCTTCAGTCTCAACGTCACCGTCATCGACGCCGTGCAGCAGGGCATCAATTTCGTCTTGTGAGAGCAGGTCTTGCACAGCCATTAGTGCATGCTCCTACTGCAATACGATATTGGTAAACAAAACTTGTTCGACCGCCAATTTACCAGTCTCCTTCTGCGCCAAGGCTTGCACGCTGGCGGTGGTTTGTTGACGGAGCATTTCTTTACCCACCGGCGTGGCCAAAGCCTCAAAATCTTGCCCAGAAAACAGCATGACTAGATTATTACGCAGCACCGGCATGTGCTCTTTCAGCGCGTCCAGTTCGGCTTGATCGCGCCCCATCAGGGCCACACTAACCTGCATATAACGCTGCCGGCCTTTGTAGTTAAAATTGACCACAAACGCCGGGGCTAGCACCTCGTAGATCGCTACCTGTTTGCCGGGCTTGGCTTCGCCTTCGGCGGCCGCCGCATGCTCCTCGCCCTTGGCCTCATCTTTCTTGTCATTCTTTTTCAGAAAGAACACGGCGCCGCCAACCGACAAGCCAATCACCACCAGCAAGCCAACCACAATTAAAATAATCAGCTTGAGCTTACTTTTCCCGGCGGGCTTGCCTTCGGCATCGGCCGCAGCGGGTGCTTTCTCTTCTTTCTTAGCCATGCCAATAATCCGTCACTGATCGATTTATGTCAGCGTTCAAAGGGTTAGGAGCAAGTGTTATGCCAGTTTGGTAAGAAACCGACTTAGGCTTGCATTGTTTAACTCGCGCAGCGGATATACCAGTAAGCCCCACCACTGTCACCCAAAAACGCGAACGCCCGGTTACCCGGGCGTACTTAAGCGTAGATCAAGACCCGCCATTACTCAGGCATAGTAATCCACCAAACCACGCGGACTTAACGCACTTTTACCGCGCAACTCGGTGACCGCCATAACCTGTTGCTCATCGCCAGCGCCCAACCCGCCATCTGACCGGCCACCTCGATGCGCACCGTTACCACCACTACTCTGTTCCTGACCTTGCCAACCACGGCTCAACGACCGATCAGAAACATTCACATCAGCCAAGTTCATACCCTGCGCGGTGAATAGATCACGCAGCCGCTGCATCTGCCCTTCAAGGGTCTCACGCACACCGGCATGCGGACTGGCAAAGGTCACCTGGGTTTGATCTTTAGTCATATCGACCCGCACTTCCAAGCGGCCCAAGTCGGCAGGCTCCAGTTGAATTTCGGCAGATTTTAAGTTCTGGCTCGATAACCACATGACCTTATCTACCACCGCCTCACTCCACCCACCCTGTTGCAGCGCCAACGGCTGCCCCGGCAATAAACTTAAGCGGCTGGCCGCCGGGGTTTGCTGGCTAACCGCTTGACTTAGAGCGCTGAGCCGGCCGTTCAGGTTCTCGCTACGCAGTTCAGGCGAAGCATCCTTAAGCCCCTCCGCCCCCTCCACGCCCAATTCTTTAAGCGCCGCCAAGGCCGCATCACCCAGTTTACCTTCGGCGCTTGACTGCAATTGCTGGGTAGCGCCGGCCAAGGCACCGGCAAAGTCTTGCGCAGCATTAGTTGCACCTTGGCCCGCGGCACCTTGCTGAGTCGCCTGAGCTGCAAGCTGAGCCTTAGCGGCAAGATCGACGACCAGCTGCACCCCGGCAGCACTGGTCAGGGTATCCAAGGTCGCGTCATGACTGGCATCGGTCATTGCCGCCGCGCCAGCACTAATAGCTGCCGCAGCACCAGCAACCGCCGGCGTCAGGCTACTTTGCCCGGCAAGCTCGTCTGCAGCTTGCTCGCTCACCGCTGTACCGCTCAACGCGCCAGACGTAACGCTGGTCTCAGCCGGCAACTGGCCAGTAAGCGCCAACATCATCAACGGGTCGAGTTGCGCTTGCGGCGGCGCCTCTTCGTCCGCTATCGCCGTAGCAACCTCGGCGCTGCCTGCACTGGCAGCGACGGTCGCGCTCGCCGGCAAGGCTTTGCCGCTTGCGGCAACTGCTTCAGCGCCCACCGCAGGAGCTGCGTCATCCACCTTAGTCACACTCACAGCTGCCGATTTATCCCGCACCGGTTTAGCCACGGGCTCGGCACGCTCGGCGACCTTGTCTTGCCGTTGACGAGCGTACACCTGGGCAAATTCGGACTTGCGCTGGCTAGCCTGCGGCGCGGCAGCCGGGGACTTGATAGGGGCCGCGCGGGCTTTACTTTTAGCTGCAGGTTGCAGCAACAGATCGGGAACAACGGACATGGCACTCTCCATAACGGCCATTGATGGCCGCGTGGGTGGGTCGTGCAGGAGGCAATGCAAGGCTGAGGCCAACTCAGCGCGAGCGTTCAATTACCGCTCAGCGATGGCGCTGTAACTCAGCTTTAAATAGGATGCGCACAATCGCAAACTCGCGTTGCACTTGTTCGAGCAGCTCGGCCGTGGCCTCCAAGCGCTCGCGGCGCGCCAGTTCTTCCAGCTCTTTACACAGGCTAGCCAACAGCAGCGCACCCATATTGCTGCAACTGCCCTTAAAACTATGGGCCGCCAAGCGCATGGCTTGCGCATCGCCACTTAGCGAGGTTTCCAGCAGCAGGCGTAAGCGCTCTTCGGAGTCGAGTAAAAAAGTCTCGAGCAGCAGCGAGTATTCGTCCTCCATGACGTCGCGCAAGGTCTCTAACACCGCATTATCGAGATGAATATCCGCCACCTAGCGCGCTCCTTTAAGCCGCATGTCGATCACCCTGCCGCCGTCCAGACGAAATCCACGCTGACACTGCGCCCATCGGCCGAATAACGACAGTTATCGGTTAGCTGCCGCACCAACGCCATGCCTCGACCACAAAGAACCACGCCACCGCCTTGCGGCGCAGGCACCGCTTGCGGGTCGAAGCCTGCGCCACTGTCTTCAACCCGCAGGGTCAGTCGTCCGCCACCGGCCTCTGGGCTTAACTGTAGATGAAAACGCACAAAGCCTTGCTCTAGATTGATCAGCTGCTCATTACGCTCGCGGTAATAACGGCTAAAACCCTGCGCATCGCACTTAAGCCCCGAGTCCAAGCCCAGCACGCCATGCTCTAACGCATTCGAGTACAGCTCAGCCAGCACGGTATAGAGCGCTCCAGCCTGGCTACGCAGCTCTTGCACCTCGAGCAGTTGCTGCAATAAAAACGGCAACGGATTGAAATGACGCAAAGTCTGCGCGCGGAACTCAAAACTGGCCGACCAATCCAGCGGACTAAACTGCCCGCAATCACTGAATGTCAGTGCCGGCCGGTTCAGCGCAGCCTCATCGACCAAGGTCACCTCGACCATACTGACGTCGTCTTGGGCTGCACCACAAAACTCGCTGATCGCCAGTTGAATCTCGGCAAACAGTTGATCGGCTTGACGATTCTGTGCAAATACCGCCAGCAAGCGCTCCTCACCGAAGAGTTGCCCGGCACTGTTACAACCTTCCAGCACGCCGTCAGAGAGCAAGAACAACCGATCGCCTAACTCCAACGGATAGATTTCGTATCGATCATCAAAGGTTGCGGCGTCGCGCACTCCTAGCGGTAAGTGCCGGGAGATCAGCGGCACTCGCTCGCCCGTGGCGGTGCGGTACAAATAACCATCCGGCAAACCGCCATTCCAAACTTCAACCACCCGCCGATGGAAACTCACGTTGAGTAAGGTGGCGCAGCAAAACACCCCAACAGGCAAGATCCGCTTAAGTTTAGAGTTCATCTCGCGGAGAATTTCCGCCATTGAGTAGCCCTTGGCGGTCATGCCATAAAACACCTCCGCCAAAGGCATAGCGCCAATTGCGGCGGGCAAACCGTGGCCGGTAAAGTCGCCGAGGAACACATGCATGCCGCCTGAAGGCTTAAACGCGGCCAGCAGCAAGTCGCCATTAAACAAGGCATAGGGCGACTGCATATAACGAATATTGGCCGCGCTCAAGCAACCCGAGTGGGCTACTTTGTCGAACACCGCTTTCGCTACGCGCTGTTCGGTGAGCAGGTGTTCGTTGTGTTTAGCGATCAGATCGCGCTGCTGCAAAACGGTTTTTTGCAAGCGCCGCAGGCGATCCATGGCCTTGATTTTGGCCTCGATAATCACCCGATTGTAGGGTTTGGCGATAAAGTCATCGCCGCCGGCCTCCAAGCAGCGCACCAGCGCTTCACTCTCGGTCAGTGAAGTAAGGAAAATAATCGGTACCAAGGCCTCGCCGGCGCAGGCTTTGATCCGCCGGGCCGCTTCGAAGCCGTCCATCACCGGCATCATGGCATCCATCAAGACCAGATCCGGCTGTTCAAGCCGAAACAGTCCCAGCGCTTCCAGGCCGTTACAGGCTTCAACCACCCGATAGCCCTGACGACTGACCATGGTGGCCAACAACATGCGGTCGAGGGCGCTGTCCTCAGCGATCAGGATGGTTAAGCGATCATCTGTCATCGCCAGCGGCCTTAGGCGATTTTGAACAACTGCTCAAAATTGGAAATGGCCAAAATTTTCCGCACATCACTGTTGCAGTTAGCTAAGCGAATTTGCGCGTGATCGCCACCGGCATGGTCGCGCAGCAACAACAACATGCCCAACGCCGAACTGTCCAAATAAGTCGCGCCCTGTAGATCAACTAGGTAGCTCTTAGGCGTGCTATCGACGCGCTCGTAAGCATCGCGAAAGGCTTGATGAGCGCCAAAGTCGAAACGCCCCTGAATCAAAATAGTCAGTTCTTGCTCGTCGGCTGATAACTGCGTGGTAATGCTCATCTAAAGCTCCTTATTGTTATCGAAAACTTGCAGAACATTTAGCATTAGGCCGCTAACAGGGCAACCAATATTCAGTGTTGCGCCATTCAGTGCTGCACTGGGCTCGTTAGGCGCTGCGCCAACTCATCGAGCATTTTTTGCTCGCGCTTATCTTCGGCCAAGCGTGCCTCTTGCTGATAGCGCTGGACCAATTTGCGCAAAGCCTCCAAGCGAGCATAGCGCTGTTGCCAGACTTCGCGTGCTTTATTGACGCTATTAAGGTGCCACGCCACCGCCTGGCGTTGCTGACCGATGGCGGTTTCGAGTTGCGATAAAAACCGCTGATAACCCATCAACCACTGGCCGGAAACCCCCTGCCGGCCTTGAGTTAACCATTGCTGTTGGTAATCGCCTCGATAGCGCTCTAACTCGCCCTGTTTGACCTCGGCCTGAGTCAGCAACTGCTGGCATCGGCCCAAGCCTCGGGCAGCCTCACGCTCAGCGCGTTCGGCCATGTCGATCACTGGAGCCAATCGGCTGGCACGACTTGGCGGCATCGCTTAAGCACCGGCCTGCGGATTAAACAAAGCACTCAGTTGCAGACCACTCTGCTGCAAGCTTTCACTTTCGTCTAAACCTTGGCACAGGTACCTAGCCATTTGCGGTTGCAGCGCAATGGCCAGATCAGTTTGCGCATCGCCACCGGGCACATAAGCGCCCACACTGATCAGATCACGGGTCTGCTGATAGCGCGACCACAACTGTTTGAAGCGCTGCGACTCGCGCAAATGCTGCGGGGTAATCACCTGCGGCATCACCCGACTGATCGAGGCCTCGATATCAATAGCCGGATAATGCCCCTCCTCCGCCAAGCGCCGCGACAGCACGATATGCCCGTCGAGCACCCCGCGCGCGGCGTCAGCGATTGGGTCTTGCTGATCATCGCCCTCCGACAACACGGTGTAAAAGGCGGTAATAGAGCCACCGCCGGCTTCGGCATTGCCGGCCCGCTCAACCAATTTAGGCAGTTTGGCGAACACCGAGGGAGGATAGCCCTTGGTCGCCGGCGGCTCACCAATGGCCAAGGCAATCTCACGCTGGGCTTGGGCAAAGCGGGTGAGTGAATCCATCAGCAATAAAACGTTTTTGCCCTTGTCGCGAAAGTATTCGGCAATGCGCGTGCAGTACATGGCCGCGCGCAAACGCATCAGCGGCGCCTCATCGGCTGGGGAGGCCACCACCACCGAACGCTTCAAGCCCTCTTCACCGAGAATCTGCTCGATAAACTCCTTAACCTCACGACCCCGCTCACCAATCAGCCCGACCACAATTATGTCGGCCTCGGTAAAGCGCGTCATCATCCCCAGCAACACGCTTTTACCCACCCCGGTGCCGGCAAACAGGCCCAGACGCTGGCCACGGCCCACCGTTAGCAAGGCATTGATACTGCGAATACCAACATCCAGCGGCTGATTAATTGGGTCGCGCTTAAGTGGGTTGATGGTCGGGCCGTCGAGCGGCACCCAGTCTTCGGCCTTCATCCCACCCTTGCCGTCCAAGGCCCGACCGGCGCCGTCTAGCACCCGGCCGAGCATCGACATACCCATCGGCAAGCGACCGGTGTCAGGCATCGGTACCACCCGCGCGCCGGGCGCGATGCCGGCCAGATTACCGACCGGCATCAAGAACACCCGACCGCCAGAAAAGCCCATCACCTCAGCTTCAACCTGCACCGGGTGATAGCTGTCTTGATTGATCACCATGCAACGGCTGCCCAACGCCGCGCGCAAGCCCTCGGCCTCCAAGGTGAGGCCAACCATGCGCAGCAGTCGCCCCTCCACCTGCGGTTGCTCAGGCAGCGTTACCGCCGCCTGATAACCGCTCAAGCGCTTGGCAAAACTGCTGCGCTCAAGGCGCATCGGCATGCTCATCGCCCAGCGGCGCGTCATCGCCCGAGGGCATGTCATCACTTAGTTCCAGCACTAAATCCGCCGCCGGCGGGTTGGTGGCCTGCTCACGCTGCTGCTCGAACAATTGCTTCATGGCCTGTTCGAGCCGGGTTTCCACGCTGGCATCAATTTGACTGTGCTCGGTTTCGATCCGACAACCACCTGGTTGCAGTTGCGCATCTTCAAGAATTCGCCAGCTTTCTTCGTGCCGTTCACGCAGGGCTTTGACCAACTCGAAGTCTTGCGCGTTGATATGAATACGCACATTGCCGGCGCCCATCGGCAACAACTTTAGTGCCTCGCTTAACACGCCTTTCAGTTGACTGGAGTCGCACTGCAACTCACGGCGAATCACTTGCCGACTGATGTGACTCACCAGTTGCACCAAGACGTGTTCGATTTGTTGATCTTGCTCGGCGATGGGCGTTAGCAACTGGCCCATTAACTGTTCGAGGCGCTGCAATTTAGCCTGCAAAATCAGTTCAGATTCGTGCTTGGCTTTGATCTGACCGGCATGAAAACCGTCTTTTTCACCGACCGCAAAGCCTTCGTTGTAGCCATCTTGGCGAATCGCCTCAAGCTCATCGAGCGTCAAGGGTTTGACCGATTCAAGCTCAACTTCTTCACTCTGCGCGTCTATTTCTGCCACAGCTTCGGCACTGGCCGCCGGTGTTTCCGGCAAATACGCAGGGTCTCCGGGCGCGGCCTCGAAACTGGGCAACGCCCAGCGATCAAACGCGCGAACATCTTTGGCGCGAATCAATTCGCTGGGAACATCCTTGGCCGTCATCGTTGCGCCCCTACTCAATTGAATTGATCTAAGTCTGGCTTAGATCATGGCTTCGCCACCGGCGCCGCCGAGCATAATCTCACCCGCATCGGCCATGCGCCGGGCAATGGTGAGAACTTCTTTTTGCGCGGTTTCAACATCGCTAACACGCACAGGTCCGCGAGCCTCGAGGTCATCACGGAGCAATTCGGCCGCCCGTTTGGACATGTTTTTAAAGACCTTCTCACGGATGGCCTCGTCAGCCCCCTTGAGGGCAATCACCAACACATCGGATGACACCTCGCGCAGCAAGGCCTGAATGCCCTTGTCATCGACATCGGCGAGGTTGTCGAAGACAAACATCAGGTCTTCGATTTGCGTGGACAGGTCTTCATCGACCTCACGGATCGAGTCCATCAACTGCCCTTCGATCGAGCTGTCGAGGAAGTTCATGATGTCCGCCGCCCGTTTAACCCCGCCCATGGTGGCGCGTGAGGTGTTGGCACTGCCGGAGAATTGCTTCTCTAAAATCAGGTTGAGTTCTTTCAGTGCGGCCGGCTGGACGGTGTTCAGTGACGACACCCGCAGGACGATATCCAGCCGCACTTTATGATCGAAATGGCCCAGCACTTCACCGGCTTGATCGGGGTCTAAATAAGCCACCACAATGGCTTGAATTTGCGGGTGTTCGAGGCGGATAA
Source organism: Pseudomonas sp. (assembly GCA_044354115.1). Taxonomy (GTDB): domain Bacteria; phylum Pseudomonadota; class Gammaproteobacteria; order Pseudomonadales; family Pseudomonadaceae; genus Aquipseudomonas. The sequence goes on along the minus strand of JBILAR010000024.1, from coordinate 25,925 downwards.
CGTCGGCCACAGCGCGTGGCTCCATCCACTTCAGGCTGTCTAGACCGCTGGTGCTGCCACCGAGCAAAATTCGATCAATCAGGTTGCCAGCTTTGTCCTCGCCCAAGGCCTGGGTGAGCATTTTACGGATATAACCGTCGGCCCCGACGCCTAGGCTGGTTTGATCGCCGACCGTTTCGACGAACTCCCCCATCACCCCTTCAACTTGTTCACGCTGCACATTGCCCATATGCGACATGGCCACGCCAACGCGTTGAACCTCTTTCGGGCTTAGATGGCGCAACACTTGCGCGGCATCGGTTTCGCCCAGCGAGAGCAGCAAAACGGCGGCTTTATCGACTTTACTAAGCTTAGCCGGGGTACGTGCATCACTCATCAGCGTTAGCCCCTTGGTTACTCATCGGCATTTATTCACTCGTTAACCGCGCTTGATCTGCCCACTACGCTTAAGCGCTCGAGCGGCAGCCTTGCTTACTCGTCGGCGTTAATCCATTCCTTAACCACTTGCGCCACCCGCCCGGCATCTTCTGCCACCAGCCCTTTGATGGCGTTTAGTTGTGCATCATAACCCTCAGTCGGGCTGGGCAGCAGGATGCTTTGCGGGCCACTGATGCTGACCCGATCATCGGCCAAGTCGGCGCCATAACCACCCATGGCCCCGAGCGCCACATCACCGCCATGCCCGCCTCCCGCCGAGCCTTTGCCGGCGCTGCTGATGTTTTTCAGCACCGGCTTGAGCACACCAAACACCAGCACCAAGATAAACAACACACCCAGCACTTGCTTAATAATGTCCCAGAACCAAGGCTGGGTGTAGAACGGAATGCTGATGATTTCGTCGCCGTCTTGCGCGGCAAAAGGCGCATTGATGACGCTGACGCTGTCGCCACGGCTGGCATCAAAACCCACCGAATCCTGCACCAAACGGGTAAAGCGCGCGAGCTCAGCCGCCGACCAAGGCACCTGAGTGACTTCAGCGGTTTTCGCGTCGACTTTAGTCTGATCATCCAGCACCACCGCCACCGACAACCGCCGCAAGCGACCCTGCTGCTGCTTGGTGTAACTCACCGAACGGTCCAATTCATAGTTACGGGTCGATTGCTCGCGCTTGTCGGCTGGGAACGGTGCCAACATCGGCTGCCCCGTGGCCGGATCCGTTATCTGCTGACCATTGGCATCCAACAGCGGATTACCCGCCGCAATGGCGGCCGGCGCACCGGCAGCAGCGGCACCACCGGTGGTCTGCGGCGCCGAAGACGGGCCCGGCGGTTGATTGCTCAGCGCACCTGGTACGCCTTGCGCACCCAAGCCCGCCTGACGCTGCTCATTAACTTTTTGCTCGCTACGCAACGCCGGCTGGTCGGGATTAAACATCTCCGAAGTCGACTCCACCGCGCTGAAATCAACGTCCGCCGACACCTCAGCCTTGTACCGGCCCGTGCCCAATACTGGCTGCAAAATATTGTGTACCCGCTGGGTAAACATTCCTTCAACTCGTCGGCTGTAATCAAACTGCTTGCCAGCCATGCTCAGTTCGGAGTTCTCGCCTTGCGAGGACAGTAGTGTGCCCTTTTGATCGACCACAGTGACCTGCGACTTATCCAACTCGGGCACGCTGGTGGCCACCAAGTTAACAATCGCCATCACCTGACTAGACTCTAAGCTGCGCCCCGGATACAAATCCACCAACACCGAGGCAGTGGGTCTGCGCTCATCGCGCACAAACACCGAGCTTTTCGGGATGGCCAAATGCACTCGCGCCGACTTAACGTTATTCAAGCTGGAAACGGTACGAGCCAACTCGCCCTCAAGGCTGCGCCGATAACGGGTCGTTTCCATAAACTGGCTGGTGCCTAGGCCTTGCTCCTGATCGAGCATTTCAAAGCCACGATTACCGTCACTCGGTGCCACCCCAACGGCCGCTAACTTTAAGCGGGCGCGAGCCAAGTCATCCGCCTTAACCAGCAAGGCACCCGAGTTAGGTTCGAGGGTGTAAGCGATGTCTGCGGCGGTCAGCGTCTCGATCACCTGATTGGTATCCAGCCCCGACAAACTGCCATACAGCGGCCGATAATCGGGCTGCTGCGACCAGAGCACCACGGCAAAACCCAGCGCCACACTGGCGGCCAAACCTACCAACAAGCCGACCTGGCGGAGCATGCTCATGCCGGAGAGGTTTTCTAAAAACGTTAAACCAAACAGCGGCGGCGTTGATGGCGCTGCGCCAGTGGTTGCCGGCAGGGTATCGAGGGCTGTGGCCATGACTTAATCTCGCTGTTAAACCGGCATCTGCATGATGTCTTGATAGGCCTGAACCAGTTTATTGCGCACCTGGGTCACGGCTTGAAACGAGACGCTGGATTTTTGCGCAGCAATCATCACATCGGTCAGATCAATCCCGCTTTTGCCCATTTCAAAGGCCGTGGCCAACTGACTGGAGGCTTGCTGGGTATCGTTGACCTTATTGACGGCCTGCCCAAGCATATCGCTGAAGCTCGGCGCACCGACTTCCTGCACGCTGGCCGTGGGTTTTGGCCGCGCCATCGCCTCGGTCTGCATGGAGCGCATTTCCAACATCAGGCGATTAAATTCGATACCTTGGCTCATCACATTCCTCCACTGGCCGCGGTTTTTTGACGCTTCGCGGCGCGATAATCAGAGGACTGCAACAAGAGTGCCAGCTTGTGCGATGGACTAAGTTAGTGACGCTAGAGTAATAATTTAGGCTCTGTACCCGCTATGTGTTGAAACGTGCGGGGCTGTTAGACGATGCCTACCACGCGGTAATTCGTAGGGTGGGTTAGCGACGCGGACGGTGGTTGCTTGCATCACCGCGCAAGCCGGACGCCGCGTAACCCACCACGCGGTTTGCCTGTCGAGCGCCATGGTGGGTTACGGCGCGGTCGGGTTTGGCGTTGCTGGCAGGCCGTGGCACGCGCAATCCCCATGGATGGGGTGAATGCCGCAAGCCCGCCGGGAGCGGGCGCGGCCTAACACACCCTACAAAGCTAAGGATATAAACCGCCACCCAAGCAAAATCGCGGCGTTAGCCCAAGCTAACGCCGCGATCGATTCAAGCGGGTGTTGCACCGGCAGCCGAGGATGGCCGCCACCGCGCGCCAATCAACTGGCGAACAAGTACGACTCCACATCCATGCCGGCATCGCGCATCTGCGCCAGCTTGTAACGCAAGGTGCGCGGGCTGATCCCCAGTCGATCGGCCGCCTCTTTGCGCCGGCCACGCTCGGCACGCAGGGTGTCGACAATTAACTGAAACTCACGGCGGCGCAAATCCTCACCGAGCGCGCCATTCGCCACCGCCATACTGCTGTCAGCCAACACCCGTTCGGCAAAGCTTGGCGCGGCCACGCTCGGCAACACTGGCAAGACCGACGGCAGCAACTGCGGGCTGATAGCCTGGCCAATTTGCGTGCCCAAGCAAAGATCCTGCGGCTGAATCAAACCACCCTGCTGCAAAATCAGCGCACGTTGAATCGCGTTATCCAACTCGCGCACATTGCCTGGCCACGGGTGTGTGGTCAGGCAGGCTTGCGCCGGCGCAGAGAACCGCACGGGCGAATGATTCATTTTTCTCACGTGCTTGGCCAGCAAGCGTTCGGCCAACGGCAGAATGTCGCCGGTGCGCTCACGTAAAGGCCGCCAAGCCAGCGGAAATACCGATAAGCGATAGTACAAGTCTTCGCGAAAGCGCCCCGCCGCCACCTCACCGGCAAGATCACGGTTACTGGTGGCCAGCACGCGAATATCCAAATTAATTGGCTTGCGCGCACCGACCCGCTCCACTTCGCGTTCCTGCAAAACACGCAGCAACTTAGCTTGCAAACCCAGCGGCATTTCGGAAATTTCATCCAACAAAATACTGCCGCCTTCGGCCAGCTCAAACTTGCCCGGCTGGGCCGCAATAGCGCCAGTAAAGGCACCCTTCTCATGGCCGAACAGGGTGGCCTCCAACATGTTGTCGGGGATAGCCGCGCAATTAATGGCAATAAAGGGTTTATTGGCGCGCGGCGATTGTTCATGGATATAGCGCGCCAACACCTCTTTGCCGGTGCCCGACTCGCCGGTAATCAGCACCGTTGAATCGCTCTGCGCTACTCGTGCGGCCAATTCGAGCAATTGTTGACTGGCCGGTTCGCACGCCACTGGGCCTTCGCCGGCAACCGCCGTGACGCGCCCCAAGGCGTGCCGCGCGACTAGGTCGAGCAAGGTTTTTGGCTCAAAGGGTTTCACTAGGTAGTCCGCCGCACCTTGGCGCATGGCATCCACCGCCCGCTCAACCGCAGCGAAAGCGGTCATCAGCAACACAGGCAACTGTGGGTAACGCGCACGAATCTGCGCCAGCAACTGATGCCCATCCATGCCCGGCATATTCACATCACTGACCACCAAACTGAACGACTCTTGCGCCAGGGTCTTCAACGCCGCCTCGGCGCAATCCACCGCACGACAAGCATGCCCGCCCAGCATTAGGGTATCGACCAGCGCTTCGCGCAGTGCGCGGTCATCCTCGACCAACAAAACTTTAGCCAGCATGACAATTACTCCTGTGCCGTGAATTGCGCCGCGTGAATCAGCGGCAAGGACAAAATTGCGCAAGTGCCGCGCGCCACAGTGGAACGCAATTGCAAATGACCTTGATGCGCACGGGCCACCGCGTGCACCACCGCCAAACCCAAACCGGTGCCGGTGGTTTTAGTGGTGAAAAATGGCTCACCCAAACGCGCCAAAATAGCTTTGTCGATGCCATTACCGTTGTCGCTGATGCACAGCCGCAGCGTGTTGCCACGGCTGTACAGATGCACCTTTAAGCGCGAGGCCGGGCCGGCCGCTTGCAGGGCGTTGTCGACCAAATTCATCAGCGCGCCGACCAAGGTGTCGCGATTACACAACAACTCCCCGACATGGCTGTCGCACTGCCAACGCACGGCGCGATCTTGCACATGCACCTCAGCCGAGGCGCGCAAGGCATCCAACAAGGCTTTCGGGGTTAAGCGATCGGGCAGCGGCAAGTCGCCACGGGCGAACACCAGCATGTCGCGAACCTGATGCTCCAACTCGTGCAGGCGCTCTTTCAGGCGTCCGGCAAAGCGTTGTTGCTGCTCGGCCGGCAACACCTGCTCAGTCAAATGACTGGCATACAACAAGGCTGCGGACAGCGGCGTACGAATTTGATGGGCCAACGAGGTGACCATCCGGCCCAACGCCGACAAGCGCTCATGCCGCGACAACTGCTCTTGCAAGCGCCGGGTTTCAGTCAGGTCGGTGAGCAGAATCAGCTGCCCCGGCTCACCGTTCAGCGAGCGCGTAGCCATGGCTAAACGGCGACCATCTTTAAGGGAGATTTCGTGACCGTCGTCTTCACGGGGGGCAAAGTTACGCGCAATCACCAAACGCCAGAGCATGCCCACCAAGGGCAACCCCAGAAAACCACACGCAGCTGGATTGGCATCGCGCACCACACCCTGACCATCGAGCACTATCACCCCACCGGGAAGCAAATCGAGCAGGCTTTGCAGCCGCTGCGCGAGGCGCTCTTTTTCGGCCAACTCGGTAATCCGCTGGGCACTGACCTGCGCCAACTGGCCATTCAATTCAGCCACTTGAGTCTCAAGCAAGCTGTAAGAGTCGTTGAGTTGCAACGACATCTGATTGAACACATTGAGCGCCTGCTCCAGGTTGGCCCGGTTATCCGGTTCAACTGCAGCACACGCTTGGAGATCAGTGGCGGGAATGAGGCGGGTGACGGTATTCATAGTTCTCTCTCGCGCTGCGAGCCGTCATAAAACGGTCTACTGAGAGAGACTTAGCAATACTCATGCCTAAAAATAATATTGTTATTTATCAATGAGCTAGAGAAACTTTAAAGCGATACGTCAATCCTCCGACGATTCTTCATCGTCGTCGCGCCGATTCATCCCGTACTTGCGCATTTTCTCAACCAGAGTGGTGCGGCGAATCCGCAGGCGTTCGGCGGCCCGCGCCACCACGCCACCGGCGTCATCCAAGGCTTGCTGAATCAAACCCTGCTCAAGCGTGCCTAGATAGTCTTTTAAGTCCAAGCCTTCGGCCGGCAACACGGCAGGCGCATCGATACCCGGCAGACCCGCATTAATAGTGGCTCGCTCTTGCAAGTCTTCGCGCAAGCTGACCGCCAATTGCTCATCCTCATCATCGACATGACGGAATTTTTTCGGCAACTCCATCACGCCGATCACCCCGTACGGATGCATGATCGCCATACGCTCAACTAAATTGGCCAATTCACGCACGTTACCCGGCCAGTCATGCTGACAGAGCGACATAATCGCGGCGGAGTTAAAACGAATCGAACCGCGCTTTTCAAACTCCATGCGCGAGATCAACTCGTTCATCAGCAGCGGAATGTCTTCAACCCGCTCACGCATCGGCGCCATTTCGATCGGGAACACGTTTAAGCGATAAAACAGGTCTTCGCGAAAGCTGCCATCCTCAATCATCTTTTCTAGATTCTTGTGGGTCGCGGTGATGATGCGCACATCGACGCTCTGGGTCTTGTTGCTGCCGACCCGCTCAAAGGTGCGCTCCTGTAGCACGCGCAGTAACTTCACCTGCATCGGCAACGGCATGTCGCCAATTTCGTCGAGAAACAAGGTGCCGCCGTTGGCCAACTCAAAACGCCCGGCGCGACTGGTAATGGCGCCGGTAAAAGCCCCTTTCTCGTGGCCAAAGAGTTCGCTTTCCAGCAACTCAGCCGGAATTGCCCCACAGTTAACCGGCACAAAAGGCGCGGCACGGCGCTTGGAGTGATAGTGCAGGTTACGCGCGACGACTTCTTTACCGGTACCAGACTCACCAAGAATCAATACGCTGGCATCGGTGTCAACCAACTGCTGCATCATCTGCCGCACTTGTTGAATGGCCCGACTGGTGCCGACCAAGCTACGAAACAGATTCGGCTCACGCTGGCGACCGCGCTCACGGGCCTGATCGTACATCTCGCGATACACCTGCACGCGGTGCAGCGAATCAAGCAATTTGTTGTAGCTCGGCGGCATTTCCAAGCTAACCAACACCCGTCGACGAATCTCTTCCGGCCACTCGGCTGGGACCTGGGCATCCAGCAACACCGTCGGTAAAAACTCATCCCAGCAACCGAGCTGTTTAAGCAACTCCAGTGCGCCGCCTTTAGCCGCTACATCACCGAGCAACACACTCAGCACCTCACGACTAGATTCCAGTCCAGCCACAGCCTCAGACCAATCGGCGCTGCCACAGGCCAGATGATCCTCACCGAGAAAGTTCAAAATCACCGCCATCTGCAGGCGGCGTTCGCTGTTGTCGTCAATCAGAAGCAGTTTGGTTGCGCGCCACATCTTATTTTTTTAACTCGACAGCTTAAAGGGAGATCCGCCAGCCAAAATTACAGCCGCAACGGCACATGGCCATTAGTAAAGTCAAAACCAGGGCAATAGTCAATTTTATGGCGTGATTATTTTGCCTTTCCGATCAATAACTTAAAGAGGCGAAGGAAGGAATTACGGAAACATCAGAGGAATTACGAATGAGCGATGGTGAAACGAAGGAAATTGACGTTGAGATCAAGATAAATCGCAGCTCAACCAAACAACTGATAAACCTTGGCGCCCTGCTGGGACTGATTCAACTGCAGCAATTCTTGGGCTAAACGCTGCTGTTCTGACTGGCAGACCAGCACCAACTCACGATACAAGTCGACCAGCACCTGCATGCGCACACGTAGTTCGTCTTCGTCCCGACCGGTTTCCACCATGGCCTCATCAACGGCTTGCCGACATTGCAAATCGAGCGTACCGATAGCGCTCCAGTCCTGCGTAGCTAAAGCCTCACGCAATGCCGAACCGGTGGTTTCGAGAAGCTGTACTGCTGGACTCATAACATCGCTCCTCAAAGTGCAGGGCTAAACTTAAGCAATCGCATCCCAACCCGCTTTAACGTTACGCAGCAAGCCTGAAACTTCTTCCATTGCGGCTAAATCATTGTGCAAATTGGCTGCTAGCAGGCGCATTGCCATGTATTCGTAGAGCTTGTCTAGATTGACCGCAATCTCGCCACCCAGCTCAAGATTAAGGCCTTCGCGCAAACCGCCAATAATTGAAATGGCCTGCCCGATGAGCTCACCTTTTTTGCCCACATCACCGCGTTCCATTGCGCCGCGAGCTTGCGCCAAGCGGGTCAAACCACCTTCCAGCAACATCTGAATTAACCGATGAGGACTCGCATCAACAGCTTGAACTTGGGTATTAACCGACTTGTACTGCCGCATCGCGGTGAGCGCATTCATAAATATTCCGCCAAATGCTGAGTGGATAACTTATGTATCGGCGCCACGACTGCTAGCTTGAGCATTTATTTGCAACCATTAACGGGTTGCAACAAGCTCTTGCTCAGGGCCGATGGCATCCCAGGCAGTCTTGATCTTCGCCAGTAAAACAAGCACTTCGTCCAGACTACTCGAGCTTTGCTCCAGCGCAACGCCAGCCAGACGACGGGTCATGTAGTCGTACAGGGCATCCAGATTTTCAACTATTTCACCACCCAGTTGCTTATCAAGACTAGCTTGCAGCACACCCAATATAGTGATGGTGGTGCCAATGGCCAAGCCACGCACCGGCACATCGCCCTCGGCTTGCGCCTGCTTGGCCAGCTGCACCCGCTCAACTGCGCCATCAAGCAACAGTTGCACAGCGCGATAAGGACTGATCTCGTGCCCGCCCTGCACCTGTTCATAGGTATCGATGGAGTTGCTAGTCATTAATTACTCTTCTTCACAAAGCCCGGCAGGCTAGCTAATTGCCCGGCAAGGCTCTCGCTGGTTTTTTTTAAGCGTGCGACCAAGCTGTCCATTGCACTGTACTGGGCAACCAAGCGCTCTTGAACCTTGGCAATACGCTGATCGAGCGCGGTTCTTTGCTTGTCAATACCACTAATAGTTGACTGCAAGCCTTGCTGGCGCTGGGCCAACACACCGGCGGTACGAGTAAAGCCGTCGACCAAACCGTTAAGACGGCCAATCAAGCCTTTATCGCCCGACAGATAGCCGCCAACTTTATCAAAATTGGTATTTATCGCCGTATCGAGTTTGACGCTGTCGAGCTTAAGGCTACCGTCTTTTTGCGTAGTAATACCCAAGTCAGCCAAGGCGCGGATACCACCATCAGTTTGCACAGCAGCAATTTGCGAACGGATACCCGACTGCAAGCCACGCACTGTGGCATCGCCAAGCAATGGCCCAGTAACCGGAGCCTTACCCTCGCCGACCTGTACCACACTGGTCAACTGTGCAGCAGTGGAGTTGAGTTTATTGTAAGCATCGACAAATTTTTGCAAATTAGCTTTAAGCCCTGCCTTGTCTTGGCCAACGGTCAGGCCGATGGTCTTGCCCGCATCTTGATCGACCTGCGACTGCGCACTGGTCAGGGTCAGGGTGACGCCATCAATTACCCCTGCAATCGTATTGCTGTCACGCGTGACCTGCAAACCGTCGACCGATATTTTGGCCGATTTGGCCTGGGTAATTACCCCACCGTCGCCGGTTGTCGAACTCGGCGCAACGCCAACATCCGGAGTGAAAGCCAACGCCGCAATGGAGGTGCTACCACCACCACCGGCATCCACAGCTGTTACCTGCACATCTTTAGCGTCACCCAAAGTAGAGGAGCTAATTACCAAGCGCGTGCCGGATGCATCAGTGAGCAAGCTGGCCGAAAAACCTTTAGCGGCGCCTTGCGCATTAATAGCATCACGAATACCAGCCTGAGTATTGTTGGCCGCAGTTACGTTGATAACTAACTTGCTGGCACCCACGGCAAGCGGATCACCCGCCGACAACGTTAAGCTACCCGTACTAAAGGCCACCGGCGTAACGACAGGGCCGCCACTGATTTGCACCGGTTCAACAAAGGACTTCAGGCCAATTTTACTGCCGACCGCCAGTTGCTTGACCTGCAAGGCATAGCTGCCGCTGGCGGCTGTGGTTGCGGCAAGCGCGGTAAAATTACCCGAAGGCACAACACTGGCCGTGCGCGAGGAATACAGTTCAGGCTTATTGAGCGCCGCCAAACTGGTTTGAAATTCAGACAACGCCGAGCGCAGAGTGCCCACAGCAGAAAGCGTATTGGTTGAGGTTTTTTCTAGACGATCGAGTTGCGCAGCTTTTGGCGCCCTCTCTGAGTCGACTAATGCCTTAACGATACTGCCAATATCGATTCCGGAACCAATACCTAGAATGCCTGCCATGATGCTGCACCTCGCCAAAAAAATGACTGATAACGCCTTGTGAGCATTATCAGTTCAAAAGCCGTGCCAAGGGCGTCAGGCTTCGGCTTTGAATAGCAGGCTACGCACTTCAGTCAGATTTTCGGCCAGATTTAAGGCCTCTTCCGACGGAATTTGCCGGATTACATCACCCGAGTCCGCATCTGTAACCTTCACCACCACCTGACCACTGCTTTCATCAACGGCAAAATTCAGGCTGCGCTGTACCGACTGAACAAAGTCTTGAATGGTGGCTACCGCCCCCTCAAGCTGTTCTTTGCTGACAGTGGGTGCGACAACCTCAGGACTCGTCACAGGTGCAGCTGTTTTAGCCACAGCCGTAACGGGGGAAGGTCGCCCAGCTCCTTGTGCATCGACAAGAGGGAGCGACTTTTGAGTAGAGCTAATGTCCATACATTCCTCCTCACAAAGAGGTAATGGGAGTAAACGCTTAGCGCTTACTCCCACAGTTTAGCGCCTATCGCCCTACTGCAGCAGACTGAGCACAGCCTGTGGCAATTGGTTAGCCTGGCTCAAGATCGCGGTGCCGGCTTGCTGCAGGATCTGGTTTTTAGTCAGCTCCGACGTTTCCGCAGCGTAGTCAGTGTCACGAATCCGGCTACGGGCAGCCGAGGCGTTCTCACCAATGTTTTGCAGGTTCGAGATGGTGTTCTCGAAACGGTTCTGCACTGCACCCAGCTGCGCACGCTGACTGTCGATATTAGAGATGGCGCCGCTGATGATACCCAGCGCATTCTGCGCCCCAATCGACGTACCAATATCGACTGTGGCAACAGTATTCAGCGTACTGAAATCACTGCTCCCAGCCACAAAAGTACCGGTAGCCACCGCAAAGTTCTGCACCTCAAATGCATCAGCCGACTCAAAGCGCATCTGACCAATAGCGACGGCAGCATTCGCGGTATCGGTCACCGCCACTGCGGCCCCGATTTCGTCGCTCTGATCAAGCGCTGTGCCATCATCGCCGCCGAACGCCAGGGTTTGCGCCTCAAGCGCTACATCGCCCGACGAAGAACTGTAATCAGTCAGCAGAATGTCATCACCGCGCTCGCTGGTTAACTCCAAAGCGCCCTCGCGGGTTACCTTGGCGGAAATCCCGGTGGTACCTGTCGCTTTGTTAACCTGGTCAGCCAAGCTGGAAAGATCACCAACGTCAGTCAGACTGGCAGAGATCGCGACTCCATCGCCTTCCAGCGCATTATTTGAACCGTACAACTTAAAGCTCACGGTCACAGTACCTGTTGCGGAGGTGCTGAAATCTTGCAAACGCAGACCGGTACGGGCAGTTGCTGTTACCCCGGTGGTGTCTGCAACATTATTTACCGCAGCCGCTACCTGACGTGCTGACGAGCCTGCATTTACCGCTACCGACGCTTCACCCAACTTACCAACCACTGTCAGACCAGCAGAAGTAGCCGGCGAAGCACCGTAACCGATGCCGGTGGCAACGCCTGCGGCGAAGTCAGCCACTGTCGCAGCCGCAATACCAGACTGCACAGACGTCGCAGAAGCACCTGCTAATGCACCATTGAAACGACTAACACCGATGCGCGAAGCAGAAGCCGCACCGATCGACACCGAGATGGTTTCAAAAGCGTTAGCGCCAACCTGGAAGCTTTGCGAACCAAAGGTACCGTCCAAAATCTTGCGACCACCGAAGCTGGTGGTTTCAGCAATACGGTTAAGCTCTTGGGTCAGCTGCGACACTTCACCTTGCAGAGCGGCACGCTCACTTGCACCGTTAGAACCGTTAGCCGATTGCAGGGCCAAATCACGCATGCGCTGCAGAATGCCGGTGGACTGTTGCAAAGCGCCTTCAGCGGTTTGCGACAGCGAAATACCGTCATTCGAGTTACGCACCGCTACGTTCAAGCCACTAATCTGACTGGTTAGGCGGTTGGATATCTGCAGGCCAGCAGCATCATCCTTGGCGCTATTGATCCGGAAGCCGGTCGACAAACGCTGCAAAGAGGTATCCAGACCTTTAGACGAGGTGGTTAAGTTGCGCTGAGTGTTCAGCGAGGCGACGTTGGTATTTACTGTTAGGGCCATGGTATTTGCCTCCAAAGGACCGACTTATATGTCTGAGCCTGCGCGCTTCGGGCCTGTTGCTCAGACACCCAATAAAGTTCGCATTCGATCTTTGTATCGGCGCTCACCGGCCTAACTTTAGGGCGAGTCAAGTTGAAGCTTTAAAGTTTTTTTATTTCTCGAACAATCAATCAGTTAGAACGGCAACCAGCAAGGTAGACCGCGTCTACTGGTGGGTCCAAAGAGATTTTTTTCGACAGTAGCACGGCAATATTTAAGTGCACGCGCCCAGTATGAGGTTCACGCAGCTATGCGCTAAAAGCTTAGGCCGCGGGAGGAGCGCAAGCGCTCTCCCGCAGGCCACAGCAGCAGAGATTACTGCTGCAGCAGACTGAGTACGGCCTGTGGCAGTTGGTTGGCTTGCGCCAAGATGGCGGTACCGGCCTGCTGCAAGATTTGGTTCTTGGTCAGTTCCGAGGTTTCTGCGGCATAATCGGTATCGCGAATTCGGCTGCGGGCGGCCGAGGCGTTTTCCGAGATATTTTGCAGGTTCGAGATAGTGTTCTCGAAGCGGTTTTGCACCGCACCCAACTGCGCCCGCTGACTGTCAATATTAGAGATGGCACCACTAATGATACCCAGAGCATTCTGCGCATCGATCGCCGTACCCACATCCACTTCGGCCACGCTATCTAGGGCACTGAACACACTATTGGGCTGAACCGCGCCATCAATGGTATTGAAGTTTCGCACCTCGAAGGTATCCGGCGATTCCAGACGCAATTGCCCGACGGCCACAAAACCCACTGGGTTTGCACCGCCGACCAGTAACGGCCCACCTACCTCGTCGCTTTCATCAACACCGGTACCATTGTCACCCGTAAACGCCAGGGTTTGCGCACTAAAGCCAATGACCGAAGGTATGCCTGACGAAGAGGTAATACCGGTGAGCATGATGTCGTCACCGCGGTCACTGGTCAGCTCGATACCACCTTCCCGAGTAACCCGTGCCGAAACACCTGTGGTGCCGGTTTCCTTGTTGATTGCATCGGCCAAACCAGACAAATCAGTCCAATCCGTGATGGTTGCCGAGATAGCTACACCGTCGGCTTGAAGGCCATTATTGCTGCCATACAAGTTAAAGCTAATGGTTTCAGCATTGGTGGACGTGCCGGTAAAAGCCTCGAGGCGTACCCCGGTGCGGGCAGCCGCTGTGACCCCGGTAGATTCGGTCACGTTATTGATGGCGGCAGCAACTTGCCGGGCTGAAGAGCCCGAGGTCAAGGCTACCGATGCATCGCCCAGCTTGCCGACCAAGGTCAGACCTGCTGTGGTTGCAGGGGACGATGCATAGCCAACGTTCGTTGCAACCCCGGCGGCAAAGTCACTCACACTGACGGCTGCAATACCACTCTGCGCTGCCGTTAGCGACGCAGAATTCTGCAAGCCACTCCCGAAGCGGTTGACTCCTATACGCGAAGAAGTTGCCGCACCAACCGAGACACTAATAGTCTCAAAGGCATTAGCACCGACCTGGAAGCTTTGCGAACCAAAGGTGCCATCGAGAATTTTTCGACCACCAAAGGTGGTGGTCTCCGCAATTCGGCTCAACTCTTGCTTGAGTTGCCCCACTTCAGCCTGCAACGCCGCTCGCTCACTGGCGCCGTTGGAGCCGTTGGCCGATTGTAAGGCCAGATCGCGCATGCGCTGCAAAATACTAGTGGACTGCTGCAGCGCGCCTTCAGCGGTCTGCGACAGCGAGATACCATCGTTCGAGTTGCGCACCGCAACGTTTAAGCCATTGATCTGGCTGGTTAGCCGGTTGGATATCTGCAAACCTGCGGCATCGTCTTTGGCACTATTGATCCGAAAGCCGGTCGACAGCCTCTGTAACGAGCTATCTAGACCTTTGGTGCTGCTACTAAGGTTGCGCTGAGTATTCAGCGATGCCACGTTGGTATTGACTGTCAGGGCCATGGTCTCTTCCTCCAGAGTTTTAACTAAGTCCGCCTGAGTCAGGCGCTCCGGGCCTGCATCCTTAGAGGGAGAGCCGCGGGCACTAAATGTGCTGACACAGGCCAACATGCTAGTTCCATGCCAATTTTTTTATTCAGTTAAAACCCTTATAAATCAGCACGATAAAAACAACCAAAGAAGACAGCGGCAAGTTTTTGCCGGTTTTTTGCCGCTCACCAGCAAAAAAACCAACCGCTTAAGCAGAAGACGAATACCGCTGGCACCGCCCCAAGCAAACAAAAAACACGAGAATTTCAAGAGTGACTAGTCAAATGCTCGCAAGAGGAGTTGTAAAAACTGCTCAAAACTCAGCCGCCGCCCATCGCCAGCGCAAAGCGCAGCCCCATCCGTTTTTTATATCAACCAGACAGCAAAATTCAGGACAAGCGGCTATTCATTTCACTTAAGATTGCTATGCTTGGAGTTTTAAAAATCCAGATAAAATGCTTTGCAAGCACTCAACAGCCGCCAACTATTAATCACCGAAAACAGCAACCCGCTACCCTTCGCAAAATATAAAGCAAGGAATTCATGATGAGCCACTTTCGCGAACTGTACCGAAGCGAGCAATTACCAGTCTTTCAAAATCGCATGTTCGCCTCAGCACAAGAGGCCCGCGACTGCATAAAGGGCAACATGTTATTGGTACAGGACATGCGCACTGGCCTCATTTTCAACAAGGCCTTTCAACCAGAATTACTCCAGTACGATGAACACTACCAAAATGAACAAGCCGTAAGTGGCGTATTCAGGGAACACCTAGGGCTGGTAGCACTGATTATCGGCAATCATTTCCATGATCACCATTTAATAGAAGTAGGCTGCGGCAAAGGCTACTTTCTTGAACACCTTGAAGGGCTTGGCTTTAAGATTACCGGGTTAGATCCAACATACGAGGGCGACAACCCATCCATTCTCAAAAAATATTTTACTCCGGAGCTCGGACTGCACGCCGACGCCATCATTTTGCGCCACGTACTTGAACATGTAAAAAACCCCATCGAGTTCCTTGCTCAGCTCTGCGAGTCAAATGGCGGGAAAGGTAAAATCTACATTGAAGTACCTTGCTTCGACTGGATCTGCGAACAACGCGCTTGGTTCGACATTTTTTACGAGCACGTAAACTATTTTCGGCTTGGCGACTTTAATCGCATATTTACTCAGGTCTACGAGTCCGGCCACACCTTTGCTGGTCAGTACCTTTATGTAGTCGCCGATCTAGCATCATTTCAGCAACCCAAAGACCTCAATATAGAAAAATTCAATTTCCCCGAAGACTTTCTTGACGGTATAGAGCGCTACAGCCAAAACCTGCTAAAGCAAGGCCCATCCGCCATTTGGGGCGGTGCGTCGAAAGGGGTTATTTTCTCACTGTTCATGCAGCGACTCGGCGCGAATATCGATTTCATTATCGACATCAACCCGGCAAAACAAGGTAAATACTTAGCCGCCAGCGGTCTGCGGGTCTGCTCACCAGAGGAAGCTTTACGGCACTTACCGTCAGGTACCGATATCTATGTAATGAACGGCAACTACCTTGATGAAATAGCCAGAATGACAGACCATAAATTCAACTTGATCGCCATTGACAACTAATATTAGAAACCGCAGCCGCACATTCTAAACAACGCATTTAACCGGGGTCGCGAACACGACCCCGACTCAGAAAACTACAAGACCACGCGTTTAAGCCAAGCATTCGGCCAGTGGGTGATGTTTTCATGCAGGCTACTTTCATTAAACGACCAAGCTGGTTGTTCAATAATAAAATCCTTATTCACCTTGGCAAAGTCCAAGGCCGCCTGCGAAGGATTATCCGTAGTCCAATCGGGATTACCACGCGGCACGTCAGTTAAATCGCGCATCACCCCATCGGTAGCCACTATATAAGAACCCTGGCTTACCAGCGGCGAATACAGGCGCAACTCTTCAGCGACATGGGCATAACTGTGATTAGAGTCCAGAATCACCAAGACGGTTTCGCCCGATTTAACTTGCGCCTTGACCTGCGCCAGCACGTCATCGGCTATCGAACTCCCTTCAATTAGCGTCAAGTAACTGAACAGCTCATGCTCCTCAATCGCTTTACGATTATGCGGACGAATCTCAATATCCACACCAACTACCCGCCCTTTGCCCATGGCTTTGAACAAGCTAGCGTAATAGATCAGCGAGCCGCCGTGAGCAATACCGGTTTCGATGATGACATCGGGCTTGATTTGGTAAATAACTTCTTGAATACGCAGCATGTCTTCCGGCAACTGGATAACCGGCCGCCCCATCCAGGAAAATGTATGTGGGTATTTTTGATTCCAACCCAAGCGCACCCACTGTTTGGAAAGCAACTCGAACGACTCATCGGTGTAAAGCTCAAGCTCGCGAGTAACGCCCTGCTCATCCAGAATCAACTTGTTGTTGTCCGTGTCTACCGTCAGTTTCATGTTTGTGCTCCCACTTTTATTGTCTGAGTTTTAGCTTGGTTAATTCTACTAAAGACTGCTTTGCCACCACGCCAGGGTATCGTCCAAACCACTATGCAGACCCAACTGCGCTTGCCAGCCAATACTCGTCAACTTTTGTACATCAGCCACCAGCAACAGCGGATCGTCGGCCGGTGTCGCGATAGCGCCAAACCGTAGCAGCTCCTGCCGACCGACTTGGCTGGCCAGGTACTCAACCACCGCTTTTAACCGCGTTGGTTGTCCACTGGCAATATTGAAAGCGCCGCAGGCGCGCACTTCAAGCAAGTGCAACAACGCGCTGGCCACATCCTGTACATGAATAAAATCACGCAACTGCTGCCCGTGGCTGCAGCGCGCTTCTTGCCCACGCAATAATGCCTGGCAGGTTGCAGGCAGCAGCCGCCCCGCCGGTTCGTGCGGGCCATAGACTTGAAAGATCCGCCCCCAGGCGACCGGTATTGCGTGCACCTGGGTAAAGACCTCACTCAATTCCCGCGCCGCGTTTTTGCAGCGACCGTAAACCGTCGCGGGCTGCAAAGGCGTGATTGCCTCCTGGCAGTAGCCATAGCGCCAGTCGTACTCGGCACAAGTACCGGCAATGACCGCGGCTTCACCGCCATGGAGATGAAAGGCCTCCAGCAGCTCCAGAGTCGCACGAACCCACAACAGATTCTCCGCCGAGGTCCAGTAACTGCCTGGCTTCGCGCACCAGGCCAGGTGCACTAACTGCTGCGGCCGCAGCTTGGCCAGCAACGCACGAACCGCCACACCATCGAGTAGATCGAGACGATGCCATTGTGCGCGCGGATCACCGGCTGCCGAATTAAGGCCATGCACAGCATGCACCTGCAGACCTTTAGCCAGCAGTTGCTGCAGCACGTACCTGCCGACAAAACCGCCAGCGCCGGTAACCAGTACGCTGTTCATCTCAACACTTGCGCAGCTGAGGGACGGCGACGACGAACTGGCCGCCCCACGAACGCACCTCGGACAACTGCTGAGTGACCTCATCCAGCAGATTCCACGGCAGCACCAGCACGTAGTCGGGTTTTTCCTCAGCTATACGCTGTGGCGCCACCACGGGGATGCGACTGCCGGGCAGAAACTTACCCTGCTTATGCGGGTTAGCATCGGCGACCCAGGCCAACAGATCGGCGCGCACTCCGGCGTAATTGAGCAAGGTATTACCCTTGGCCGCCGCGCCGTAGCCCACTACCCGCTTGCCGTCAGCCTTTGCTTGCAGCAAGAAACGCAACAGTTGGTGTTTTATCTGTTCGGCCGCCGGCGCGAGGCTCGCGTAGTAAGCCGCGGTGCGCATACCGGCGCGCTCTTCCTGCGCCAGCAACGCGGCGACACTGGCGTTAATGGTTTGTGGGCCCTCGACTCGCTGCACATACACCCGCAGTGAGCCGCCATGGGTCGGCAACTCCTCGACATCGAAAATCGCCAGGCCGTTACGTGCACAGAGGGTCTGTACAGCCGTTAGCGACAGATAGGAGTAGTGCTCGTGATAGAGGGTATCGAACTGGTTATCTGCCATTAACCGCAGCAGATGGGGAAACTCAAAAGTAGCCACGCCGGCAGGTTTTAGCAGGCAAGCAAAGCCTTTAAGAAAGTCGTTGATATCCGGCACATGGGCCAACACGTTGTTGGCCACCAGCAGATCCGCCGAGCGCCCCTGCCCTACCAGGGTTTCAGCCGTCTGCACGCCAAAGAACAGCTCCTGAATCTCGATGCCCTTCTCCCGTGCCGCCCGCGCGGTGCTGGCGGTGGGTTCGACGCCCAAACAGGGAATGCCGCGCTGAGCCACGTATTGCAACAGGTAGCCGTCGTTAGCGGCGATCTCCACCACCAAACTCTGGGCGTTCAAGGCAAAACGTTCGACCATCTGCGCGACGTAGCGCTCGGCATGGGCCAGCCAGGAACTGGAGTAGGAGCTGAAATAGGCATAGTCGGCATCAAACAAACTGTCCGCAGCACGGAAATCCTCGGTCTGCACCAACCAGCAATGCTGGCAGACCATGACTCGCAGTGGCACCCATTGCTCGGCCTGATTCAGTTGCTCGGCAGCCAAATAGGCATTTGACGGCGGCGCAGTGCCCAGATCAATCAGTGACAGGGAAAGCGGTGTGGCACAACCACGACAATTCATTGACGCACTCCTTGAAAACCCTCAGCCACTAGCGGGTGCTGCGCATCGCGAGCAGACAGATTAGTCACTGGCAATGGCCAGCTAATCGCCAAGCGCGGATCGCTCGCCCGCAAGCCACCCTCATACTCGGGGGCGTAGTCTGCACTGTGTAAATAGAGTAATTCGGCATCCGCGCTGAGCGCCTGAAAACCATGGGCAAAGCCCGGCGGCAACAACAAACTGCGACCATCGCCGGCGACCAGGTGCTCGGCATGCCAGTGCAGATAAGTCGGCGAATCCTGGCGAATATCCACCGCCACATCCCAAACCTCACCACGCAAGCAGCTGATCAACTTGGCCTCGGCCTGGGGCGCGTGTTGAAAATGCAAACCGCGCACCGTGCCTTGCTCGCCGGTGCGTGAATGATTGATCTGCCGGACATGAAACGGCTGACCAAAAGCGGCCAGGCTACCCTCGCAAAAAAGCCGTGCGAAGCGCCCGCGCGGGTCCTCATGGACCTGATGCTGCAGGCAGAACAAGCCGGCCAGCGGCAGTTCAATGAGCTTCAGTTCGCTCATGCCGCGCTCCAGTAGTCCGCCAAGTGCTGCAGCGTCAACGCCAACATATCGTCGCCGCGTTGCCACGCCAGATGCCAGTCGAGGGTGCGCTGCAAACAGGTGTCCAGCGACCAACGGGGTTGCCAACCGAGTAGCTGACGGGCGCGGCTGCTGTCCAACCGCAGCAAACCGGCCTCATGCATGTCACTCGCCTCAACCTGCAGCCCTGGCGCCTGCGGCCAACGCGCCGCAAGGCGCTCAACCACCGAGCCAACACTGCACATATCCGCCTCGGCCGGGCCGAAATTCCATGCACCCGCCACTGCCGGGCCTTGCTGATACAGCCCTTGGGCCAGCTGCAGATAACCGGCCAACGGTTCTAGGGCGTGCTGCCACGGACGCACTGCGTGTGGATAACGCAAGGTCACAGGTTCGCCGCGCGACCAAGCGGCGAACACGTCGGGGATCAGTCGGTCGGCGGCAAAATCGCCACCGCCCAGCACATTGCCGGCCCGCGCCGTGGCGATGGCCAAGCCATGTTCCGCGTAGCGACCGGCTGGAAAATAGGAGCTAGCAAAAGACTGTGCCAACAACTCGCAACAGGCCTTGCTGCTGCTGTAGGGGTCATGCCCGCCGAGCGCTTCATTCTCACGATAAGCCCAGGCCCACTCATGGTTGGCATAGACCTTATCAGTGGTCACCAGCACACAGGCGCGCACGCTCGTCACCTGGCGAATTGCCTCCAATAAATGCAGGGTGCCCATCACATTGCTGGCATAGGTGCCAACCGGATCTCGATAGCCTTCGCGCACCAGCGGTTGCGCGGCCAGGTGCAGGACAATCTCCGGCTGCACCTCACTGACCAGCGCCTGCAAGGCTGCCAAATCGCGCAAATCGCCGATCCGGCTGTCTATACCCTCGCCCACCTGCGCCAATTCGAACAAACTCGGGGTGGTATTGGGTGCCAAGGCAAAGCCCGTCACCTGCGCGCCCCAGCTGCGCAACCACAGCGCCAGCCAACCGCCTTTAAAGCCCGTATGGCCGGTGAGCAATACCCGTTTACCAGCCCAGAACTGTCGATCTAAGACCACTGTTTCCACGGGGCCTCTCCACTTTGCCAGAGCTGTTCCAGATAAGTCTTGTCCCGCAGGGTATCCATCGGGTGCCAGAAGCCTTCGTGCTGAAAGGCCTGCAGCTGATCTTGTGCGGCTAACTGAATCAAGGGTTCAGCCTCCCAAGAAGTGTCATCGCTGGCAATCAGCGGTAGAACTTTCGGCGACAGCACAAAAAAGCCGCCATTGATCCAGCCGCCATCACCGCGCGGCTTCTCGGTAAAACCACGCACTGCATCGCCATCACGCTCTAACGCGCCATAACGACCCGGCGGCTGCACAGCGGTAACCGTAGCCAGTTTGCCGTGCGCTTGATGGAAGGCCACCAACTCCGCGATATTCAGGTCAGAGACGCCATCGCCATAGGTAAAACAAAACGCCTCTTCGTTTTCTAGATAAGCGCCCGCGCGGCGTAAACGTCCGCCGGTCATAGTTTCTTCACCGGTATCGACCAAAGTCACGCGCCAGGGTTCGCTGTAGTTCTGATGCACTTCCATCTGATTGTTGCGCATATCAAAGGTGACATCGGAGGTGTGCAAAAAGTAGTTGGCGAAGAAATCCTTGATCGCATAGCCCTTGTAGCCCAGGCAGATGACGAAGTCCTGAATGCCATGGGCCGAGTACTGCTTCATGATGTGCCAGAGGATCGGCTTGCCACCGATTTCGATCATCGGTTTGGGTTTTAAATGCGACTCTTCGCTAATGCGCGTGCCCAGGCCACCGGCCAAAATAACTGCTTTCATTATTGTTCTCCTTGTTCACAGTAGCGCTGCCACATCTGCCGATAGGTGTGTTCCATGCGCCGGGCAAAATCCGCACCGTCACACAGCGGCGATCTTTTCATCTGCTCACGCAAACCGGCACGCGTGGCGGCCAGCGCCGGCACATCAGCCGCCAGCGCTACCAGTTTGTCGAGGTATTCGGCCTCGTTATAAGCAATCCACTCGGCGTGACCGGCGCCGTGCAAGATGGTTGCGCCAACCCGGCCCATGGATGGCCGATCGGCCAGTGAGATAAATGGCAGCCCCATCCACAAGCTCTCAAACAAGGTGGTGCCTGAGTTGTGCGGGAAGCAATCCAAGGCGATATCCATTGCCGCCAACACATCCCAGACCGGCGAGGTGTAACCGATCGACAAGCGCTCTGGCGCTATGCCATAGGCGGCGAACTGTTGCCGATAGTGCTCGCACAAGCCCTGATCTTTAAATGCCCCACTGTCGAGGATCAGCCGTGAGTTTGCGACTCGTTTGAGTAGCTCGGCCCAGACGCGAATGACCTTGTAGTTGATCCGCACCGGACGCGTCAAGCTACCAAAAGTGATGTAGCCGCTCTTCGCGGCCGGCAGAGCGCTCGCCTCGGGCATCGATGAGTTGGCCTGATAGGCAATCGAGGGTCCGGGCATGCGCCAGAGCGTTTCGGCAAAAGACGACTCACAGCCTGCCGGCAACATCTGCTGATCGGCCAAGAAGTAATCCATTTGCGGCAAACCCGTGCCAAAGGCGAAACCGACCCACCAACACACCTGCACCGGCGCGGGCTTTAACGCAAAAACATTCAGGCCGTTGCCGGCGGTATGGGCGGCCAAATCAATCAAGATATCAATCTGATCGGTACGAACTTGCTCAGCCACCGCCAGATCGCTCAAACCAACACAATGGCGCCAATGGTCGGCGTAATTAATGAAGCGCTCGGTGACCAAATCTTCGCGACGCACCAGCGAGTAGACAAACACCTCAACCTGGCTATGGTCGTGCTGGCTTAGCAACGGTTCGGTGAAATGCACGCCCACATGGTGACGAAAATCTGGCGTGACATAACCAATGCGCAACCGACGGTTGGTTATGCGCTCATTCGGGTAAGCAAAGTAGTGCCGGGGTGGGAAATAGCGTTTAACCACTTCCTGATAAACCGCGAAGACCTGCTCGCCACTCCAGTCAGGATGATAATTGGCGAAGAACAAAATATTGGTGCGCGCCTGATTCGCATCCAACTCTCCCCGCAGCAACTCAATGGCGCCATCCAGATTGCCAAACTCCGACTCCACCCCGGCCAAGTTAATCAGTACCGGGCGGTACTCTGGATCAACCTCGCGGGCCTTTAAATAAGCGACCTTCGCTTCTTTCAAGCGCCGATCGGCACTGAGGATATTGCCCAGGTTGTTCCACAGATTGGGTTCGTTTGGATCCAGCGCCAAACCCACCTGCATGACCTTTTCCGCCTC
Source organism: Pseudomonas sp. (assembly GCA_044354115.1). Classification (GTDB taxonomy): domain Bacteria; phylum Pseudomonadota; class Gammaproteobacteria; order Pseudomonadales; family Pseudomonadaceae; genus Aquipseudomonas. Next base: position 3,081 of record JBILAR010000024.1, on the reverse strand, counting down.
GCCGAGCAAGCCGGCATCCAGATAAGTATTGGCTAGGTTATTCCAGGCTTTGGCCTGCTCCGGCGCGATGGCCAGCGCCCGCATAAAGCAGCCCTCGGCCTCGTGCTGGCGACCCACCGAATGATAGACACCACCGAGCATGTTCCAGCCCAGCTGGTAGTCGGGCTTGACCTGCAAACCACGCAATAAATAGCCCAGCGCACGCTGCGGATCTTGTTGTTTTTGATACCAAAGCCCCAGCCAACACAGCGCTTCGTGATGGTTTTCACTCAAACTCAGTGCATATTCAAGGGCCTGCAACGCTTCATCGGTGGCCAGTTCAATCAGCAGAATGGCCATCCCGAGCTGAACCCAGGCCTCGGCATTGTGCGGGCAGAGTTGCGTCCAGGTGCGGGCTACCGCGACGCTATCCTCGGCCCGGCGCGCGCCACTGTAGTAGCTCCACAGCCGTTGCCAAGCCATGTCGCATTCGGGATGACTTTGCGTCAGCTGACGCAGGGTTGCCTCTACCTCGGCACCCTCTTGCCGGCGCGCGTGACAGGCGGCCAACACCAGCGCGGCCCGCCACTGACAGGCATCCTGCTGTAACACTTGCTGGGCCAACCGTTGCGCTAAGGCAATGTCGTTGTCGAGTTCTAGGTCAGCCCGGGCGGCCAGCAAATCCATGTCATCGGCAAAGGCCTGGCAAGCTTGTTTGAGCAACGGATAGGCTGATTTACGCTGGCCCAAATAGTAGCGTGCCAAGCTTTCCGCCCGCAGCACGGTGGGATCCAACGTTTCAATATCGCCGCCCAGAGACAGCACATTGTTCCAATCGGCGGCGGCAAACGCCTCCAGCAGACGCTGTTTGAGCACCTGTTGCGAACTTTTGGCCAAACAGCATTTTTTGTATTTAAGGCCACTGCCACAAGGACAAGGGTCGTTGCGTCCGGGCTCCACTTCGGCAAACTGACTGATCAGCTCTAAGCGTTGGTGCAGTTGGGCAATTAATTCCAGAGTGTCGCGTGCTTGTGCATGTCCTGGTTCAAGCTCTAGCACCTGCTGCAGAGCTGCGCGGGCAGCAGCCCAATCCTGCAATTGCAAATAAGCCTTGGCCAGTTGCATGGCGTAATCGACCTGCGTCGGATTAAGTTCAAGTAGCTTTTCAAAGGCCCGTTTAGCGGTTGCACTGTCACGGCTAGCAAGCGCGGCCTCGCCGAGCATCGATAAGGCTTCGCTGTCGGCTGGCTGATGCTGCAATAAACCATTGCAGCAATTGCGGGTGCGGGTGTAGTCACCCTCCTCAAAGCCTAAGCGCAGTTGCCGCCGAAAAAAATCCACTAGCCACTCGGTGTCGATTTCCATGCACAGTCCCGTCAGTATTCCAGCGCATTGCACGCAACTGAACAGAGACTAGCAATTTACACGCCAGCCGTATCGTGAGACTTAACGCAACTGATCAAACAGATTTAACCCGGCGATTTTCACGTAACTTTGCTGCGCAGCTTCCAACACAATGGTTTGAAACGACAGCCGCGACAACGCCTCGGCATAGTCCAGGTCGCGCAACTCCGACTGAACCGCCTTATTCACCAGGGTGACGTCTTCATTGTCGTTCTCGGTGGAGTCGATTAGGTTCATCCGTGCGCCAATTTCCGTTTGCACTTCCAGCACCTGACCGATGCCGTTGTCGAGGTTTTTAAGGGCGATGTTTACTTCGTCGCGAACGGCGTAATTACCTAACTGGGAACTCGGTGCAGACTCCAACGACTGGCGCAGCCGGGCGATGGTATTGAGGATGCTGCGCTGTTCTTGAAATTGCGGTTGCACCGCAAACTCATCGCCAGCGGCCGGTGCACCACTCACACTCAAGGTTGCGCCGAACACATTAACCGTATCTGGGGCGCCCGCAGTGATGGCCACGCCAGTCACCAGCGCGGCATTACCGACTTTATAAGGCTGGGAGTACACATCGAAGTTCGCGCCATCAAAGCGCAGCAATACCCCGGAAGTCGGGAATTGCGCATCAAAGGTATTTTTGTCAGCCGCACTCGCAAAGGTTCCACCACCAAGCACCGCTGCTGAGGTATTACCTGAAGCCCGGGTAGAGGCAAAAGTCGTGGGTGCCGATTGCAGCGAGAAACTATGGGTATTGGGGCCTGGGGTTCCCGGCGTAACGGTGTCCGCTAGCAGACTGTCGAGATTTAAGTCGTTGTCACCGGGTTGCAGCGCCACATCGAGTTGAAAGCGCATGCCGCGAAAACTAATGACATTACCGCTGCTGGCGGACGGATCAAAGCTCCCGCCGCCGGTAATTTCGGAAGTTACGTCGACACTCGCGGCGTCAAAAATACGAAATTCTTTACCGCTAATAAGCTCAAGCCGATAAGGCTCACCCGCGCGAAAGCTATTATTGAACGCATCACTGTCCTCAACCAAGCCCGGCGACATAAACACCCGTTGTGGGGCCGCCGCCGCTACCGGACTCAACAACTGAGTCTGCACCCGATCAGCATTGGTCACACCTTCAAACAAACGCTGGCCGTTGTCGTTGATCGCCACATTGGTCGAGCTGGCAATCTGCAGGCTGCGCTGTCCTTCATCACCCTTGTAGGAGTAGGTGTTATCGGGATTGCGCACAAAGGGCTCGGTCTTACCCAGAAAGCCCGAAAACAGGTATTCACCGCGGGCGTTACGGGTATTCATCTGGTTCAGCAGTTCGTTCTCACGCTCGCCCAGTTCTTTGGCAATGGCTTTGCGATCTTGACTGGAAAGCGCACCACCGCCAGCTTGAACCGCCAGTTCGCGAATCCTCTGAAGCACATTAACAGTGGAACTCAACGAGGTTTCTTCTTGGGTCAGACTGTTTTTCGCGGCAGTTAAATTGGCCTTAAATTGACCAAAGGTGGCTTGCTGCTGGTCCAATTGCAGCAGCCGCACCGAGGCCACAGGATCATCGGCAGGAGTGAGAATCCGCTTACCACTGCTGATCTGCTCCTGGGTCTGCGTGACATTGGCGTAGTTGCGCTGAAGCCCACTGACACCATTGTTGAATGTCTGGATCGATGAGATGCGCATGACCATAGCTATTACCTCTTAATC
>JBILAR010000105.1:0-11586 GCA_044354115.1 Pseudomonas sp. | reverse complement strand
GAACCTCCACCTAGCCGCCAACAGCAGCGCTAATCAGTTAAACGCATTAATCAGTGTGTCGAACAAGCTACGGGCGGTTTGGATGATCTGCGCCGAGGCTTGGTAATACTGCTGAAACTGAATCAAATTGGCCGCCTCTTCATCGAGGTTAACCGCCGAGACCGAATCGCGATTATCGGTGGCCTGCTTGAGTATCGCCCCAGTAGCCTCGCCATCGACCCGCGCCTGGCTGGTCAGGGTACCGACCCGTTCAACCAGGTCACCGTAGGCATCGGTAAAGCTCGCGCCGGTGGTGGTCGGATTGAGAGGGTCAACCCCAATAGTGTTCTTGGTCTGCAAATTTGTCAGCTTCAAGGCATTACGGTTGTCCGAAATGCCGCTGGTATTGAACGATACCGTGAAGTTGTCACCGACTGCAGGTCGACCACTGAGAGTCAGCTCAAAGGTAAACGCCGGTGTACCAGCAGTGATTTGCTTAACGTTGTTCTGCCCCGGCACAATGTTCGAACTGCTCAACACCGCGCCGCCGATATCGACCACGTCATAATCCGTCGCGGTGGTAAACACGATACGCAATGGAGGGGCATTGCGCAGGCTGGTTTCCATCGCCAGTTGCGCCGCAGAATCATAGATATCGATCTGGGTCACCAGGCTTGGCTGGGTAGCGACCGCCGTACCAATGTTCGCCGGGCTCTTAACCAACTTTAGCGGCGAGGCAAATGCCAAGGCATCAGCGGCCTTCAGGTCGGCGCGGATATCCGTGGCACCTCCACGGGTTGGCGTCAGCAAAAAACGGTCGCCGGCGGCATAGGTACCGCTGGCGCTGTTGAGCGAGAAGCCATCCACCACCGAAGCAGCAGGTGGCGGCTGCACTGTAATGTCGATGGGGCCAAAGTTAATCCCGTCAGAGAGTCGCCGAACCGTATAGTCTGTGGCGCTAGTGAATGTCACTTCATAATCACTGTTACTGAGCTGACTGGTATCTTCAATCAGCACATTAAGATTACCGCCCCCAGCATTGCCAACACGTGCGATGCTGCGCTGACCAGTACTAATCGGGTCATTGATATCGCGAAACAAACTCTCACCAAAGTTACCCTTCAGATCCAACCCCTGACCCAACTGGCTGTTCATCTGATCGGCCACCGACAAGGCCAAGCGACCCACCGAATTGAGCGTCACATCCAGCACATCTTCGCGATAGCGAATCAGACCACCCAGTTCGCCACCCGTTATCAGCGTGGTGATGCCTTGGCGCGAATTGCCGCTGACAAACTGTACTTCGCTGCGCAGCGGATCGGCAGAACCGGTCACCACCTCTAGACGCGCGGCAGAATTACCCACCACCAATGGCTGGCCGGAGCCGACAAAGATATTCAGGGTGTTGTCATCTTGCGGCACCACGGTAATGCCAATCGACTCTGACAGTTTGCGCACCGCCTCTTCGCGGGCATCCAGCAGATCGTTGGGCTGCTGGCCATTGGAGGCGGCGATGGCAATGGCATCGTTGTAGCCGGCAATCGAAGTAGCCAACTGATTGACCTGCTCGCTGACCGCCGACAACTGCTTGTTGATAAAGCCATTTTGCTCATACAGGCGGTCGTACACGGTGTTAAAGCGCTTGGCCACGCCCTCGGCTTCGGACAGTACCAACTGGCGCGCGGGGATATTGGCCGGATCCTCCGCTGCAGTCTGCAACGCCGAAAATAGCCGCTGCAAGCCCGGGGTAATCCCGGTGGTGGTGCCGGCCAACAAGGCGTCAAGCTGATTGATCTGACTCAGATAACTTTCAGCATCTTTATTAAGCGCCGTACTGCTACGTACCTGGGTGGTCAAAAAATCGTTATAGATGCGCCGAACATCCACCAGCGTACTGCCGGAGCCTATATAACCGCCGCCACTAAATTGCGGCACATTGGTCGCCTGTACGGCTTCCTGGCGGGAAAACCCAGGGGTCTTGACGTTACTAATGTTATGCCCAGTAATCGCCAGTGAGGTTTTATTAACCGACAGCCCTGACAGGCCAATATTGAGTAAGTCAGCCATGGTTCACCTCACGCTTAAGCGCCGACGGTGATTGCTTGCATGCACAGCACGCCAAAAGAGTCATGGCCGACCTCAGGTCTTGCGAGTCGCGACGTCTACCGACGCGACTGCCTGATAGGTCTGCATTTGCTTGGCGATTTGCGCCACTTTGTTGGCGTACTGCGGGTCGGTGGCATAGCCGGCACGCTGCAGTTCACGGACGAAGGTTTTTGGGTTAGCGGCAGAGTCCAGCGCGTTGTCGTAGCGTTGGTTGTTCTGCAAAAAGCTCACGTAATCGTTGAAGCTTTGCTCGAAGGAGCCATAGGCGCGGAACGAGGCGGACTCTTTAGTCGGCTGGCCATTCACATACTCGGTGGTCAGCACCCGCGCCGACTCGCCTTGCCAATCGGCCGCTTTGATACCAAACAGGTTATGGCTGCTGCTGCCGTCTTGCTGGCGAATAATCGACTTGCCCCAGCCAGTTTCCAGTGCCGCTTGGGCAACTAAATAACGCGGGTCCACGCCGATTTTTTCCGCCGCCGCTTGGGCCATTGGCAACATGGTGGCGACGAACTCTTCTGGCGATTTAAACGCGGCCTTACCCGGCGCCAGCGGTGGCTGAGCCAAGCGCCGGCCGGTAATGGCATCGCCGCCGGCAATGTTTAAGGCTTTATCCGCTGGAGCGGCATAACTCTTGGCGGCCAGCCAGTCGTTTTGCACCAAGCCCGGCGCAGGCGCTGTGCCGGCTGGCGGTACTATGCCGGCGAGCAAACGATCCGCCAGTCGCGGCGGCAACGAGATGCGCCGCTGATTGAGCAAAGCACTGTCATCGCGCGCACTGTCCAGCGCTGCCGGCACCGCAGCGCCCCCGGAGGTTGGCGCCACGCCGCTGGCCACTTGGGCAAACGGATTAGCCCGCGCAGCACCCGGGTGCAGCGTTTTAGACAGTTGCCGCTCCAGCACGCTGGCCAAGCCCACACCGTTTTGCTTAGACATGGTCACGGCCAGTTGTTGGTCGTACATATCGCGATAGGTTTTGCTCTCGGCGCTGTTCATAAAGTTATCGTCGCCCAGCACATCACCGGCTTTGCGCATGGCTTTGAACATTTCGTTAACAAACAGCGACTCAAACTCCTGAGCCACTTTATGGATATTGCCGTCGCTGTCGCGGTCCTTGCCGTTTTTTAACTGGCTGAGCCGGTTAAGGTCGGTAAAGGCACCAGAGTCATGGGTAGCACCTAGGCCGGCGCTGAGTCGTGAGTTCATGTGCGCACCTCAAATAACAATCAGGTCGGCTTGCAGCGCGCCGGCTTGTTTAAGGGCTTCCAGAATCGCCATTAAATCGCTTGGCGAGGCGCCCACTTGGTTAACCGCGCGGACGATTTCATCCAGCGTGGTGCCCGGGCCGAACTTGAACATCGGCTTGAGTTCTTCATCGGCATTCACTTTCGACTTCGGCACCACCACCGTTTCGCCACCCGCTAAGGCATTCGGCTGGCTAATCACCGGCTCCTCGGTAATGGTTACCGTCAGGCTGCCGTGGGTTACAGCCGCCGGCTGCACACGCACGTTTTGACCAATAACGATGGTGCCGGTACGGGCATTGATGATGACTTTCGCCACCGCTTGCCCGGCATCTACCTCGAGGTTTTCCAAAATCGACAGGTAGTCCACACGCTGACTGGGATCGAGCGGCGCACTGACGCGCACCGAGCCGGCATCCAACGCCTGCGCCACACCGGGACCGAGCAGTTCGTTGATTTTGTCGACGATGTGCTTGGCCGTGGTGAAGTCGGCGCGATTAAGATTCAAGGTCAAGGTATTGCCTTGCTCGAATGCCGTCGGCACTGGCCGCTCAACACTGGCGCCATTGGGGATGCGCCCGGACGAGGGCACGTTAACGGTAATCCGCGAGCCATCCTTACCTTCGGCGTCGAAGCCACCGACCACTAGACTGCCCTGAGCAATGGCGTAGATATTGCCGTCAACACCTTTGAGCGGTGCCATCAACAGGCTGCCGCCGCGCAGGCTCTTAGCGTTGCCGATCGAGTTAACCGTGACATCAATGCTTTGCCCGGGCTTGGCAAAGGCCGGCAAGTCGGCGTACAGGGCCACGGCGGCGACGTTTTTCAACTGCGCACTGCCACCCACCGGCACCTTGATGCCAAACTGCGCCATCATGTTGTTGAAGGTTTGCAGGGTAAAAGGCGTTTGTGTGGTTTGGTCACCGGTGCCATTGAGGCCAACCACCAAGCCGTAGCCGAGCAATTGGTTAGCTCGTACACCCTGTATTTTGGCCAGGTCTTTCAGCCGTTCGGCCTGCGCCAAACCGCTCAACAGCAACAGCCCCACACACAACAATAAGCGTTTCATGGCGAGCACCTTAGAACGGCCACAGCGGACTGATCAGCATGCGGTCGATCCAGCCTGGCTGGCTGGCATCAGCAAACGCGCCGGTACCCGAATAAGTGATGCGCGAATCCGCCACTCGCGTCGACGACACGGTGTTGTCGGTGGCGATGTCATCCGGGCGAATCAGCCCAGAGATGCGCATCAGCTCATCGCCAGTATTCAGGGTTAGCCACTTCTCACCACGCACCGAGAGCACACCATTGGGCAACACTTCAGCCACTGTGACGGTGATCGAGCCGCTCAGGCTGTTGCTTTGCGCGGCCACGCTTTTGCCTTCGGTATCACGCGAGCCGCTATAGCCCACATCGAGGTTGAGATTGGCGGCGTCCAGCGGATTAAGAATATTGTTTTGCCCCGGATTTTCGACCGACACGGTGCTGCCAAACAGCGAGGTCAGGCCCATCTTGGCGGTGCTGTCTTTGGCGATTTTAGAGTTAGCGCCTTTGCTCGCTTGGGTCTTCTCATTCAGGGTGATGGTAATGATGTCGCCCACCCGATACGCCTTGCGGTCGTCATACAGATTGCTGGCAAAGCCCGGCTGAAAAATCGCGCCATTGTTCTGCGCCGCGGGCAAGGGTGTACGCGGCAAGACCGGGGCAAAATACGGATCATTGGGTTTTGCCGACGGCGCCACACAGCCACTCAAGAGCACAGTGTTCAGCGCGATCAGGAGCATTATTAGCCGGCTCATAACTATCACCTCAAGACCCACGCCACGCGCGGCCTTTACCCATTAAAGATTCTGACTAAGGAAACCGAGCATCTGGTCTGCGGTTGAAATGACTTTGGAGTTCATCTCGTAGGCGCGCTGAGTGGTGATCATATTGACCAACTCTTCAACAGTGCTGACGTTGGAGTTTTCTAGGGTGTTCTGCAGCACCGGGCCCAAACCAGTAAGCCCTGGAGTACCGACTTGCGGCGCACCGCTGGCACCGGTTTCTAAAAACAAGTTATTGCCAATCGCCTGCAAACCGGCCGGGTTAACAAAGTCGGCGGTTTGAATATTGCCCACCACCTGCGCGGCAGCACTGCCAGCCACCACCACCGAAACAGTGCCGTCTTCACCCACGGTCAAGCTTTTGACTTCGGCTGGCAAAACAATCGCCGGCTCCAGTGCGTAGCCCTGCGAGGTCACCAACTGGCCGTTGGAATCGAGGTGGAAACTGCCATCACGGGTATACGACACAGTGCCATCGGGCTGTAATATCTGGAAAAACCCACGACCATTAACCGCCATATCCAATGGCTGCTCGGTGGTTTGCAAGCCCCCCTGACTGAACAACTTAGCCGTGCCAACGATGCGCACCCCGGTACCCAGCTGCAAGCCGGTTGGCAACTGGGTATCTTGGCTGGAGTCCGCGCCGGGTTGCCGGCGGATCTGATAAAGCAAGTCTTGGAACTCGGCACGATCACGTTTAAAACCAGTGGTCGAGACGTTGGCCAAGTTGTTGGAAATAGTCGACAGGTTCAGGTCCTGAGCGGCTAAGCCGGTCTTACTGACCCACAGGGCTGGCATCATGATGGTTCTCCTCGAGCGCCGGTTTCTCGGCACTGCGCACGGGCAATTAGCCTAAGTCATTAAGTGATTTGCAAAACCCGCGCCATCGCCGTGTCATTGTCTTCGGCGGTGCGCATCATCTTGATATGCAGTTCAAATTGACGGGACAGCGACAAGATCGCGGTCATTTCCTCAACCGCATTGACGTTGCTGGCCTGTAAGAATCCAGAGTCGACGCGCACGTTAGCGTCGGGCTGCAACTGGCCGGCGCCCTTGTAATGGATCATGCCGTCAGTGCCCTTCTCCATCTGCGCAAGCTCGGGCTTGACCAACTTGAGGCGATCGACCTGAGCCAGCACACTCGGTCCCTCGCCGAGGGCGCGGATACTGATGGTGCCGTCTTGGCCGATTTCGATTTTCTGCTCAGGCGGCACGGCAATCGGCCCACCGTTGCCCATTACCGGCAAACCGCTGCCGGTACGTAGCATGCCGAGCCCATCAACCTTGAGGCTAGCGCTGCGCACATAGGCTTCGCTGCCATCCGCCGCCTGCACCGCCAACCAGCCATCACCGGCCACCGCAACATCCAACTCATTACCGGTTTCTTGCAAAGCGCCGGGGGTGAAATCGGTGCCCGGCCGCTCGCTCATGGCAAACACTCGACTGGGCAAGGCCTCGCCAAACAAGGGCATAGAACGGGCCTGCTCGAAGTCACGCTGAAAACCACCAGTGGAGACGTTCGCCAAGTTATTGGCGTGGGCGCGCTGGGCCAAGGTGTTCTGGCTGGCGCCGGTCATGGCGACGTACAACATTTTGTCCATGGCGTGTCTCCTCGGGCGGGCTTGGACGCCCGCAGCTTTGTTAGCAGCTCAATTAACACTAACAAAGCAATCCCTATGCCACAGCAAAGGTATTTCATAACAAATTGAAAAATAACAAATTAATAAAACCAAAAAGCCCCTTGCGGGGCTTTCAGTCAAATTAACGGCGAGCGTCTGCCGCTTTAGGCGCAGCCGCTTGCCGCGGCTAAAAAATCAACGCAGATTGATAATGGTCTGGGTAATGGCGCTCTCGGTCTCGATGGTCTTGGCATTGGCCTGGTAGTTACGTTGCGCAACAATCAGGTTGACCAGCTGATCCGACAGCTCAACGTTAGAGTCCTCCAAAGCTCCCGACTGCAAGGCCCCCAAGGTGCCACTGCGCGGCGTACCGATCACCGGCTCGCCGGATTCGAACGACTGAATCCAAGCTGTTTTACCCACTGGCGTCAGCCCTTGCTGGTTGGCGAAGTTGGCCAGCACCACCTGACCTTGCACCTTCGACTGACCATTGGTGTAGCGGGCGAACATGATCCCCGTGTCATCGACCTCTAGCCCCGATAACTGGCCGGTGGTATATCCATCCTGAGTCACACTGCTGACTGCAAAAACACTGGAGAACTGGGTCGCAGTACGGAAATCAATGTTCACGCCGGTCGCGCTGGCGGTCGCGCCATTGCTGCTCCACACCGGCGGAACAGCCGTATTCGGGGCGGCCGGCACCCAGTTAGTCATGTCCAGGGTGCCATCCACCGCATTGACGGTGAAATCGGTCGAGGTTTGCGCGGTTAGCAAACCAGCAGTACTGAAGGTCAGACCAGCGGTAAATGGAGTGGTCAGTGTCGGATCAAGCGGATTACGCCCATCAATCAAGGCATTCATCTGCCAGGTATTGGCCCCGGTTTTCAGAAAATATTGGGTAAACACATGGGAGTTACCCTGCGAATCATAAATATTGGTCGAAGTCGCAGAGTTGTAACTGGTCGGGTCGTTAGGGTCGAAGGTCAGATTGGTCGGTATCTGATTGGTCGAGTTCAAGTTAAAACTTTGATCCATTTGGGTGGTGGCTTTGGGCGCCTGACTGGCGGTCTGAATCTGCAAATCACTGATCACACCATTCTGCAGATTTCCGTTGATGTCCACCGCATAGCCTTGCAGGTTATAACCGAAGTTATTCACCACAAAACCTTCCTTATCGGTGCCAAAATAGCCGGCACGGGTGTAACTGACATCACCGTTATTACTGGTTTGAAAAAAACCATTACCGTTAATCGCCAGGTCCAGACCGTTCTGGGTGTTATTGGTGTTGCCTTGCTTGAACAATTGCGAGACGCCCGACAGCAGCACGCCACTGCCGATAGGATTTGAACCCCCGCCCACGGTTTGCGCCGCATAGACGTCGGCAAACTCGGCACGCGATTGTTTAAATCCCACGGTACCGGCGTTGGCAATGTTGTTGCCGGTGACGTTCAAATCACTGGTTGCCGCCCGCAGACCACTTAGACCGACGTTAAATGACATGAGATGACTCCTTGGCCGGTAACGCCGGCACTGATACGGCTAGATTACTGACCGATAACCTGGACTTTGGACAACCCGATACTGCCAAGATTGAGCATCAAGTCACCACCGCCCTGGCCCAGCGTGACGCTGTCGACGTTGGCCGGCAGCATGGTGCTAAGCCCCTTGGTTTCCGTACCGTAGCTGGCTTGCGCTTGAAACTTGTAAGTACCGGGCGGCAAAAGCTTGCCGCTGGCATCTTTGCCGTCCCACATAAAACTGACATTACCGGCCGCCTGCGCGCCCAAGTTGACTCGGCTCACCGTCGAGCCCGCTTTGTCGTAAACGTTAACGTAGACATTACTGCTGCTGGCCGGCAAGACCAGGCTAGCTTTGAAAGTCTCCTTGGTGTCGACCACCGCTTTATCAGTCGGCACTATCACCTTGCGCCCCACTAACGATGAAGCCTGCAAGGCCTGCGAAGACTGATAACCAGACAACAATGACTCCATGCTGGTGTTCAGCTTGCCAATACCTTCAACCTGACTGAACTGCGCCAATTGAGCGATAAAGGCACCGTTGTCTTGCGGCGACAACGGGTCTTGGTTGTTGAGCTGAGCCACCAACAAATTCAGAAATTCGTCCTTACCCAGTTCTTTACTCTTGGGGCCGGCACTCTTGATCTGAAATTGATCAAGAACCGAGCTGGGGGCGCTAGTGCTATCGATGCTCATGGTCATCCCTCATTCGTGGCTTACTGGCCTAGGGTCAGTACACGCTGCATCATCTGCTTGGCGGTATTCATCATTTCAACGTTGGTTTGAAAGGCGCGACTGGCGGAAATCATGTCAGCCATCTCCTCAACCACGTTCACATTCGGGTAATACACATAGCCATTGGCATCGGCCGCCGGGTGATTAGGCTCGTAACGCGGAGTCAGGCTGCTTTGATCCTCAATCACGCCCAGCACCTGCACGCCGGCACCCGACTGGTCTTGATCGGCAAACAGCGAGTCACTACCCTGCTGCGCGTTCTGGAACATGGTGGCAAATACCGGATGGCGCGCCCGGTAAGTCTGATCGATGCTAGAAGACACCGTCTCAGCGTTAGCGATGTTGCTGGAGATGGTATTCAGCCGAGTGCTTTGGGCACTCATGCCGGTTCCGGCGATATTAAACACACTGGCTAAGGACATGGCTGGAGTCTCCGTTATTCGCCGCGAATCGCGCCGATCAGGCCTTTAAACTTGCTATTGAGCAGGGTAAAACTGGCCTGAAACTGCACCGAGTTTTCTGCATAGTTAGACTGCTCTAACTGCAAGTCGACGGTATTTTGATCCAGCGATGGCGCAGCTGGGGTGCGAAACAGCACGCTGGCGTCGCCCACTGGGAAACCCTCAGCTTCGATATGCCGGCTGTTGTTATGGCTCAGCTGAAATTGCCCACCCTGGCTTTTACTGCTTTGTTCGGCCAGTACCGCGGCAAAATCCAGATCACGCGCTTTAAAGTTTGGCGTGTCGGCGTTGGCCATATTATTGGCCAGCACCTCGGCGCGCTGTGCGCGAAAGCCAAGTGCCTTATCGTGAATCCCGAGAGCTGAAGCGAAGCTGATACTCATGGCCTTAAGACCTTGTCTAAATGTGCGTAGCAAACACAAAGCAAAGCTTATGCCATAAAAATAAATCGTTAATTTTCATATAGTTGCATAAGTAAGATCGATTTAAACAGCCCAGAGCGGCAAAGCTTTACCGCCTATGCGCCAGCAGCGGCAAACCCATAAGCCGCGCGGGAGGATTTTTCTGCGGGCAAAAAAAATGAAGGCCAATGGCCTTCATTTTTTCTCCGAGCAAGAAGCTACTTGGCTTTATAGATAATCCCGGGGCTGCACTGAACCATCTGATAATGCTCGGGCAAACCGTTCAACGCCTCAGACGCGCCGAGAAACAGATAACCGCCCGGTTTTAGCGTGCCGTGAATGCGCTGCAAGATGTCTTTTTTCACCTCCGCCGAGAAGTAGATCAACACGTTACGGCAGAACACCACGTCAAACTTCCCCAAGCTGGCGTAGCTGTCGAGCAGATTAAGCGCGCGAAACTCCACCCGACTCTTAATCGGCGGCTTGATCACCCAACGACCCGGCCCCTTGGGATCGAAGTACTTCTGTAACCGTTCTGGCGACAAGCCTCGGCCCATGGCCAAGCTGTCGTATTCGCCGGACTTACAGGCCGTCAGCATTGAGCCTGACAAATCGGTGGCCACAATTTGCATGCCGCCCTTGAGCTGACCGAGGTTGCCACGCTCAAACTCTTCGCCAGTCATGGACAGCGAATAAGGCTCCTGCCCCGACGAGCACGCCGCCGACCAAATCCGCAAACGCTGCCCTGAGTTAGCTTTCAACAACTCTGGCATTACCCGGTTTTTCAGCACATCAAAGGGGTAAGTATCGCGAAACCACAAGGTTTCGTTGGTGGTCATGGCGTCAACCACCTGCTCGCGCAAACCGCTGCGCGGCTGGGTTTGCATACGCTGCACCAACTCACCCAAGGTTTTAATGCCTTGCTGTTCCATCAGCTTATTCAGCCGGCTGGTCACCAGATAGAGCTTATTGCTGCCCAGCAAAATGCCGCAGGCTTTTTCCAGGAAGACACGGAACTGCTCGAAATCCAGATTACCTGTAGTCACTAAGGACGCCTCACCGCTCATACACATTGCTGAGAGCCAAACTCTCAGTCCCCATCTGCCGCATTAATGCGGGCAACCACTCGGGCAGCCAACTCATCCGGCCGAAACTTGGCCAAAAAGTCATCCGCACCGACTTTTTTAACCATAGCTTGGTTAAACACTCCAGACAGCGAAGTATGCAGGATGATGTGCAATTTCTGCATGCGTTGATCGGCGCGAATTTCGGCGGTCAGGGTGTAACCGTCCATTTCTGGCATTTCAATGTCAGAAATCAGCATCAACAGCTCACGCTCAGGATGCCGGCCCTCTTCTACCATATTACGCAGGTAGTCATAGGCCGCCCGCCCATCATTAAGCGCGACCACCTCGACGCCGATGGTTTCCAAGCAACGGATTACCTGTTTACGCGCTACCGATGAGTCATCGCAGATCAATACGCGTTTAGTGATAGCTTTAGCTTGGGTCGCAACATCAACCACGCCTTCAGAGATCGCCTCTGAGGTAGGCGCCACCTCGGCGAGAATTTTCTCTACGTCGATAATTTCAACCAGCTGATTATCGACCCGTGTAACGGCCGTGAGGTAGTGATCGCGGCCCGTCCCCTTGGGCGGCGGATGGATCTCTTCCCAGTTCATATTGACGATCCGCTCCA
>JBILAR010000149.1:0-5798 GCA_044354115.1 Pseudomonas sp. | reverse complement strand
CTTCCAGCCCAGTGCCACCCGTGGCGATCGCCAAATCGAGGATCGGAATAGTGCCGCCACGCAAACTCGCGACCCCCCGCACCACACGACTTGATTTAGGCATGATGGTGAGTTTCGGGCACTGCAGCACCTCCTTCACCTTAAACACGTTGATCCCGTACAGCTGGCTGCCTTCGAGGCGAAACAACAGCAGCTCCAGACGGTTTTGCCCCACCAGCTGTGTACGCTGGTTAACCGAATCCATAACACCGGCCATGCCCTGACTCCTTACATTTAAGTCTGCGGACGCACCACACTAGAGTAGCAGGCGGCACGGGCCTTGCTTTTCAATTGTGATGAAAACCAAATCGACGTTTTTCCGACGCTTACTAGCAAGCTACCGGCAACTGCCCATAGTTGCCGCAGTGCTGCTCACGCTTGGCTACCAATCTGGCGTAGCGGCAGCCGAGGCGACCCTGCCTGAGCAACTTATCGGCACCAGCCAGCAATTTCTTGAGCAGGCCGTCAGTGCTTATTTACAGCGTAGCGAAATTCAAGCGCGCCATGAGATTGAAGTCCAACAACTGGATCCACGCTTACGCCTACCGATTTGCGAAAAAGAGTTAAACATCACGCTGGAAAGCCCCGCGCAACCGGTCGGCCGCGTAACGCTTAAGGTGCGCTGCACGGGCATTAACCCTTGGAGTATTTTTGTCCCGGCACAAGTACGTATTTATCGCGAAGTTTTACTCGCCAGCCGGCCATTAAAGCGTGCAAGCGTGCTCAGCGAGGCGGATCTAAAACTCACCGAACGCGATATCGGCTTACTTAACCAAGGCTACTTGACCAGTATTGAACAAGCAGCCGGCAAAAAACTGGCGCGCCAACTACTGACCGATCAGGTCATAGCACCGACCTATTTGCAGCAGGCCGAAGTTATCAGCAAAGGCGATCATGTGGTCATTACCGCACGCAGCGGCGGCATTAGCGTGCGCATGAGCGGAGAAGCGCTAGGGCATGGTGGGCTTGGCGAACAAATCTCAGTACGCAATCTAGGCTCCGGACGCGCTATAAAGGCACGCGTCACCGGACCCGGCCAAGTAGAAGCGGCAATGTAGGCATGAATTTTGTAGCGCAATGGACCAAGGTTTTTCTACACTGCTCTGTAATACGATATTTTCTTCTAAAGTTTTCTATATGCCGGCCGTAAAGCTAGACAAGCGTCCAAACACTGCTCGAGGTTTTGCACCATGGTTATCGACTTCAACCGCCCCAATAACGTCAGCAGCCCTAGTGGCGGCGGGCGCGCGAATCAGGCAAACAATGCCAGTGATGCGCTGAACGCCGGCAAAACTGCGCCGCCGGCAACCGCTGCCGCTCCCGCTGCACCAAGCGTCAGTAAAAGTGGCGAATCGGTGCAACTAAGCAACGATGCGCAACACCTGCAAAAAGTCAGCGACAAACTGCGTGACCTGCCAACCGTTAACAAAGAGCAAGTCGCACGACTTAAGCAGGCAATCAGCGACGGCAGCTATCAGGTTGATAGCCAGCGTGTAGCCAGCAAACTGCTCGACTTCGAATCCCAGCGCTAGTCTAAGAGCTGCGCTGGGGCCGTTGGACGCCCAAAAC
This sequence comes from Pseudomonas sp., assembly GCA_044354115.1. Taxonomy (GTDB): domain Bacteria; phylum Pseudomonadota; class Gammaproteobacteria; order Pseudomonadales; family Pseudomonadaceae; genus Aquipseudomonas. The sequence goes on along the minus strand of JBILAR010000149.1, from coordinate 4,190 downwards.
CCCAGAGCCGAAAATGCACGACCGCGAATTTCTCCAGCAGTTACAGAATGACCTCAACATAGCGCAGCAGCTGTTCGAGCTAATTCAAGCCGAATTTACCGCCCTCGGCGAGCGTGACCTGACCCGCCTTGATCAAATCCTCAGCAGCAAAATGCCACTGCTCAGCCAACTCGAGCAACATGGCCGGCAGCGCAGCCAAATACTCATCAACAAGCACTTAACCGCTGACCGACAAGGCTTGACGCAGTTCGCAGCGGATTCAGACGTGGGCGCAGAACTACTCGCAATCAGCGAGCAACTCGGCGCACAACTTGAGCAATGTCAAACCGCTAATTTACGCAACGGTCGTCTAATTCGCGCCAACCAAACAACGATTGGCAGCGCAATAGACATCTTGCGTGGCAGCGAAACACCCAGCCTCTATGACAGCCGCGGCAGTACCGCTAAAATCGGCCAGCAGCGCCCGCTTAGTCAGGCCTGAGAACAACAGGCGCAAGGACATACCAGCAGAATGCCAGTATGCTAGCACCAATTATTTATTGTCCTCGGAGTGTTCCGGACCGTGTCGACCCCCTTCACCGAAAACGCCGGCGCACAGCCTCCTAAGGTTTTAAAGACAGCGGTCGAAGTATTCGCCAATCTGCGCCAACTGCAACAAAGTCACGATCCCTTGTTAATTAGCTTTCCTGAGCGTAATCAGCAATTTCAAACCTATCTGGTCGAAGTGAACCGCGAACGAGGCCTTATTGCATTGGATGAACTAGTACCCAACGATGGCGAACGTTTTATCAAAAATGGCGAGACATTCAGTGTCGAGGGTTTCCACGAAGGCGTACGAATTGCCTGGAAGTGTGAAGCAGCAGTAAAAGTTGGCGAGTTAGAAGGTGCTCGCTGTTACTGGACAGCCCTGCCAAGCGAAGTTATTTATCACCAGCGCCGCAATGCCTTTCGCGCCCAATTAAAACAAGGCCAACTACTGGCAGTCGAACTGGCTGGTGATAAGTTAAAAACAGGGATTCGAGGCCAGCTGTTAGACATGTCCGCGACCGGCTGCAAACTGCGCGTCCAAGGCGACGCAAGCATGCGCCTTCAACTCGGCCAAATTTACGAGCACCTCACCCTGCAGCTGCCATTTGGCTCTATTACAATTTCCGCGGAGCTGCGCTATCTGAGTTACAACGACAAGCTCGACATAACCTTCGCCGGCATGCGCTTTGCCAAGATCGACGGTTTGGCGCAACGCCAGATCGAACGCTTTGTCTTTCAATTACAACGCGACGCCAAGCAACTGAATTGATAGAGCTAAGTCGCTAGTGCAGGACTAATGACACTTAGCCCTGCAACCGCCCGCTTGGCAAACCCGACCCGACAGCAAGGCCACGGCAGGCGAGCCTGCCAAACAGATGATAGCGGCCGCCTAGAGCTTTTAAATATGGTGTCCCAGAGTGGGGTCGAACCACCAACCTTCCCCTTAGGAGTTTTAAGGTCTATCTATTTACCAATCTCTACAAAACCATTCAAAGCCATATACAGCAATGACTTACACCTAAAGCCAGCTTAATCTTAGCATGTTGAAACCCACCGAATTTGATAGCCTGTGCTAGCCCGATGATAGCCCACAGAGCCCCTGCAATCCCCACGAGGATTTATGGAAAGATTCAAATTTACCAAAACCGCCTTGTCGACCTTAGCCTTACCAGATAGTGGTAAGCGCCTGACCGTCTATGACACCGAGACACCCAAACTGGCAGCTCGAATTACTGCTACAGGCACCAAAACTTTTTATGTGGTGAAGAGGTCTGGCGCATCAATGGCATGGGTAAGGCTTGGTGTCTTTCCTGAGATGACGGTAGAAAAAGCCCGTACCGAGGCAGCGCTAATTCTTGGAGAATTCGCATCAGGAGCCAACCCTGCCAAAGCCCGTCGCGCTCTCCGAGGCGAGCCAACATTTGTTGAAACATTCGAAAGATTTCTAGTTGAGCGAAAGAAACGCGATGGCACTCACCTGAGCGAGAAGACCAAGGTTAACTACCGTGATGTCTTGCGGATATATTTAGGCCCAATTAAACACAGCAAGCTCAGCAATATTACCCGCACCGAAATCAAAACCATCCACAGCAAAGCAACCAAAATTAGTCATTCACAGGCTGACCGAGCCGCAATCCTCGTGTCATCGGTATTCAACTTCGCCGCAGATCTTGAGCTGTTCGAAGGCACCAACCCCGCTAGCCGTATCCAAAAAAACCCAGCGGCCGAGCGCGACCGATTCGCGCAGTCCGACGAGCTACCGCATTTATTCGCTGCCATTGCCGAATCAACGCTGTGCGATTTCTTCCTGCTGTCATTACTAACAGGCGCTCGGCGCTCCAACGTCCAAGAAATGTCATGGCGTGATATTGATCTAGAGGCAGGTATCTGGCGCCTTGACATGACTAAGAACGGTACGCCACAAAATGTTTCACTATCGCCCGAAGCCATCGCCATTCTGCAAGCTCGCAAACACATGGCGAAAAAATCTCCTTTCATTTTCCCCAGCACCAGCAAGACCGGACACTTGGTCGAGCCTAAGACGGCGTGGGCAACAATCCGGCGACGCGCAAGCGTCTACCGCATTCTTGAACTGCTGGATGCCAACGGTAACTTGAGCGAGGAAGAACGCAATTACGCACACCTACTGTTAGGCGAGGCACCTGCCAAAGCAGACAAGCACTACCGCGCCATTGCCGATGCCCAGCAAATCGATTCGGCGACCTATGACATGGCCGATTTGCGCATTCACGACCTGCGCCGCACTTTGGGCAGCTGGCAAGCAAAAACAGGCGCATCCATGGCAATCATCGGCAAGAGCCTCAATCACAAAGACCTTGAATCGACGCGCATCTACGCCCGCCTCGACCTTGACCCGGTGCGCCAATCGGTCAATACAGCGATACAAGCCATGTTAAATGCGGCGAAGGCTAAGGTGGGAGCGACTCCTGAGTGACGAAACTAAAAGGCAGTGAACAGTTTAGTTAAACGCCATGAGTGTTGAGTCGATGTAGGCTCCGATGATGGACTGGGAAGATCAATAATAAATCTCCATATTTATCAGCTAGATAACAGGTAAATTCTCTTTACTGCAGCAAAATATAAGCAACCAAGAGTCCGTCCAATGGTTTACTGGATGGGTTTGCTTAGACCTCCTTATTTCAAGCGCTCGCCTCAAAGCCCTGCCTCTCATCAAATTTTAGTGTTTTTCACTTCGCCTCACTCCTCCCCCTGCGATCCAATAACAAAAGCAACTGCAGAAACGCCCTACAGACAAGGCCATGGCGACAATGAAAGCTTTGCGCCGCTGCAAGAATGCATAGCAATTAAACAAGGAGTAGAGCATGGAATTTCTCGAAAAACTGAACGGCCTCTCAGCCAAAATTCGCCAACAAGCCACATCTATTCAAACGGAGGAGGCAACCAAAAACGCCTTCATCATGCCGTTTATCAGCGCCGTTTTAGGGTATGACGTTTTTGATCCGCACGAAGTTGTTCCTGAATACGTCTGTGACGTTGGGACCAAGAAAGGGGAAAAAATCGATTACGCCATCATGAACGACGGGGTTGTTCAGATACTGATTGAGTGTAAAAAAATCGGTGAGTCACTAAACATCAATCATGCTTCACAACTTTTCCGTTACTTTCACGTAACCAATGCCAGGATTTCAATCCTCACCAACGGGCAAGTCTATAAATTCTTCACTGACCTTGATGCGCCAAATAAAATGGACGAGAAACCATTTCTCGAGCTTGATCTTCTTGATATTGACGAGCATTTCGTCACAGAGCTACAAAAGCTTACAAAGTCGGCATTTGATGTTGAATCAATAATCAATTCAGCTGGCGAACTTAAATATGTAGGCCATATTAAGCGAGAGATCTCCGCCCAGTTCGCCAATCCCAGTGACGAATTCGTCAAATTTTTCGCCGCGCGTGTATATGACGGAATTATCACTCAAAAGGTCAGAGAGCAATTTGGCGCACTAACACGAAAAGCAACCGCCCAATTTCTAGGCGATCAAGTAAATGGCCGCCTCAGATCAGCAATGAGTGGAAGCGCACCGACTATTGTTATTGCTACTGGTGCGCCACCTGAGCTGACCATGGAAAGTCCAGTAGATGGAGCCAACGAAGATCGGGTGACAACAACTATTGAGGAG
>JBILAR010000113.1:0-10177 GCA_044354115.1 Pseudomonas sp. | reverse complement strand
CTCACGCACGCGGCGGGCGATCAGCTGGGTGTACTGGGAGCCGAAATCCAGAATCAGGATGCGGTGAGCGTGGATGTCTTGATGAGCCATGGCCGTCTCTCGTAGCGGAATTCACAAATAACGCGGGGCTGCCCCATCGCTCTCAACAGCAGCAGCCCCGTGTATTCAACAGTATTAAAAATCGTTGGATTCGCGTCGCGAGCGCAGCTCAGACAAGGCGGAAAGCAGTGAGCAAGCGGAGTTGGCTGGAGCCAATGAGCATTGCGAACTACTTTCCAACGCCGCCTGAGCCAGCGCAGCAGCGATCCAACGATTTTTTAGCCGACGCGGTAGTTCGGCGCTTCCTTCGTGATCTGCACGTCATGCACGTGCGATTCGGCCATACCGGCGCCGGTAATACGCACGAACTGCGGCTTGCTGCGCATCTCTTCAATAGTCGCGCAACCGGTGTAACCCATCGAGGCGCGCAGGCCACCCATCATCTGATGGACGATGGCGCTCATCGCGCCCTTGTACGGCACGCGACCTTCAATCCCCTCTGGCACCAGCTTCTCGGCACCGGCCGAGGAGTCTTGGAAGTAACGATCCGAGGAGCCTTGCGACTGCGCCATGGCACCCAACGAGCCCATACCGCGATAGGCTTTGTACGAGCGACCTTGGAACAATTCAACTTCGCCCGGCGCTTCTTCGGTACCGGCTAGCATCGAACCGATCATCACGCACGAAGCACCGGCAACGATGGCCTTGGACAGGTCGCCGGAGAAGCGGATACCGCCATCGGCAATCAGCGGCACACCGGTGCCAGCCAGCGCTGCAGCCACGTTGGCCACGGCGGAAATTTGTGGCACACCGACACCGGCAACGATGCGCGTGGTGCAGATAGAGCCTGGGCCGATGCCGACTTTCACGCCATCAGCACCAGCGTCAGCCAAGGCTTTAGCCGCTTCGCCAGTGGCGATATTGCCGCCAATCACCTGAATTTGCGGGAAGGTTTGTTTAACCCAACGCACTCGGTCGATCACCCCTTTGGAGTGACCGTGGGCGGTATCCACCACCACCACATCGGCGCCAGCAGCCACCAGGGCGGCCACGCGATCGGCGGTGTCGGCACCGGTACCTACCGCGGCGCCAACGCGCAGACGGCCTTGGTCATCTTTGCTGGCCAGCGGGTAGGCTTTGGCTTTTTCGATGTCATTAACCGTCATCATGCCTTTGAGGCTGAACTCGGCGTCGACGATCAGGACGCGCTCGATGCGGTGCTTGTGCAGCAGTTCGCGCACGGTGTCTTTGTCGGCGCCTTCGCCAACAGTCACCAAGCGTTCTTTCGGGGTCATCACGTCGCGTACTTGGGCGTCGAGACGATTCTCAAAACGCACGTCGCGGGAAGTGACGATACCGACCAACTCACCTTTGCACAGCACTGGCACGCCAGAGATATTGTGCAGACGGGTCAACTCAAGCAGGTCACGGACACTGGCGTCGGCTTCAATACAGATTGGGTCCTTAACGACGCCGGCCTCGTATTTCTTAACCTTACGCACCTCGGCAGCTTGCTGCTCGATGGTCATGTTCTTGTGGATGATGCCGATGCCGCCCTCTTGCGCCATGGCAATCGCCAGACGAGCTTCGGTAACGGTGTCCATGGCCGCAGAGATCAGCGGAATGTTCAGCTCGATACCACGAGTCAGGCGGGTTTTGAGACTAACGTCCTTAGGCAATACCTCGGAATAACCGGGGATTAACAGAACATCATCAAAGGTCAGAGCTTCTTGGCTGATACGCAGCATGCGGGGGCTCCCGAGCGGGAAAAGGAAGCGCGCCAGTATACCTACGCGACCCCTTCGGCTCAATGCAAAGTATTGCTCAGATCGCCCAACATCCAGCGACCCAGCCCAGATGCACACGCAAAAACCTGTGTTCGCTCCAGTCAACGAGGTCAAATTAACCACACGCAGAGTCTTATAGACTCAAATGCAAAGCAGTCATATAGACCACTCAAAAATGTAACCAACTGATTTTAAACGAATATTAAATTGGCACACTTCGTGAACTACCAAAGATGCCTATCACACACATCCACGGAGTCACCATGAAAATCGCCAAACACCTCTCACTGTATCTGTGCCTTGCACTTTCCCCACTCGCCCTCGCCGATCAAGTCATACGCGCAGTGCCCGACACCACCGCTGGCAAATCCGTCGGCACCCTCAGCGGCTTAATGCTCGGCAGCGCAGCCGGCGGCCCAGTTGGCGCCATCGCGGGAGCCGGCATTGGCTTCTGGTTGGGCGCAAGCGCGCAACAGGGCGCTGGTCTTAGCGAAGCCGCCTACGAGGTGCAAAGCGCCAGCGGCGAACGCAGCATCGTGCGCTCGCCCAATAGCCACTTCGAACCCGGCCAAACGGTCATCCATAAAGGCTTGCGCCTGTACGCCGAACAACTCTGAGCGGCGCAGCCGCCCGCCTAAGCCGTCCACTGCAGCCAGCCACCCAACATCCCAGAGGCGGCTTTAAGCCCTTTGAGTGGGCCATGCCCTAGTTATGTGTTGCAGACCCTGTTTTGTAGGGTGGGCTTTAGCCCACCTGCGCAAGCTAAGAGCCCGGGAGAGCTAAAGCCCAACCCACATTTAGCGCTCAACACCTAACGGGTACACAGCCTTTGAACATCCCCAATGGAGAATCCTATGCACAATGAATTTACCCATCGCTTGGCCGTGGTTACTGGCGCCAGTTCCGGCATTGGCTTGGCCATCACCGAGCGCCTACTGCAACAAGGTGCCCGCGTACTGGCGATGTCGCGCAGCCAAGGGCCACTGGCCGAACTGCAACAAGGCTTTGCCAGCACCTTGCATTGGCAAGCAGGCGACGTTACCTGCCAAGCCGACTTAGCCGCCCTCGCCGCGCGCGCGCAGAGCCTCGGCAAAATCGATTATTTGGTGCCTAACGCCGGCATTGCACAACTGGCCGACAGCCTTGACCCCAGCGCCTTCGAGCGTCAGTGGGCGGTCAACGGTGCGGGTGCCCTGAACACCCTAGCGGCCCTCAAAGGGCAATTAGCCACACCGGCCTCAGTGGTATTTATTGGCACTTTCCTCAGCGCCTTGAGCTTTCCCGGACTGGCTGCGTATATCGCCTCAAAGGCCGCGCTGAAGGCCATGGCCAAGACCTTGGCGGTTGAGCTAGCCAGCAGCCAGATCCGGATTAATCTGGTTTCACCCGGCCCCACCGCTACCGCCATCTGGGGCAGTTTGGGCTTGCCGGAGGAGCAATTAAGCGCCGTCGCGCAAGCGGTCAACCAACGCTTGCTGGGCGGTCAGTTCCTGCAACCTGAAGCCGTGGCCGAGGTGGTGCTGTTCCAACTCAGTCAAGGCAGTCGCGGCGTGTTTGGCCAAGACTGGGTGGTCGATAACGGCTTCACACTCAGCTGAACCGTCCATGCTAAGTGCGCCCCAGCGAGTTACTGGGGCGCACTCACTGGCGCACCAACACCAGCGAAATCGGCCGCCCTAAACGCTCGGCAAATTCCGCGAGAAAGCTCGGTTTAAAGTACTGGCCGTCGCAGTTATTGAAGATAAACCCCAGATTAGAAAAACCGCACGGCTGGCTGAATGGGAAGGCGTTGATGTCGTCCTCATGCTCGCAATGCGGGCAGATAAAGTTTTCCGTCTCGCCCGGCATCCAGCTTTCTAGGCTTTCGATCAGCACCTCACCGACTTGCTTACGGCACTCCGGGCAGCGCGCGCGTTGGTCAAAGCCTTGCTCGGGGGTAAAAATGCAGCGCTGGGTGACCACTTCCAAGCCATGCACACTGCGGCCAAAGGGCTGACAATCTTCGGCCACCACGCCCTGAGGGATATCCATCACCTGCCGTATACCCTCAGTAATCGCATAAGCCATGCGATTACCATGCGAGCCACAGGTACTCAGCTGCTCGGCGATAATGTGCTGTGCCATCAGCCACGCCAGCACCTTACGCGCCCGCGCCTCGGGCGCCGGATAGGTGGAAATCTGCGGCACGATAATGCTCTGCATATTGATCATGGCTCGCCCCTTATTCAGTACCAAAAAGCAGCGCAGCTTATCGCCGACAGGCCTGCGGTCAAGCCTTAACAGCGACGCTTAATTATCAGCATAGTGGACGGCGGACTTTGGTAGGCCCGGTAAAGCCTTTATGATGCCGGCATGATTAAAGACCCGTTCCAGCGCCTCAACCTCGACCGCGAGGTGTTAACCGTTAGCCAGCTCAATGGTCGCGCCCGCGGCTTGCTGGAAGACGTATTCGCCCAAGTTTGGGTATCTGGAGAAATCTCCAACCTCTCCAAGCCGGCCTCCGGACATGTGTATTTCACCCTCAAAGACCAGCAGGCCCAGGTGCGTTGCGCGTTGTTCCGGCAGAGCGCGGCGCGGGTGCGCGAGGCGTTGCGCGATGGTTTGGCGGTGACGGTGCGCGGCAAGGTGTCGTTATTTGAAGGGCGCGGCGACTACCAGCTGATTCTCGACAGCGTTGAACCCGCCGGCGATGGCGCGCTGCGCTTAGCCTTCGAGGCATTAAAGGCCAAACTCAACGCCGAAGGCTTATTTGCCGCCGAGCGTAAGCAAGCACTGCCGGCCCATCCGCAGCGCATCGGGATTATCAGCTCGCCGACTGGCGCGGTGATACGCGACATCATCAGCGTGTTTCGCCGCCGCGCCCCACAGGTGCAGCTGACCCTAATCCCCACCGCCGTACAGGGCCGCGACGCCACCGCACAGATTATCCGCGCGCTTAAATTGGCCGATGCCTTCGGCTTTGATGCGCTGATTTTGGCCCGTGGCGGCGGCTCGCTGGAAGACCTCTGGTGCTTTAACGAAGAGCCACTGCTGCGCGCCGTAGCCGCCTGCCGCACGCCGATTGTCAGCGCCGTTGGCCATGAGACCGATGTAACTATTTGCGACTTTGTCGCCGACGTGCGCGCCCCCACGCCCTCCGCCGCCGCCGAATTACTGGCGCCCGACCACAGCGAACTGGTGCAACGCCTGAGCAATTTGCAGCGCCGGTTACTGCTGCGCATGCAGGAGCGCCTGGCCCGTGAACAGTTGCGCCTCGACGGCCTGCGCTCGCGCCTGCGCCACCCCGGCGAGCGCCTGCGCCAGCAAGCCCAGCGTTTAGATGATTTAGACATGCGCCTGCGCCGCGCCTATGCGCAGCAGTTTCAGCAGCACAGCGAACGACTGGCACGCCTCGATGCGCGCTTGGCCGCGCAACATCCGGGGCGCAGTTTGGCGCTGTTGCGTCAGCGCCTCGACAGTTTGGCCGAGCGCCTACCACGGGCCATGCGCGAAGGCTTAAAAGCCCGGCAACTGCAACTGCACAGCCAAGTGCACACCCTTAACGCCGTCAGCCCGCTGGCCACCCTTAGCCGTGGTTACAGCATCTTGCTCGACGACCAGGGCCGCGCCATTCACCGCGCCGAGCAAACCCAGCCGGGCCAACGGCTACGCGCCAAGCTCGGCGAAGGCGAGCTGCAATTGCGGGTGGAAGACAATCACCTGACGCCAGTGACCCTGTCGCTGCTGGATTAACCTGATGGCAAACCCTTTGCTGGGCAACGCTGCGCGGTTGCCCAGCCTACGTCAGCCTGCCACTGCACAATTATCCAACCCATAAGCTGCTCGCCCTCCTGCCCACGCGGAACTGCCCAATGCGTATTTTGCTAACCCTGCTGCTTTGTCTCGCCCTGCCCGTCCATGCCGCCGGCTATCTGACCCGCTTGCTCAACCATCCAGTGCCCGGTGGCGTCGCGGTGGTGGATTTAGGCCCCGCCGCCAGCGCGCCCAGTGCCAGCTTCCAAGGCAAACCGGTGCTGGTAATTCATGAGGATCAAAGCCGCTGGATCGCCATCGTCGGCCTGCCACTGACGCTCAAACCCGGCCCGCAACAGATCAGCAGCCAAGGCCGCCAGCTCAGTTTTAAGGTGATCGCCAAGCACTACGCCGAACAGCGCATCACCCTGAAAAATCCGCAAATGGTTAACCCTGATGCCAGCAACCTCAAGCGCATCGAGCGCGAACTGGCCGAGCAAACCCTTGCCTACCAAAGCTTTAGCACCGGCACACCGAGCAATCTGCAACTGGACAAGCCGGTCAACGGCCCACTGTCCAGCCGCTTCGGCCTGCGCCGTTTCTTCAATGGCGAGGAGCGCAACCCGCACGCCGGGCTGGATTTTGCCGTACCGGCTGGAACAAAGATCAAAGCGCCGGCAGCGGGCAAAGTCATCCTGATCAATAACTACTTCTTCAACGGCAACACGGTGTTTGTCGATCACGGCCAAGGCTTTATCAGCATGTTCTGTCACCTGTCCAAAATCGATGTGCAACTCGGCCAGCAACTGGCCCGCGGCGCCGTACTGGGCCGCGTCGGTGCCACTGGCCGGGCGACCGGCCCGCATATGCACTGGAACATCAGCCTAAATGACGCCCGGGTCGATCCGGCAATCTTTATCGGTGCCTTTGAGCCTTAGCCTCACGCAATCAAGACAAAAACTTCTTGCCCTGTCACCCGCATCGCCACCTCAACTTGGCCCGCGATTACGGCGCTCCTACGGGAGCCAGAAGGGATGTGTTTTCGACAAAGAATATTTTTATGACTAACCGAGAGCAAGCCGCATGAGCGATACGAAAGTTGTTTTTGAAAATGGTATCGCCGTGGTGAAAATCACCGACTGGCTGGACTCTGCGGCAGGCATAAATACCCACCGCATCGTGCTGCCGATGATCCAGCGAGGCTCGGTATGGAAGCCGCATCAGGTGATGGATTTGTGGGACACCCTGCTGCGCGGCATGCCACTGGGCAGCATGATGGCCAGCCAGGCCGGCCAGGACATGCAGTGTTTCCACCCAATCACACGGGAATTGGAAGTGCTTGCGGAGCAAGGCGGCCTATCCCTGCTCGACGGCCAGCAGCGCACCCTATCCATGCTGCTGGCCTGGCCCGCCATCGGTCAGCGCATGAACCGCCGACTGTGGGTCGATCTCGGCGAGAACGACAAGAGTGATCACCTGTTTCGCTTCCACTTCAGCACAGAACAACATCCTTTCGGCTTTCAGCGGGCCGGCCAAAGCGGCTCGTCGGTGAACAAACTTTCCAGATCCGACAGGCGCAAAGCTCTAGCAGCCTACGCGAATTTACTGCAAAGGGACTCAACCGGCGCGACCACCGGAACAACACGTCAGCTGTTCGCGCACCAAGACGTCAGACCCTGGCAGGGAACCCTGCCCATCGATCTGCAATGGCTAATCGCGCTGTTCAATGAGGGCGCTGAAGCTTTCAAGAATGGCATTCAGCAGCAGCGCCGCGATCTGAAAAACTGGCTGGCCGCACAAATCAACCAGGAATATGGAGAACAGCTCGACGAGCGCTTGCGCAAAGACATCGACAGCCATTTCGAGAGGCAGTTGAAGGCGCTCAAAGAAATGGCTCAGGACGACTTCGACAAGCGCACCGAACGGCTATTCGAGGCCCTGACGAAGTTTTTCAAGCAACATATGCCGATCATCGAGGTCCCCTACCAGGTCTTCGTCACAGATGACGATAACGACGATCAGGATCCGGCACTGGCCGTGCTCTTCCAGCGGGTCGGCACCGGCGGCACGGCGCTGAGCAACGCCGATTACGTGTTCTCCGTCATCAAGCAGCGCAGCCCGCAGTGCCACGCACTGGTGGAAGACCTGCTGAAGGATGAAAAAATTGCCGCACTGTTCACGCCTGTCACCCTGGTGACTACGGCCGTACGCCTGACTGCGGCCAAACTCGGCCTGACGGATCACCTCAAAATCGACAAGGCCCAGTTCGCCCGTTTGTTAAGAGGCGACGCCAAGAACGGCAATACAGATTTCCTCAGTGAGTTCGCATCGCAGATTAAACAGGATGGTGAGTTCTCACATCTGCTGAAAGCGCTGATAGATGAGATTTCCTATACGAGGAGCGGTGATATAGGTCTGCCTAAGCATGCGCTGTGCCTGCTGGATATCCCGGCGCTGGAAATCGCCCTGCGCTGGCTGCAAATGCAAAACGATCCTGAAGCGGCTATGGCCGGCAATCGCAAGGCACTGATCCGCTTCATGCTCTATTGTGCCCTGGCCGTCACCAACCTGCCCAAGGCCAGCGAGCTGGTTTTCAAGACTCTCAAGGAACAGTCGCTCGGCGGTGCAGACGATGTATTTCCGGATCGCTCCCTGATCAAGATGCTGGCCAAAGAGAATCTGGCCTATCCAATGTATGCGCCAGACGATTACCGCTGCACACTGAGGAAAATGATTTTCACCCCTGATGACGAGGTAGGGCTTCGCGGCTGGTCACGCTTTGACATCAATTTTGTCGGTATTACCGCAGGCCTGCCCGAGGAGAAAATCGTAGCAATCGAACAGGCAATCAGACTGTACCAAAAATGGTGGAATAGAAAGAACAGCTACGCGCATTCCATGTTGCTCTGGCTGCAGCGCGACTATGTGCATCAGAAGTTCGAAAGCATTCCAGCCCTGCCCGGCATGGAAGACGAAACACCCTACGATTTCGACCATATCTGCCCGCAAAACCACTGGTATTACTGGACAGGTAGCACTGGCGAAAACCGCCTCATTGATTTCCGTCACCAGGGAGACGGTAACCATGGCGCAGAAAGCCTGCTCGGCAACAGCATCGGCAATGTGCGTGCCTGGTGCAGCAGCGACAATCGCAGCGACGGCGAGTCGCCGCCGGCGCTGAAACTGCGGCTGAAAGAACAGGATGAACAAAGCTGCGAACTGCTAACGGAAAGCGCCATTGCTCAACCCGCAGCAGACTGGCTCAACTGCTCTTTCGCAAATGGCCGAGAGAATGAACTGCGGTATTGGGATGCCTCACGAGCGCAGGCCTTCCAACGGGCGATCGAGCAGCGGGCGTTCACGCTCTATGAGCGTTTTTACACCGAGTTGGCGTTCGGCGAGCACTAACAGTCCCGTACGGGATATCGACAAAAGGGAGTCCAGGTTTGAGATAGCGGGGCCCCACCTGTCGAAAACCGATGTAGTCCTCGGCCAGCAATTGGCCCGTGGCGCAGTGCTCGGCCGGGTTGGCAGCACCGGCCGAGCACTGCGCCACATATGCACTGGAACATCAGCCTAAATGACGCCCGCGTCGACCCGGCGATTTTCATTGGTGCCTTTCAACCTTAACTGACCGCCCGGCGTTGAAATCGCCTGCGCAATTGCGAAGCAGCAACGCCGTCCGCCACGCAATAAAAAACCACAAACCGCCAGCAAGAGAACAGTTCTGCCAATTATTACGCAGTGCTTGCACGCTTTAACCAATATCTCTAGGGTTAATAGCATCCACAAGATAAACAGCTTATTTTTTCGACTGGCCGCAACCCGGCCGCGCATTCAGGATTGTCGCCATGAGCATGCTTAAAGACCCGTCCAGCAAATACCGCGCCTTTACCCCGATCGCCATTGCCGACCGTACCTGGCCGAACAAGGTGATGAGTCAGGCGCCGATTTGGCTCAGCTCGGATCTGCGTGACGGCAATCAATCGCTGATCGAGCCAATGGATGCGGCGAAGAAGATGCGCTTCTTTAAGACGCTGGTGGCGGTTGGCGTCAAAGAAATCGAAGTGGGTTTTCCGTCCGCCTCGCAGACCGACTTTGACTTTGTCCGCGAGCTGATCCAAGGCGGTCACATCCCCGACGACGTGACCATCCAGGTGCTGACCCAAGCCCGCGAAGACCTGATCACTCGCACCTTTGAGTCGCTACAGGGCGCCAAGCAAGCCATCGTGCATTACTACAATGCCACCGCACCGAGCTTCCGCCGCATCGTCTTCAACCAAGACAAAGCCGGGGTGGTTGAGATCGCCGTGCAGGCCGCGCAAATCATTCAGCGTCTGGCCGCCCAGCAACCGGACACAGACTGGCGTTTTGAGTATTCGCCAGAAGTGTTCAGCTCCACCGAAATCGACTTCGCCGTTGAGGTGTGCAACGCGGTAATCGCGGTGTTCCAGCCAAGCCCGGTCAACAAGCTGATCCTTAACCTGCCGACCACTATTGAAGCAGCCACGCCGAACAACTACGCCGATCAGATCGAGTGGTTCTGCCGCCATATCAACCAGCGCGATAGCCTGCTAATCAGCCTGCACACCCACAACGACCGTGGCACCGGCGTGGCC
>JBILAR010000153.1:0-5604 GCA_044354115.1 Pseudomonas sp. | reverse complement strand
GAGCGCACCGGCAACGTCGATCTGGTGACCGTAGCGCTGAACCTCTACACCCAGGGTATCGACCCACAACTGGACTTCTCCGACATCGACGGCGTGCGCAAGGTGGTTGAGGAATGCAACCAACTGCCGGTACACCCACGTCACCCGTATGTCGGCGATCTGGTGCACACCGCGTTTTCCGGCTCGCACCAAGATGCGATCCGCAAGGGCTTCGCCCAGCAAGACCCGAACGGCATTTGGGAAGTGCCCTACCTGCCGATCGACCCGGCCGATATCGGCCGCAGCTACGAGGCGGTGATTCGCGTGAATAGCCAGTCGGGCAAAGGCGGCATCAGCTTCCTGCTCGAGCAGGAATACGGCATCAGCCTGCCACGTCGGATGCAGATCGAATTTAGCCAAGTGGTGCAAAAGGAAACCGATCGCCTCGGCCTCGAGATGACTGGCGAGCAGATCTACCACCTACTCAATCGCGAATACCTGCAAGCAACCAGCCCGTACGCCCTAAAAAGCCACAAGCTGCAAGAAGAGCACGGCACCAGCGCAGTAGACGTCGAGGTCATTAGCGACGGTACCAGCCAACACTGGCGCGGTATCGGCAAAGGCCCGCTGGAGGCTCTGGTAGCCGGCCTGCCGGTGGCCGTGGAAATCATCAACTACGCCGAACACGCCATCGGCGCCGGGACTAATGCCAAGGCCGCCGCCTACATCGAACTACGAGTCAACGGTGGTCGCGCCCTGCACGGCGTCGGCATCGATGAAAACCTCACCACCGCGAGTTTTCGCGCCCTGTTTAGCGCGCTCAATCGGGCACTGGGGCAAGCGGCGGAACAAGCCGCCTAAGCCTGCGCAGCGCTCTGGTTTAATCCGCGCAGCGCAGGCTGCAGATAGTCCACTGTCACCTGCATGGCCTGATTAATATCCGGCCATAGCAGTTGATGCTTGAGCGCTAGGGCCTTAGTGGCACTGGTATCGAAGCGAGTGGTTTGGATGAAGTCCAGCGACTCGGGGCTGGTGCTCAGCAGCTTCGGCAGTCCCGGAATTTTAAGCAGCCAACGCAACACGCCGATCGGCATAAAGCGCCGTGGTGGCTTTAGTTTTAGCGGTTCGGCGAGTACAGCCAGCATGCCCGGCAAGTTCGGCGTGCGCTCATCTAGAGCGAGAATTTGCTGGCCGACTTGGCTCGGGTCAAACGCCGCTGCGACCATCAGCGCAACTAAAAAGTCCACCGTCACCAGCGGCAACCAGTGCGCCGGCGTGCCGGGGATGGCGCTGAGTTTGCCGCTGGCCAAATTACTAATTAATTCAGCCAGCGGCTGCGCCGGCAGAATATGACCACTCTGGCTATGACCGCAGACCGTGGCCGGATGGACGATGGTCAGCTCACCGCCGAGCGCCTGCATGCACTCGAGCACCTTAAAGTGCGCCTCCAACTTGCTGCCTTCATAACCACCGACGCGCCGATACACCGCCGGCCAATCGGTGCGCTGCGGCTGCGCTAGATCGACGCCAACGCGCTGTAAATGCGCGTGGTTCTCCAGCATAAAACCGCTGAGCATCAGCAAGCGACTGCCCTGCTTGGCGGCCAACTCGGCAACGCGCACCGCGCCACTGACCGTCACGGCGCGCGCCTGCTCAAGGCTCAAGCCCCAGGCGAAATGGGCGCCCAAATGAAATACCACCTTGGCTCGTTGCACCTGCAACAAGGCGCCAGCGGCCAGGCCCAGCTCAGGCTTGGCCAAATCACCAGCCACCGCGCTGAGTAGCCGGCCATCGCCGCCATGCTGGCTGACCAAGCGTTGCAGCGCGGGCAAGGCATCAGGTTTACGCATTAACACGCTGACCGGGTGTCCCTTGGCGGTTAGCTGGGCCAATAAATGTTGGCCGATATAGCCAGTTCCGCCGGTAACAAAACATTCTTCGCGCATGTTCAACACTCAATAAGGAGATGACCAGAACAGGCTAAACTATCGAGCATACTCGACAGTCAAGAGGCTTTTTATGCGTATCGGTGAACTTGAGCAAAAGAGCGGCGCCAGTCGTCACACCCTGCGTTATTACGAGAGCCTCGGTCTGCTCAGCGTACAGCGCCAAGGCAACAATTACCGCGAGTACAGCGCGCGCAGCTTGTCTGACATGGCCTTTATTCAGCAGGCACAGGGCATGGGTTTTTCTCTGAGTGAAATTCGCGAAATACTCGACGCACAACGCGACCAGCAAATCGACTGCGCGCAAGGTGCATTACTGGTAGGCAAAAAATTGTTAGAGGTGGAGGCGAAAATTGCCAATCTGCAAGGCATGCGCCGTTTTCTGCGCAGTGAAAAAGCCCGCTTAGAAGCCAGCGCCGCAGCACTACTGGCAGCCAAAAACCAAGCGTTGCACGCTGATAACAAAATTTAAACGCGGATTAAATTGCGCAATTACACCCAGCAAAAACATCACCAAGGTCTAGACTCAAGCCGAACAATAATCACCCATAGGCATCAGCCGATGCGTCCACTAGCACAACGGAAATTAGCCATACGCAGCTTACTGCTGCTGTGTTTCGCCCTGCCCTTGGCCTGCCAGGCCGAAGAAGTGGTGATGGCCTTCGGCGAGAAGATCGCGCCTTTCTGCTTTCCAGAAAGCGATAACGGCATCGAGCTAGAAGTGATCGGCGAGGCTCTAGCCTTTAAGGGGCATAGCTTACGCCCACGCTACTACCCACTGGCGCGAGTGCCGCTGGAGTTCAAAATGGCGCACGTTGATGCGGCCATGACGGACCTAGGCTTTGGCGCTCAAGGAGGATTCTTCGGCGACCCTGCGGTGCTCTATGACAACGTGTTCGTCACCCTGACTCAGCGCGCATTAACCATCAACAAGCCAGAGGATCTTAAGGATCTAACAGTCGTAAGTTTTCCCGGCGGGTTAAAACGTTACCCTGAGTGGTTAACCGCGGTGGATCAAGCGGGACGTTATTTTGAGCAAAACAATCAAGAGTTGCAGGTGGCCGGACTGAACAAAGGCCGCTTTGACGTAGTGTTGAGCGACCGCAATATCTATCACTACTTTGAGCTGCAACTGACGCGCAACAATCTATTCACGCCTAAGTCGGTCGACATGCACGCCTTCACCAAAGTCGATCCAAATGATTATCGCCCGGTATTTCGCAGCGAAAAGGTGCGTAACGATTTCAACCTCGGCTTGCAGCAACTGAAAGCCAGCGGGCGCTATCAAGCCATCTACGACAACTATCTGAAGTAGCCTAAGCTGCGCTTATTCACCCTGCTGCTGCCAATGCTGGCGCCCCCACTGACACATAGCCGCCAACACGGGCTGTAAGCTACGGCCATGTTCGCTGACGCAATACTCGACTCGCGGCGGCACCTCGGCGAAGACCCTGCGATTGAGCACACCATCGCGCTCCAACTCACGCAGTTGCTGGGTCAGCATCTTCTCAGTAATACCCGGCACCTGACGCTTGAGCTCAGAGAAGCGCAGAGCGCCGTTTAGTAAGCGATACACCAACAGCGCCTTCCACTTACCGCCAATCACTTCCAAGGTGACTTCCATCGGCGTGTTGTAGACCTTCTCGCCCTGTACCAAACGCTTGTTTTCGGCGGGCAACGGCTGCAATTCACTCATCAATAATTACCTTTTAGTAAGCTACTGCCTAAATCGTACGTACTTGTTAAAAAGTTAGCCACCGCCATAATCGACCGTACTACTTAGCTACCACTCAGGAATCCACCATGAGCCTCGACCACCTGCTATCCCCCCTGCAACTGGGTGATCTGCACCTGCCCAACCGCCTAGTAATGGCGCCACTAACCCGGCAACGCAGTTTACAGCCGGGTAACATTCCCAGTGCACTGAACGCTACTTACTATGCGCAGCGCGCCAATGCCGGACTGATCATCAGCGAGGCCAGTCAAGTCTGCCCCGAAGGCCAGGGTTACACCTGGACCCCCGGCATCCACAGTGCCGAGCAGGTGGCCGGCTGGCAGCAGGTAACACAAGCCGTGCATGGCGCTGGCGGGCGAATTTTCTTGCAGCTCTGGCATGTCGGGCGTATTTCCCACCCGCTGCTGCAACCTAACGGCGGCGACCCGGTCGCGCCTTCAGCGATCCAAGCGCAAGCCGAATGCTTTGTTGAAGAGTTGGACGGCACGCGCCACAAGGTTGCCACCGCGAAACCACGAGCCCTAGAACTCAACGAACTGCCGGGAGTAGTCGCAGCCTATGCGCAGGGCACCGCCAATGCAATTAAGGCCGGTTTCGACGGCGTTGAAGTGCATGCCGCCAACGGCTACCTACTCGATCAGTTCCTCTGTTCCAACAGCAACCAGCGCAGCGATGCTTACAGCGGCAGCGCCGAGAATCGCGCACGCATAGTGCTGCAAGTCGTCGATGCGGTGGTGGCAACGACCGGTGACAGCCGCAAGGTGGGCATCCGCATTTCGCCGATGGGCACCTTTGGCGATGTGCACGATGCTAATCCGCTGGAGACCTTTAGCTATCTGGTCGAGCAACTGAACAGCCGCAACCTCGCCTACCTGCACATCAACCGTCCGGACTGGTTAGGCGGCACCTTCGAGGGCTTTGATGGGTTACTGCGTAAGCTGCGCGACCTCTATCAAGGCACGCTAATTCTTGCTGGCGGACAGACCGCCGCCAGCGGTGAGCAAGCCATCGCCAGCGGCTTGGCAGATTTGATTGCCTATGGTCGACCGTACATTGCCAACCCCGATCTGGCTGCACGCTTCGAGGTCCGCGCTCCACTCAATGCGCTGGACGGCAATACCCTGTATGGCGGTGATGCGCAGGGTTACACCGACTATCCCGCACTGGGCTAAGCGACTTAGACAACAACGCTAGGGAACTCCCCCGGCGTTGTTATAAGCCCGTGTCTGCGTACAACCCAGCTCAGCAGCAGCCAATTCCCGCGACAACCTTTGCCGGCGAGCAGCCAGTTCGCCGCGCTAAGGGTCAGCTAAAACACGCCTAGAGCACTTCACAATTAAGTTTCGCACTTCGAGTTTCCGCTAGCCCAGCTATAAAAAAGGCGCAGTAGCTAATGCTCTGCGCCTTTGGGTCCCACGTAACGATCCGCCGGTTAGCGTTTGTCTTTACGCTTTTTATCGGCTTTTTTATGGTGCGTCATCATCCGCCGCTTCTTGTTGACTTGACGATCGGTGAGCGCGTTTTTCTTGCCCTCAAACGGGTTTTCGCCGCCTTTGTACTCAATCCGAATCGGCGTACCGACCAGTTTCAATACCCGCCGATAGGTGTTTTCTAAGTAACGCGAATAGGCGCGCGGGATCTTATCGACCTGATTACCGTGGATCACGATCAACGGCGGGTTAGCGCCACCCAAGTGGGCATAACGCAGTTTAATCCGCCGGCCATTAACCATCGGCGGCTGATGCTCGCTGACTGCATCTTCGAGAATCTGGGTCAGGCGGTTAGTCGGCCAGCGGGTGATGGCAGATTTGAACGAGGCTTGCACCGAGCCGTACAAATGGCCGACACCAGTGCCATGCAAGGCGGAGATAAAGTGAATATCGGCAAAGTCGACGAAGAACAACCGACGCTGCAGTTCGACCTTCACGTAGTCGCGCTCGCTTG
>JBILAR010000194.1:0-2826 GCA_044354115.1 Pseudomonas sp. | reverse complement strand
CGATTACCAGCGCACGGCCAGTTTCCAGCACAAAACCCAGCAAGTTGAGGTCGTGATCAACCACGCCCTCGCGGGCATCCATGACGAAGATCACCACGTTGGCGTCTTGGATCGCCTGCAGGGTTTTCACCACTGAGAACTTTTCCACTGCCTCGAAGATCTTGCCGCGCCGACGCACACCGGCGGTGTCAATCAGGGTGTATTTTTCTTCGTCGCGCTGGAACGGAATATAAATACTGTCGCGGGTGGTGCCTGGCTCGTCATACACGATCACCCGGTCATCACCGAGCATGCGGTTAACCAGGGTCGATTTACCGACATTGGGACGACCGATGATGGCAATCTTAATGCCGTCTTTCTCACTCGGGCCAGGAATCAGTTTTGCTTCTTCACCTTCGGCAACGATCTCGCCTTCCAGTGCTTGCAGCTCAACCGGGTCTTGCGGGAAATCGACCAGTGCCACTTCCAGCATCTGGGTAATACCGCGACCGTGGGCACCAGCAATCGCCAGCGGCACGCCCATACCCAGCGGGCTGAATTCGGCGCGAGCCAAATCCGGGTCAATGTTATCGACCTTATTGACCACCAAGAACGAGCGCTTATTGCGCTTGCGCAAGTGCTCGCCAATCATCTGGTCGGCGGCGCATAAGCCGGCGCGAGCATCCACCATAAACAGCACGACATCGGCTTCTTCGATGGCCAGCAAGGACTGCTCGGCCATCTTCGCGTCCATGCCATCTTCGTCACCGGAGATGCCACCCGTGTCGATCAGGATGTAAGTACGCCCCTGCCACTTGGCCTCGCCGTACTGGCGATCACGAGTCAGACCCGCCAGATCGCCGACAATGGCGTCCCGAGTTCTGGTCAGGCGGTTGAACAATGTGGACTTGCCCACGTTAGGGCGGCCCACCAGGGCGATTACCGGAACCATTGGCTCCTCCAGCGAGATATCTAAAAAACACAAAGGCCGCTGCCGTAACCGGCAGCGGCCAAACACTTAATGTTGAACCTGTTCAAGGTCGTTCAGCTCCGGCCGAGTCAACCGACACAGGCTAAACGTCGAGAACAGGCTCTTAGCGAATGGTCAGTGCGACCAACTCACCGCTATTGCCAAACACATACATCCAGTCACCAATCACCAGTGGGCGTGCACGTACGCCGTCACTGTCGATATGCTTACGGCCAACAAAGTGACCATCAACCTGACTGACCAAATGCAAATAACCTTCAAAATCGCCGAAAGCTAGGTAACTGGAGAACACTTCGGGCGCCGATAATTGCCGACGAGCCAAAGAGTCATTGCTCCACAAGGCTGAGGCAGAACGCTCATCAACAGCTTCAAGAGTGCCGCTCACC
Source organism: Pseudomonas sp. (assembly GCA_044354115.1). Lineage (GTDB taxonomy): Bacteria > Pseudomonadota > Gammaproteobacteria > Pseudomonadales > Pseudomonadaceae > Aquipseudomonas. The sequence continues at coordinate 1,470 of JBILAR010000194.1, read as the reverse complement.
TGGCTGACATACACACTGCCAAGTCCTTGAGCCAAACCGGCATAGCTTGACGCTTCTCGCTGCCAAAGCACACGGCCACTGTTGATATCCAAGCCAGCTACCCGGCCTTGATAACTAACCACATAGAGCGCGTCGTCGGTTGCGATCAAATTACCGTCAATGTCGACAATTCGATCTAACTCAGAACGCCCTTGCGGGACCGCCACACGCTGCTCCCACACAGGGATACCGCGTGCAAGATCAATGGCCACTACTTTACCGGTAGAAAAACCAGCAATGGCTAGGCGCGAAGTGAGCACTGGCGCACTGGTGCCACGTAAGGTCAGCACCGCTGGCTGGTTTTCGTAAAGCCAGCGCTGATTACCGCTAGCGGCATCAAAGGCTATGACGCGATCGTCTTGAGTTTGCACTACTACCACGTCGCTGTTTACAGCTGGCGCGGAGAGCACTTCGCTCGGAACTAAGGCAATCCACTTTTGCTCGCCCGTAGACTGGTCGAGTGCAATCACCTCACCTTTAAGGGTGCCGACCACCACTAAACCTGCGCCGACGCCGATAGCCCCGGAAATAGGCCGCTCAATGTCTTGCTTCCACAGCACGTCACCGCTGAAGCGGTCCATAGCCATGACCACGCCATCAGCGCCAGCAGCATAAATATGATCGCCATCAACAGCAGGCGCTAGGAGACTATAGGTATCGCCCTGGCCGCTGCCAACGGAGCGATTCCACTCACTTTGCAACTCAACTTCAGTGGTGAAGTCCTGGAGTTCGGCTGGTGGCAATTCCTTTTTGCTGTTGCTGCTGCAACCCACGACCATAACGGCCAAGGCCAGCAATGCGGCATTCTTCCAGCGCATCACCTTATGCATCCCCTTTGGCTAAATCATCGATTTTGATTTGCAAACCGCCAACCGCCGCATCTGGGCTCAGCGCAGCTTTAGCCTTTTGGTAAGCGGCTAACGCCTCGTCGCTACGATCAAGCTTGGCCAGTAAATCGCCTTTAAGCTCTTCACGGCTGGAGAGATAAGCCAAGTCGGCTTCGCCGGCGAGCAAAGCCAGCGCCTCATCAACCTTACCCTGCACGGCCAACACACGGGCTAAACGCTGACGCGCCAGCTCGGCCAAGGTGGCATCGGCGGGGTCGTTGAGTACGGCTTTAAGCTCGGTGTTGGCGTCATCGAGCTTGCCCGATTCGACTGCAACCTTAGCCAGCAACAGACTGCCGAACTGCGCGTAATGGGTGCCCGGATACTGCGCTTTTAGTTTGCCCGCTAACTCGGCAACCTTGCTCACATCCGGCTGAGCGTTAGCCACCAGCGAGGTTTCGAGTAGTTGCTGATACAACGCTGAAGCACCTTGAGCCTCGCTCAACTGATGCTTTTGCCAGGCCTGCCAGCCAAATACCACGATCAACGCCAGAGCACCGCCGGTCAGCAGCGGCTTACCATTGCGCTGCCACCAGTCACGAAT
>JBILAR010000170.1:0-4086 GCA_044354115.1 Pseudomonas sp. | reverse complement strand
GCCTGCAAGCAGGCCGCTAGCTGCTCGGGAAGAGCAGTCCAGCTAATATGTTGTTGTTCGCCGTTACCACGCAGAGGCTTGAGCGCAACTGTCTGCTCGGCCAATTCGTCTTCCGCCAAGATCAGCGCAAACAAGGCGCCGCTCTTATCGGCCTTCTTAAACGGACTCTTAAAGCTGCCAGCCCCAGCATTTACCTGTAAGCGCAAATTCGGCAACTGGTCACGCAAACGCTCGGCTAAGACTAACGCAGCCAGCTCGGCCGGCGCGCCCAAGGCACAAAAATACACGTCAATCTGTCGTGCAATAGCGGCGGGCACTTGTTCAAGGGTTTCCAGCAGCAAGATCAAGCGCTCGATACCCATGGCAAAGCCAACACCACTAGTCGGCTTGCCGCCCATCTGCTCAACCAGGCCATCATAACGGCCGCCAGCGCAAACCGTACCCTGTGCGCCGAGTTGATCGGTAACCCACTCGAACACGGTTTTACCGTAGTAATCCAAGCCACGTACCAGCTTTGGATTGAGCACATAAGGAATACCGGCGGCATCCAAACGTGCAGTCAAGCCGGCGAAGTGAGCGACTGAGTCTTCATCCAAGTAATCAACCAGCTTTGGCGCATCGACCAGCAAAGTTTGGGTTTCAGGCACCTTACTGTCGAGAATCCGCAGTGGATTGCTCTTTAGGCGACGCTTACTGTCTTCATCCAGTTGATCTAGGCGTGCCGACAAAAACTCGACCAAGGCGTCACGGTAACTGGCGCGCGCCGCGCTGCTGCCCAAGCTATTGAGCTCTAGGGTTAGCGCCGAGCGAATACCCAGCAAGCCCCACAAGCGCCACGTCATGATGATCAGTTCGGCGTCGATGTCCGGACCATCGAGATTGAACACCTCAACGCCAATCTGATGAAACTGCCGATAACGACCTTTCTGCGGACGCTCGTGGCGAAACATTGGCCCGATGTACCAGAGCTTTTGCACCTGGCCGCCGCCCGTAATGCCATGCTCAAGCACCGCCCGCACACAACTGGCAGTGCCTTCAGGGCGCAGGGTCAGGGAGTCGCCGTTACGATCGTCAAAGGTATACATCTCTTTTTCGACAATATCGGTTACTTCACCAATTGAGCGCTTGAACAGTTCCGTCGCTTCAACAATCGGCATGCGAATTTGCCGATAGCCGTAACCATCCAGCAGACTGGCGACAGTGCTCTCAAAGTAGCGCCAGAGCGGAGTTTGCTCGGGCAAAATATCGTTCATGCCACGAATGGCTTGCAGCGTCTTGCTCACAAAAAATCCTTAGAAATACAGGCCGTTATCGGCTTAGCCACGGGCAATCACTGCCGCGTCAGCCGCGACCTTCTCGGCCGCCTTCTGGCGAATTAGCGCTTCTAACTCGTTGACCAGATTATCATTATTAAGCTTCAACGCAGGCTTGCCGTCGATATACACCAAGTTAGGCGTGCCACCGGTTAAGCCGATATGCGCCTCTTTGGCCTCACCCGGGCCGTTAACCACGCAGCCAATCACGGCCACATCGAGCGGCACCAGCAAATCTTCAAGGCGCCCCTCAAGCTCGTTCATGGTCTTGACCACGTCGAAGTTCTGCCGTGAACAACTTGGGCAAGCGATAAAGTTGATACCGCGCGAGCGCAGGCGCAGCGAGCGGAGAATATCAAAGCCAACCTTGATCTCTTCAACCGGATCGGCCGCCAGCGAGATGCGAATAGTATCGCCAATCCCGTCCGCCAGCAGCATACCCAAGCCCACTGCCGATTTAACCGTACCCGAGCGCAAGCCACCGGCTTCGGTGATACCGAGGTGCAGCGGTTGACTGATTTGCTTAGCCAGCAAGCGATAAGCCTCAACCGCCATAAACACGTCGGAGGCCTTAACGCTGACTTTAAATTCTTGAAAGTTCAAACGATCGAGGTGTTCAACATGCCGCAAAGCCGACTCAACCAGCGCCGCTGGGGTCGGTTCGCCGTATTTCTTTTGCAGATCCTTTTCCAGCGAGCCTGCATTCACGCCAATGCGAATCGAAATGCCGCGATCACGCGCCGCATCGACCACGGCTTTAACTCGATCTTCACGGCCGATATTGCCCGGATTGATGCGCAAGCAATCAACCCCAAGCTCGGCAACCCGTAGAGCAATGCGGTAATCAAAATGAATATCGGCAACCAGCGGCACCCGCACCTGCTGCTTAATTTTGCCGAAGGCTTCGGCGGCATCCATGTCGGGCACGGAAATACGCACGATATCGGCGCCAGCGTCTTCAAGGCGGCGTACCTGCGCGACAGTGGCCGCCACATCACAGGTATTGGTGTTGGTCATACTCTGCACAGCAATAGGTGCGTCGCCGCCGATAGGCACCGAGCCGACCCAAATTTTGCGTGAAACTCTACGAATAATTGGCGATTCACACTGCATCAGTTACAGACCTAGCTTTATGCGGGCTGTCTCACCGCTGGTATAAGGCGTCACATCAATGCTTTGCCCATTAAAACTAACTTGTGCGCCACGGGCATAGCCTAAGCGCAGTTCAAGCGGCGGTTTACCGGCCAATTCAAGGCTTTCGCCGGCACGTTTAAGCGCACTAAACAGCACCTTGCCATTGGCATCGGTTAGCTGTGCCCAACAATTGGCCGTGAATTGCACACTAACCACGGCGTCCCCAGCAGCAGGATTAGATGATGGCTCTGCCATGGGAGTTGATGCGGGCGCTTGTGCTACCGCTGCAAGGCTAGCTGAAGACGCCGGTGTGCTGGCCTGCATACCGCTAGCGGGCGGAGCCAAAACGCTTGGCGACGCAACGCCCTGCAGTCCATTGACTGAGGTGTTAGGAGTGATTGTGGCTTCTGGCTGCGCAGCAACCTCGGCAGCAACCTGCGCAACATCGCTAGTTTCTTGCGCAACAGTAACCGCTTGATCTTCAGGCTCATCCAGAGGATGAATCTGCGTATTGCCGTCGGCACCCTCGACCTCAACATGCTCAAGCATGCTGCTAGTCCCCGCAGTGCCCGCTTGGTTCTGCGCGCGATCTTGCCACCACAGATAACTAGCCAAAGCCAAACCCGCTAAGAGCACAAAACTAATCACCCGCAACAGGTTTTGCGCCACATGCGCAGGCTCTTCAATCCGCCCTAATGCATGCACGCTGCTGCCCGCAGAATTACTGCCGGTGAGTTGATCGAAAGCCACCACTAGCGGCTCTTGATCAATACCCAGTAGTTTTGCGTAAGCACGAATATAGCCGCGCGCAAAAGTATTGCCCGGCAATTTAGCAAAGGCACCGGACTCTAGATGAGCAAGCGCTTGCCCGGTCAAGTTGAGTTTTAGGGCTACATCGGCTTGCGACCAACCCTTATTTTCGCGGGCTCTGCGCAAGACCTCGCCAGGGTTTTCACCGGCGAAAGCAACAACTTCGGGATCCAACACGTTCATCGTTGCTCCCGCACGTATTGCTGATATTCAGAACTGCCCGGATACAGGCGCTTCAACTGCAGACCAAGGCTGGCGGCCTTATCACGATCTTCGTAAATACTCGCCAAGCGACTACCGAGCAACAAACTGCGCTCATTGTGCTCGGACACTAGGATATAGCTTTCGTAGTAGCCCTTAGCCTCTACGTAATTTTTATCCTCATAACTCAGGATGGACATTTCCAACAATGCAGTTGACTGGCGTACATTTAAACGGATGGCCCGCTTGAAATATGCGTGCGCCTGTTTGCGGTCGTTCATTGCCAAAGCGGTCATACCAAGATTTTCAAATACGCTGGCACGCTCTGGATATAAAGTATCTTTCGAGGCGCGAGTAAAAACCTCTAGGGCTTCGGCATAACGTTTTTGCTCAAACAAAAAGCTGCCGTAGTTATTCATGATTCGCGTGTCATCGCTACGATTCGACAACGCTTTGCGAAAATGCTCCTCGGCTAGTTCAGCTTCCATTTCTGACTGAAAAACCAAAGCTAGGGCGGCATGTGCATCGGCACTCGAAGAATCAAGATCCAAGGCCTTACTTAGCGGTGCCTTGGCTCGGCCAGTGTTACCTTGCTGCAAATAGCCGATACCCAATTGAATGTAAGCAT
>JBILAR010000052.1:0-22779 GCA_044354115.1 Pseudomonas sp. | reverse complement strand
TGGAGTTGCTGCAGTTTGCCGCTACCCAGTTGGTCACCGCCATCGAGCGGCAACGGTTGTATGCGCGCTTACAGCATATGGCGCAAAACGATGAGTTGACCGGCTTGCCCAATCGGCCTTTTTTGTATGATCGCTTGGCCGTTGCGCTAGCCAAAGTTAAGCGCAATGACGGCCGCCTTTGCGTGATCTTTTTAGATTTGAACAAATTCAAGCAGGTTAACGACACCTATGGGCACGCGGTTGGCGATCTGTTGCTGCAGCAGGTAGCCAGTCGCTTAAGGCATGCGGTGCGTGATGAGGACAGCGTGGCGCGGATTGGCGGCGATGAGTTCGTGGTGTTGCTGGAAAGTATCAAACAGCCGGAAACAGCCGCACTGGTGTGCGCCAAAATTCGCACTGTTTTGAGTCAGCCGATGGATCTCGATGGCCTTAACTTGCGCATCCTGCCGAGCATCGGCATTGCCCACTACCCGGAGCATGGTGAGGATGTGGCGCAGTTGCTCAAATATGCCGATGAGGCGATGTACCGGGATAAAAGTAGCGGCATGCTTTAGCCCTCGGTGTTAACGCTTTGGCTGCCCATGCAATGCATTAACCATCTTTGGCTGATACGCAAAAGGCCAACCGCAAGGTTGGCCTTTTTTAGTTCGCCGTCTTGCTGGCTTTATTTTTGCGGCAGTTTGGAGGCTACGCCTTCGACGAAGTAGTTCATTTTATTCAAGTCGGCATCGCTGATGACTTGGCCGGCAGCGGCACGGGTCTTGCCGTCTTGGTCGACAATCGGGCCGCTAAACGGGTTGAAGCTGCCGGCTTGCATCTGGGCTTCCAAGACACTGATTTGAGTCTTTACCTCGGCAGGCACCGAGGTATTGAGTGGCACTATTTTGATCATGCCCTCTTTGTAGCCACCCCAAGTTGAGTTCGACTTCCAGCTGCCATCCAGCACCGCTTGGGTGGTTTTGGTGTAGTAGTCGCCCCACTGATGGGTGGTGCCGGAGAGTTGCGCGGTGGGGCCATATTTGCCCATGTCGGAGTGGTAGGCAAAGGCATGTACGCCTTTCTCTTCGGCGGCTTGCACCACGGCGGTGGAGTCGGTGTGGTGGGTGAGCATGTCGGCGCCTTGCGAGATCAGGGTCATGGCCGCTTCACGCTCTTTGCCCGGGTCATACCAGCCGTTGGTCCAGATCACCCGTACTTCGGCTTTCGGGTTAACGCTGCGGGCACCGAGGGTGAAGGCGTTGATGCCCATCACCACTTCCGGGATCGGGAAGGCGGCCACGTAACCGAGCACATTGGACTTGCTCAGTTTGCCGGCGACCACGCCATTCAGGTAACGCCCTTCATAGAAACGCGCGTTGTAGTTGCCAAAGTTTTTGCCGGTCTTGTAGCCGGTGGCGTGCATAAAGGTCACGTCGGGATACTGTTTGGCGACCCGCTGCACGTAGTTCATGTAGCCGAAACTGGTGGCGTAAATCAGTTTGTAGCCGCTGCTGGCCAGCTCGCGAATCACCCGCTCGGCATCGGCGCCCTCGGGGACGTTTTCGATGTATTTGGTTTGTACCTGTGCGCCTAAGGCTTTTTCCATTTCGAGGCGGCCTTGGTCGTGCTGGTAGGTCCAGCCGGCATCACCGATCGGGCTGATATAGACGAAGCCGACCTTCAGCGGTTCTGCCGCGTACGCCTGGCCGAACAGGTTGGCGCCAAACACCAGTGCCACCGTCATACCACCAGCGACCTTGATAAATTCTCTGCGATTGCTCATCTGTGGTGCTCCTTGTTACCGCTAGGTTGATTGCGAGGGTTAACTAAAGGCTGTGTATTCGTTAGGTAATTAGCGTTGTTTTTGTAGGGTGGGCTTCAGCCCACCGCCGCGTGATAAGGGACTTGGTGGGCTAAAGCCCACCCTACAAATCGACCTGCAACAACTAGCGGTTATGCATCCGGTCGGTAGGGTTGGCCGAGGGATAGCGGTGAGTTCAGACGAATGCTCTGTTGGTTGCGCGAGATCAGCACCAGCACAATGATGGTGGCGAGGTAGGGCAGGGCCGAGAGCAACTGCGACGGCACATTGATCGGCAAGCCTGAGCCTTGCAGGAACAACTGGCTGATCATCACTCCGCCGAACAGGTAGGCGCCGACCATCACCCGCATCGGCCGCCAAGTGGCGAATACCACCAATGCCAGGGCGATCCAGCCACGGCCAGAGACCATCCCTTCGACCCATAACGGGGTGTAGAACACTGACAAAAAAGCCCCGCCGATGCCGGCCATTGCACCGCCAAACAGCACCGCTAAATAACGAATGCCGATGACTGAGTAGCCAATCGCATGGGCCGAAGAGGGCGACTCGCCGACCGCGCGCAAAATTAGCCCGGCGCGGCTTTTGTGCAGAAACCAGACCACGGCGGCGAGCAGCACCCAGGAGAAATACACCAGCCATTGATGATCAAACAGAGCCGGGCCCAGCAGCGGAATATCTGCCAGCAGCGGAATGCGCAGGGTCGGTACGGTTTGCAGGGTCAGCGACTCAAACGGCTTGCCGATAAAGGCCGATAAGCCAACGCCGAAGATCGCCAGCGCCAGCCCCGAGGCCACCTGATTGGCCATCAGGGTTAGGGTCAGCAGGCCAAATAGCAGGCTCATCAAGGCGCCCGCGCTCATCCCCGCCAGCACGCCGAGGTAAGGATTGCCGGTGTAGTGGGTGGCGGCGAAACCGGCCACCGCGCCCATCGCCATGGTGCCTTCGGCGCCGAGGTTCAGCACCCCAGCCTTTTCGCTAATCAACTCGCCGAGGGCGACGATTATCAAAGGCGTGCCGGCCACTAGGGTGGCGAACAGGATGGCGCTAATTAAGTTGATATCCATGCTTAGAGTCCTGCCTTGGTCGTTGCCCAGCGCAGGCGTAAGCGGTAATTAATAAACAGGTCCGAGCCGAGCAAGAAGAACAGCAGAAGCCCCTGGAATACTTTGGAGATCGATGAGGGCAGGCTCAGATACTGCTGGGCTTGTTCGCCGCCGATATACAGTAGCGCCATCAATAGACTGGCGAAGAAGATCCCGAGTGGATTCAAGCGCCCGACAAAGGCCACGATGATCGCGGCAAAACCGTAACCGCTGCCGACCTTGTCGGTCAGTTGGCCCATCGGTCCGGCTACCTCGGCCATGCCGGCAACGCCTGCGCTGGCGCCGCCGGCCAACAGGCCGATCCAGATCATGGCTTTGGCCGAGAAACCGGCATAGCGGGCGGCCTCGGGGGCCTCGCCGGCGACGCGCATTTTGTAACCGAGAAAGCTTCTTTGCATAAACAGGTAGCCGATTAGCAGGGCCCCGAGGGCCAGCACAAAGGCAAAATTCAAACGGGTGCCCTCGACTAAGATCGGTAGCAGGGCGGAGTCGGAGAACATTTTGCTTTGCGGGAAGTTAAAGCCGTCCGGGTCGATCCACGGGCCGAACACCAGCCAAGACACCAGTAGCTGGGCGACATACACCAGCATCAACGACACCAGAATTTCATTGGCGTTGAAGTGGGTGCGCAAAAACGCCGGAATTGCCGCCCAAGCCGCACCGCCCAGCGCGCCGGCGATCACCATGGCCACCAATACTTGCGGGCCGCTGACATCCTCCAGCAGCAGCGCCGCGCCAGTAGCGGCGCAGGCGCCGACGATAAACTGGCCTTCGGCACCGATGTTCCACACGTTGGCGCGAAAGCCGACGGCTAAACCGACTGCGCAGAGCATCAGTGGCGTGGCCTTGAGCAGCAGTTCGGCGATGCCGTTCCAGTTGCTCAGTGGCTTGAGGAAAAATACCTGGAAGCCCTCGATCGGGTCTTTGCCCAGCAGCGAGAACAGCAGTAGGCCACCCAGCAGCGTCAGTGCGACGGCGATCAGTGGCGACAAATAACTCATGGTGCGTGAGGCTGCGGGGCGACGTTCAAGCGTGCAAGACAGCATATTCGGTGTCCCTTGTTATTGGTGGGTGGTGGCGAGCACGGCGCTGTCGGCGCCGGGCCACAGGCCGCTCATCCATACCCCGATATCTTCCACTGAGGTTTCCGCTGGTGCCCGGCTCGGCGACAGTCGACCGTTGGCAATCACGGCAATTCGGTCGCAAATTTCAAACAGTTCATCCAGCTCTTCCGAGACCACCAGTACCGCGCAACCGCTGTTGCGCAGGTCAATCATTTGCTGGCGAATAAAGGCTGCGGCGCCAACATCCACGCCCCAGGTTGGCTGGGCGGCCACCAGCACCTTGGGGGCTTGGAGGATCTCGCGGGCCATGATGAATTTTTGCAAATTACCGCCCGACAGTGCGCTGGCTTGCCCGTCGGGGCCGCCGCATTTGACGTTGAAGGCGTTAATGCAGCGCGCCGCGAAGGCACTGGCCGCGCTGAAATTAACTAAGCCACGCTTGACCAGCGACTGGGAGATGGCGCCGGTGAGAATCGCATTATCACTCAGCGACATGCTCGGTACGGCGCCGCGTCCGAGACGCTCTTCCGGTACAAAACCTAGGCCAAGGGCGCGCCTGCGTCCTGCGGATAAACGTCCGGCCGACTGGCCGCAGATCTGCACGGCGGCGTGGTCGCGCAGTGGGCATTCGCCGGAAATCGCGGCGACTAATTCGGCTTGGCCGTTACCGGAGACACCGGCGATCCCGACAATCTCGCCGGCGCGAACGTCCAGCTGAATATCTTTCAGCGCCGTGGCAAACGGGTCGGTTGGTGTGTGGCTCAAACCCTTGAGCGCCAGTTGCACTTTGCCAGTGCTTTGCGCGGCGTTGTGCTCACAGGCGGGCAGGTCTTTGCCGATCATTAAGCGGGCCATGCTCTTGGGCGTTTCTTCGCTGGGAATACAGGCGCCGCTGACTTTGCCGGCGCGCAGCACGGTGGCGGTATGGCAGAGTTCTTGGATTTCATCCAGCTTGTGGCTGATATACAGAATCGAGCAGCCCTCGCTGGCCAACTTGCGCAGGGTTTCAAACAGAATTCGTACCGCTTGCGGGGTCAGGACTGAGGTGGGCTCGTCCATGATCAATAACCGTGGGTTTTGCAACAGGCAACGAACTATCTCGACGCGTTGGCGTTCGCCCACCGACAACGCATGCACGTGCCGACGTGGATCCACCGGCAGGCCATAACGCTGCGACACCGACTCAATTCGCCGGGCCAGATCAGCCAAGTCCGGTTTGCCCGGCAAGGCGAGGGCCACGTTTTCCAGCACGGTTAAGGTTTCGAACAATGAGAAATGTTGGAACACCATGCCGATCCCTAAGCTGCGGGCATGGGCTGGGTTCTCTACCTTGAGCGCTTGGCCCTCCCAGAACATTTCGCCAGCCGTTTGCCGGGTCACACCATAGATGATTTTCATCAAGGTCGATTTGCCCGCACCGTTTTCACCGAGCACGGCATGAATCTCGCCGGGCATTACCTGCAGGTCAATGCTGTCGTTGGCGACGACGCTGGGGTAGACCTTGCTGATGCCTTTTAAACTCAGCCTTGGCTGTTTATCGGGCGTGGCGGCTAACTGCTGCATTAATGTTCCTTGTGGTTCGTACGCTGTTCTAGGTGAGCGCTGCGCTTAGCAAGTTCTGCCGGTGGGGCACTTAACCGGCAGTTATCAGACAGCTTAGAAGTGGTACTTGACCAGCGCCTGCACGGCGGCTTGGTTAAAACCATCCCCAGAGCCATCCACCGGCTTGAGGCCGTATTTGTTGTGCCACATGTTCAGCTCGGTGCCGACATAGAGGGTGCGGCCTTGGCCAAACAGTTGCTTACCAGCGTCCCATTTGATTTGGATCGAGGAGCCCAGCGAGGTCTGGGTGCCAGCGTCTTTGGAGGGGCTGCGCCAGTCGGCGTAACCGTCGATGACAAAGTCTTGCTGGCCGATGGCGAAGGGGTAAGCGCCGGCGATGGTCAGTTGCTCGGCATAGGCGGGGCCGCTGGTGTCGTTGAAGAACACATGGTCGTTGATCTTGACCCGGTACAGGTTGGTTTGCAGATAGGCAAAGCCGGGTGCGTCCCAGTCCAAACCGATGCCGTACAGGTAGTTCTCGGTGCCCGGGCCGCCGTTACCTTTTTCATAGGTGAAGGCTGCCAGCACATCTTTAACCGGGCCGAACGCTAGGCTCTGGCCGGCGACCCAGCTGCCGCTGATGCGTGGCGAGATTTCCATGTAGTAGAAGTTATCTTTCTCGCGCTCTTTGAAGGTGCCTTGTTTGAAACTGCCGCTGTACTGCAGGTTGTCCGCATCGATGTAATCATAGAAGGCAAAGATGTCGCCCCAGTTCCAACCGCTGGCGTGCTCGAAGGTGAAGGTGCTTTGCGACTTCTGCTCTTCTTTGTTGAAGTTCATCTGGTCGAAATTGCTGCCGTTCAGGTAGCTGATGCTGTTGTCTTGAAAGTGCAGCAGGTCGCCGGCAACGGCTTGGTTGGCTGCCACTAGACCGCCGGCTAAAAATAGGAAGGGGGTGATGCTCTTCATTGGGTTGCTCCAAGGTTCGATTAGCTTTTCAAGATTAAAGCTGTCTTTGTGGTCAGGCTTTGTTGTTAGAGCAAGAGCAATGCCAATCCTGTCTTTTGGGACAAGAAAGGCTGATTAATTTCGAATTGGCGGATGAGATGCCCCATGTTGAAGGGGGCGCGCTGATTGCGCTAAAGCCTTTGCTTGGTGCTGGTGCGACGGCACTGCCGGCTATTGCTACTTTTTGGCGCACTAATGGTTACTGTGCGCGAAAGTGCGGCGGTCATTGTCTGGGACGTTACCAAGCGGGCGCATAGGCCGCCCCCGTCTGAGTATGTCTGGCGTGTTTTTTAGGCGGTTGGCTGTGCTTTGGACGTGGCGTTTGAGCGAGGGCTGACAGCTTGCGGGAGGTGTTGCGCGGTGTTTGTGCTCGGGATTACGTCGGGCTAAACGACCACGCCCAGCAGCGAGACCTTCTGGGCGTGGGGTTAAGCGCTTAGGTGCTGCTTAGAAGTGGTACTTGACCAGCGCCTGCACGGCGGCCTGGTTAAAACCATCGCCAGAGCCATCCACTGGCTTGAGGCCGTATTTGTTGTGCCACATGTTCAGCTCGGTGCCGACATAGAGCGTGCGGCCTTGGCCAAACAGTTGCTTACCAGCGTCCCATTTGATTTGGATCGAGGAGCCCAGTGAGGTCTGAGTGCCCGCGTCTTTGGAGGCGCTGCGCCAGTCGGCGTAACCGTCGATAACAAAGTCTTGCTGGCCGACGGCGAAGGGGTAAGCGCCGGCGATGGTCAGCTGTTCGGCATAGGCGGGACCGCTGGTGTCGTTGAAGAACACATGGTCGTTGATCTTGACTCGGTACAGGTTGGTTTGCAGATAGGCAAAGCCGGGTGCGTCCCAGTCCAAACCGATGCCGTACAGGTAGTTCTCGGTGCCAGGGCCGCCGTTACCTTTTTCATAGGTGAAGGCTGCCAGCACATCTTTAACCGGGCCGAACGCCAGGCTCTGGCCGGCGACCCAGCTGCCGCTGATGCGTGGCGAGATTTCCATGTAGTAGAAGTTATCTTTCTCGCGCTCTTTGAAGGTGCCTTGTTTGAAACTGCCGCTGTACTGCAGGTTGTCGGCATCGATGTAATCATAGAAGGCAAAGATGTCGCCCCAGTTCCAACCGCTGGCGTGCTCGAAGGTGAAGGTGCTTTGCGACTTCTGCTCTTCTTTGTTGAAGTTCATCTGGTCGAAGTTGCTGCCGTTCAGGTAGCTGATGCTGTTGTCCTGAAAGTGCAGCAGATCACCGGCCATGGCGTGGCCGCTCAGGGCTAAACCGCCAGCGATTAGCAGGCGTGGGAAAGTACGTCTCATGTGTGTCTCCTTAATTGTTTTTATGGGCAGAGCGGGTGTGGGTGAAACGGTTCGGCGGCGCTAGGCTGGGTGTCAGCCGAGCCTAGCGCTGCTAGCTGCGGGGGTTAGTTGAGCTTGGCGCCTTGGCTGATCCAAGCGCCGATCAGGTCGCGCTCGGCTTGAGTCATCTGCGTCAGGTTGCCCAATGGCATGGTTTGTGTGGCCACGGCTTGGGCTTGAATGCGTGGGGCCAGCAGGCGGATTTGTTCGGCGGTATCGAGCATCACTCCAGCCGGCGCGGCGCTGAACATCGGACTGCTCGGTTTGGCGGCATGGCAGGTGCTGCAGCGCTCTTGGATGATCTGGTTAACCTGGCTGAACGTTTCTGCGTTGGATTTCACCACGCTTACCGGGGCGGCTGGCTGGCTGCTTGGGCCGGTAACGAAGGCCAAGCAGATCATGCCCAAGGCAGCGACCGGAATGGTCCAGGCGAACTTATTGCTGTTGTGGCGGGTGTTGAAATAGTGTCGAACCAACACGGCCAGCACGGCAATCCCGGCCAGAATCAGCCAGTTGTATTGGCTGCCGTAGGTGCTCGGGAAGTGGTTGCTGATCATGATGAACAGCACCGGCAGGGTGAAGTAGTTGTTGTGTCGTGAGCGCAGCAAGCCTTTGGCGGGCAGGGCAGGGTCTGGGCTGCGGTTTTCTGCAATCGCCTTAACCAGTGCGCGTTGCGCCGGCATGATGGTGAAGAACACGTTGCCGACCATGATGGTGCCGATAATGGCGCCCACATGCAGGTAGGCCGCCCGGCCACTGAAGATGGTGCTAAAGCCATAAGCCGCCGCGATCAGCAAAATAAACAGTACCGCGCCGAGCAGGGCCGGGCGTTTGCCTAAGGCCGACTCGCAGAGAAAGTGATAGGCCACGTAGCCGGCGATCAGCGAGCCGATGCCGATGGCGATCGCCATGGCCGGCGCCATGGCGCTACCCGGTGCTATCAGGTACAGCGTCGGGTTGAGGTAGAACACCACCATCAACAGGGCAACGCCGGACAGCCAAGTGAAATAGGCTTCCCATTTAAACCAATGCAGGTTGTCCGGCATGGTTGGTGGGGCCAGTTTGTATTTTTCTAGGTGGTAGATACCGCCACCGTGGATCGCCCAAAGGTCACCGGCCAGCCCATCGCGCGGGTTGACCCGGTTGAGGTTGTTTTCCAGCCAGACGAAATAAAACGAAGCGCCAATCCAAGCCACGCCGGTGATCATATGAACCCAGCGAATACTCAGGTTCAGCCATTCCAGTAGATGTGCTTCCACAGTTATTACCTCTTTGCACTTGTCGTCGGCAGGCCGACGGACAGGCCTTCTCTTATCAGGCCGTTGAAAAACTACTGCGCTCGGCCATGCTGCGTTGAAATCAGCCTCAAAATGCTCATTTACGACGAGTAAACTGCGCTTTTTCGGCTAATTTCGCCTTGCCTGACCTTCGCTCGCTACCTTTTTCAATGGCCTGCTATTGGTGGGTGAGGAGAAGTTGTTCATCCTCGTTAAAGAAATGCTCATCGCAGTTGTTACCTGAACCGCTGCGATCAACCACCAGGAAGTCATCCCGCTTTTCGATCGTCAGCACCGGGTGGTGCCAGACGCCGCGATGGTAATTAACGCCCTGCCTGCCGTTACTACGGAAGACCCGGACTAATTCCGACTGTGGGGCATCGCCAACCGGCGCGACCACAATCAGAAAGGGGTTGCCGAGCAGCGGAATAAACGCCTGGCTGGAACCGTTGTTGATCATAAAATGCGCGCTGCCGTCGGTTTCGATCACATCACCGAAAGGGGCAAAGGCTTCTTTGGTCAGCGGTTCTATCTGCAATGTGCGCATGTGGGTCTACTTGTGCGGTGTTGATTGGCTGTAGGAGGGGCTTTAGCCGCGACTGTTGTTACAGGCTGTCGCGGCTAAAGCCCCTCCTACGGTTCTGTGAGATTTTGTAGGGTGGGCTTCAGCCCACCGCCGCTCGACAAGGAGCTTGGTGGGCTGAAGCCCACCCTACGTTTTGCCGTCAGTCGTTAACGGGGATATCGCCTTTACTTGGCCACTTTGCCGAACAGCCGCAAGCGGCTGATGCCGCCGTCCGGGAACACATTGACGCGGATGTGGGTGATGGTCCCTAGGGCATTAATTTGTTCGCTGTATTCGTGCTCGGCGTGCATCGAGAGTTTTTGCGCCGGCAGCAGTTCGCGCCAGAACAGGCTCTGGGTTTCGATCTGGTTGTCGGTGCCGCCTTTGACGAAGGCGGCCTGAATCGAGCAGCTGTCCGGGTAGTTGCCCTTAAAATGCAGGGTGTCGACCACGATGCGTTCGATCTCGCCCGGGTGGCCGAGGGCGACTATCACCCAGTCGTTGCCCGGGGTGCGCCGGCGCGCAGTTTCCCAGCCGTCGCCCATGTTGATGCCGCGACCGGGGTTGAGCAGGTTGCTCATGCGGCCGAAGTGCTCATCGGAACACGCCAAGGCGCGGCCGCCATTTAGGGCGCTGGCCAGATCGACTTGTTCGTTGTCGGCCACGCTCGACCAGTCGCGGAACGGAATGCCGTGTACGCGTAAACGGGCCACGCCGCCATCTGGGTAAATGTTAAAGCGCAGGTGGGTGAAGGCCTGAGCGTTATTGACTTCGTGGTAGTGGTGGCTGTTGCCTTGTAGCTCAACGGCGGCCAGCACTTCGGTCCATTCGGTCGTCTCGCTCGGATCACCTTCAATCACGAAGCAGGCTTCGAGTGAAGCCGATGGCGGGAAGTTGCCGGTGAAGAAACTGGTGTCGATGTCCACACCTTTGAGGGTGCCGGCTACGCCCAGGCGGATCACGCAGCTGTCGTAACCTTCGAAGCGCTTGCGGCGCGACTCCCAGCCATCCATCCATTTGCCGTTGTCATCGAACACGCCTTCTTTCCACACCGCCGGAGTCGGCTGGAACAGGCGGTTGACGTCGGCGAACCAGTCGTCGGTGACCGAGATGGCTTGGGTGCCGAGGCGGGCATCGGCTAGGTTGACGAACTTCTCGAAGGGTGCGGCGTAGGCTTTCATGGTTGAGCTGCCTTAATAGTGGGCTGGAGAGTTGGCGGTGGTGACCGATTTACAGTGTCTGCAATCGGAACAGCGCGATCTTGTTGATCTCGGCCAGGGCACGGGTAAATTCGGCCTCAACGGAGTTGTGAATCCGCTCCTCGAAGGCCGCCAGGATCTGGTGCCGATTGCTGCCTTTAACCGCCATGATGAAGGGAAACGCGAACTTGGCCTTGTAGGCGTCGTTCAGCTCGGTGAAGCGCGCAAACTCCTCACTCGTGCATTGGTGGATGCCCGCACCGGATTGCTCCGAGGTGCTGGCGTCAGTCAGTTCGCCCTGGACTGCGGCCTTACCGGCTAAATCCGGGTGAGCATTGATCAGTGCCAGTTGGGTGGCTTGGTCGGCGCTCAGCAGCAGGTCGGCCATGCGTTGGTGCAGGCCATCGACACTGTTCAGGCTGTCGTCCAGGCCTAGGTCAAAAGCCTGTTCGGCGACCCAGGGCGAGTGCTCGTAAATATCGGCAAAGGCGGCGACGAACTCGGCGCGGGGCAGCTGTGCCGGGGTCAGGGTCTGAAAGCGGCTCATTGCGCGTTCTCCGGTTTGCAAGACTGCTGTTGATAGGGGTGAGTGGCCTGCCAGTGGCGGGCGATATCGACGCGACGGCTAAACCAGACTTGCTGATGCCCCTGCGCGTATTGGATAAAGCGTTGCAGCGCGGCCAAGCGAGCCGGGCGGCCGATCAGGCGGCAATGCAGGCCAATCGAGAGCATCTTCGGCGCGCCTTCCACGCCTTCAGCGTAGAGCACGTCGAAAGCGTCTTTGAGGTAGGTGTAAAAATCGTCGCCGCTGTTAAAACCCTGCACCTGGGTGAAACGCATGTCGTTGGTGTCCAGGGTGTAGGGGATCACCAGGTGCGGCTTTTCTTCGGTGCTCGCCCGGTCCCAGTAGGGCAGGTCGTCGTCGTAGGTGTCGCTGTCATATAAGAAGCCACCTTCTTCCATCACCAGCCTGCGGGTATTCGGTCCCGTGCGGCCGGTGTACCAGCCCAGCGGCCGTTCGCCGGTGATCTCAGTGAGGATGCGGATGGCTTCGAGCATGTGCTCGCGCTCTTGCGCCTCATCCATGTACTGGTAATCGATCCAGCGATAGCCGTGGCTGCAGATCTCGTGACCGGCGGCGGCCATGGCGCGGATTAGCTCGGGATTGCGCTGGGCGGCCATGGCCACGGCGAAGATGGTCAGCGGAATATCGAATTTCTTAAACAGCTTGAGGATGCGCCACACGCCGCTACGGCTGCCGTATTCGTACAGCGACTCCATGCTCAGGTTGCGTGCGCCGGCAAGCGGCTGGGCGGCGACCATCTCGGAGAGAAACGACTCGGACTCGCCGTCGCCATGCAGGATGTTGCGTTCGCCGCCTTCCTCATAATTGAGCACAAAGGAGATGGCGATTCGCGCATCCCCAGGCCAATGCGGGTGTGGTGGATTGTTGGCGTAACCGATCAGGTCGCGAGGGTAGTCAGCGCTCACTGCAGTCTTCCTTACTTAGAGGTATTGCGATCGCGTGGCAGCCAGTGGTTTGCCCGTGAGCGATCGTGCTGAAGTGATTGTATACAAAGCGCTAGGCTATTTGTAAATCTAAAATTAACTTTTTCTTCGATTTTGTTCGCCCTTGATTCTTTCCTGAGCCCTTGCAGGTCTTTTTGCTGTGGCCCAAGCGTAGGGCGGGTGCAACCCGCATGGCTGTGACCCGGCGGGTTTCACCCGCCCGGCGGGTGGCTGAGTCATTGTGTACAATAATCGCTTAAACTGTTCTGAGTTTGTTTCTCGTGCTATTCTCCAGTCACCTCGCAGTGCTGGCTGCTGCGACTTCACCAATTTCACTCGCTAAAGGAGGCGCGGCAGTTGTCGGTGTGAGCAAGCACCGAACTGCCCACAAGCTATGGGACGTTTAACCACTCACGTATTGGACGCCGCGCACGGCTGCCCCGGCAGTGCGATTAAGGTTGAGTTGTATCGGGTTGAGGGCGCGCAACTGACCCTGATTAATAGCGTGCTGACCAATCACGACGGCCGCTGCGACGCGCCAGTGCTTGAGGGCGCGGACTACCAAAGTGGCGTCTACCAACTGCAGTTTCATGCCGGCGACTACTACCGCGCCCGTGGTGTTGAGTTGCCTGAGCCGGCCTTTCTCGATGTGGTGGTGTTGCGCTTTGGCATCAGCGCCGCGCAAGAGCATTACCACGTGCCCTTGCTGATCTCGCCTTACAGCTATTCCACCTACCGCGGCAGCTAAGCCGCGCCGGTCACCCGCTCCTTTGGAAGGTTTTTGCCCGCGTACACTGCGGGCTTTTTTTGCCTGCGCGAAAGTGCGGCCGTCCGGCCCGCACTCTAGCGGCGCATGGACCTAGGCCGAGTGGTTGAGCAGGGCGGTCAGGCCAGCAGCGCCGAACAGCACAGCGCTGCTGCGATTGAACCAGCGTTGTCCTTTGCCAGAACGCAGATGGTCAGCTGCGGCGTGGGCGCTCAGGCCGTAGCCCAGCTTGCACAGCAGGTCGAGCAACGCCCAGGTGGCAAGCATCAGCAGTAACTGGCCGAGCAGGGGGCGTTCGGCACTGATGAATTGCGGCAGAAAGGCGGCGAAAAACAGAATGTCCTTGGGGTTGCTGGCGCCCAGGCCGAAGGCTTTCCAGAACAGCTTGCGCGCACCGGGCGTGCTCGGCATGGCTGCGCAGGCGATCGGCTTGGCGCTCTGGCGTGAGCTCTTCCAGCTTTGCCCAGCCAGGTAGAACAGGTACAGCGCACCGGCGATCTGCAGGGCGCTGAATAGGTCGGGGTTGGCCAGCAGCAGTGCGCCCAGGCCTAGGGCTGAGGCGCTGAGCAGGCAGATCGAGGCCGAGACGCCACCGCCAAAGGCCGGCAATGAGCGGACTAGGCCATGGTTGAGGGTGTTGCTGATCATCAGTAGTGACAGTGGGCCGGGGATGGCGATCACCAGCAGGGCGGCGGCGCTGTATAGCAGCCAGGTATCCAGTGGCATGGTGCAGTACTCCAGATGCAAAAAAGCCCCAGCGCCGAGGCGCTGAGGCTGGTGGTGTGGCGCTAACGTTTAGAGGAAGGTGAACTTAAGAATGCAGATCGCGGCCAGTACATAGAGGCTGGCAGAAATTTCTTTATGCTTGCCAGTACCGAGTTTGATTGCCACGAAGCTGATGAAACCCATGGCCAAACCATCGGTGACCGAGAAGGTCAGTGGCATCATGATCGCAGTGATAATGGCCGGGATGGTGGTGGTGTGGTCATTCCAGTCGATGTGCGCCATGCCACTCATCATCAGCATGGCGACATAGAACAGTGCGCCGGCGGTGGCGTATGCAGGGATCATGCCGGCCAGCGGAGCGAAGAACATGGCGGCCAAAAACAGCACGCCGATGGTCACTGCAGTCAGACCGGTACGCCCGCCGGCGGCTACGCCAGCCGCGCTTTCTACATAGCTGGTCACGGGTGGGCAGCCAAACAGTGCGCCGGCGGTGCTGGCGGTGCTGTCGGCTTTCATGGCCTTGGTCAGGTTGTGAATATGCCCGTCCTTATCAACCAGGTTGGCCCGCTGAGCCACGCCCATCAGGGTGCCGGCAGTGTCAAACATGTGCACAAACAAGAAGGCCAAGATCACGCTGATCATGCCGACGTTGAACGCGCCGCCGACATCCATGGCCATAAAGGTTGGGGCCACGCTCGGTGGCATGGAGAACACACCGCCGTATTGCACCAAGCCCAACCCCCAGCCCGCCAAGGTCACGGTCAGAATGCTGATAAGGATGCCGCCGAACACTTTGTGGTGCTCAAGCACGGCAATCATCAAAAAGCAGATGCAGGCCAAGATAGGTGCTGCCGAGGTCATGTCGCCCAAGTGGATCAGGGTGGCAGGGCTGGCGGTCACGATGCCGGCTTCTTTCAGGCCGATCAGGCCAAGAAACAAGCCAACCCCGGCGCCCATGGAAAAACGCAGGCTGGCGGGAATGCTATTGAGCAGCCATTCACGCACTCTGGTGAACGTCAGGATCATAAACAGCACGCCGGAGAGGAACACGGCGCCCAAGGCGACCTGCCAGTTGTAGCCCATGGCGCCAACCACGGTGTAGCTGAAAAAGGCATTCAGACCCATGCCCGGAGCCAGGCCAACCGGCCAGTTGGCGTACAGGCCCATCAGGAAACAACCTAAAGCGGCGGCTAAACAGGTGGCGACGAAAGCGGCGCCATGGTCCATGCCGGCGGCAACCATGATGTTGGGGTTAACGAAGATGATGTAAGCCATGGTGATAAAGGTGGTCAGGCCGGCCGCCAGTTCAATTTTTACCGTGGTGTTGTGTTCGCTGAGTTTGAATTGTCGCTCCAGCCAACCGGTGGCGGGTGGGCTGACGGAATGGGTGGCACTTGTGGTTTTAGTCGTTTGCACGGGCGGTACTCCTCATTGCTTTTATTTTAATCATCGAGTGCTGTCGCAGCTTTGCAACAGCGCTCTGAGGTAGGGCATACATGAGTGCTTTGCTGGCTATTTACTGACTTAAAAGTCAGATAATCTCACTGGCTCGATTATCGGGTTGTATACAAAAAAAGCAATTAATGTTTTCAGTATTTTGCTGGTGATTTTGCAGCGTAAGGGACTCGTCTAAGGTTACCTGCTTGAAGTTCATTTTTTTAGAAAAGTCATATAAAACAGATGGATAGTATCGCCTTTGAAGATTTAATTCGGCATTGGCAGGCGTCTTGTAGCTTCTGCGTGGCTTTTCGTGCGCGGTAAAACGCCCTCACGGTTACAATTTTTTTACGCTTAGCGCCGCGTACTGGCCGGCTAAGTTGGCTGGTGTGCTCGGCTTTTCTGCGCCGTGTTGCTGGGTCGAATGGTGCGGGTTTCGTCTCAGGTGTGTCTGCGGTGTAAGCGCCGGCTTGGTTGTGTACAATGTCGGAGCTTTTTCCCCTCTGCTGTTGCGCTACTTCTGTTGGTCACTCAGCGCATGATCGTAGAGTCTGGTTTTCGCCGTCTTCTTTGCCACGAGTCCGCATGAACGAATCCTTACAGCCGCTGAATAAACCTGCCCGCGCCGGCAAAAGCCCGCGCAGCGGCACCCAAGACGATGTGGTTTACGCGCACATTTTTGATGCGATTCTAGAGCAGCGCTTGGCCCCAGGCACCAAGTTAAGTGAGGAAGCCTTGGGCGAAATTTTTGGCGTGAGCCGCACCATTATTCGCCGCTCCCTGTCGCGCCTAGCCCATGAGGGTGTGGTGTTGTTGCGACCGAACCGTGGTGGGGTGGTGGCCAGCCCGAGCGTCGATGAAGCTCGGCAGATTTTTTACGCGCGGCGCATGGTTGAACGGGCCATCACCGAATTGGCGGTCGAACACGCCACGCCTGAGCAGCTGGCCGAGTTACGCCAGATGGTCAGCGATGAGCAGTCGAGCTTCTCGCGGGGTGATCGTGGCGCCGGGATTCGCTTGTCCGGGGAGTTTCACCTGAAACTGGCGGTCGCCGCTAAGAATGCGCCGCTGGTGAGCTTCCAGCGCAGTTTGGTCTCGCAAACGTCGCTGATCATCGCCCAGTATGAAACCGGCAGCCGCTCGCACTGCTCCTACGATGAGCATAACCAGTTGCTGGATGCCATCGAGGCGCGCGACACGGCTAAGGCGGTGAGCCTGATGATGCATCACATGGATCACATCGACAGCAAGCTCAACCTCGATGAAGACAGCGCCTCGGATGACTTGCACGCGGTCTTCTCGCACCTGCTGCCCGCCAAGAAGAAGGCGGCTAAGGCCGCGGCCAGCACTCGCTGAGTCACGCAGCCTGAGTTCATAGGCCAAGCGCTATAAAAAAGCCCCAAGGTGTGCGCCTTGGGGCTTTTTGTTGGGCGCAGTTAAGCCTTAGTCGCGGCGATGCACCGAGTTGCCGGCGGCGAAGGTTTCTTTGATGGCGCGGTCATCCCCAAGCATGATCAGGGCGAAGAGTCGTTCCGCCAGCGTTGTGGCTTGGGCTAGGCGATAGCTCAGCAGCGGCGTGGCCTGGTAGTCGAGCACCACAAAATCGGCGTCTTTACCGGCTGCAAAGTTGCCGATCTTGTCGTCTAGGTACAGCGCCCGAGCGCCGCCCAGAGTGGCCAGGTACAGCGACTTAAATGGGTCGAGTTTCTTGCCCTGCAACTGCATGACCTTGTACGCCTCGTTCAAGGATTGCAGCTGCGAGAAGCTGGTGCCAGCGCCGACATCGGTGCCCAAGCCAACTCGCACACCATGGGCTTCGAGCTTGGGCAGGTCGAACAGGCCGCTGCCGAGGAACAGATTGGAGGTCGGGCAGAAGGCCACCGCCGAGCCGGTTTCGGCCAAGCGCTTGCACTCCTCATCGCACAGGTGCACGCCGTGGGCAAACACCGCGCGCGGGCCGATCAAGCGGTAGTGGTCGTACACATCCAGGTAGCCTTTGCGCTCGGGGAACAAGCCCTTGACCCATTCGATTTCCTGGCGGTTCTCCGACAGGTGCGTGTGCATATACAGGTCTGGATATTGCTGGAACAGTTCGCCGGCCAGGCTCAGTTGCTCGGGGCTACTGGTCGGGGCGAAGCGCGGAGTCACGGCGTAGTGCAGGCGGCCTTTGCCGTGCCAGCGTTCGATCAACTCTTTACTGTCGGCATAGCCGGATTCGGCCGTGTCGGTCAGGTAGTCCGGGGCGTTGCGGTCCATCATCACCTTGCCGGCGATCATCCGCAGATTGAGCACTTCGCAAGCCTCGAAGAAGGCGTCCACCGATTGCTTATGCACGGTGCCGAACACCAAGGCGGTGGTGGTGCCGTTACGGAGCAACTCTTTGAGGAACACGCTGGCCACTTCGGCGGCATGCGCCTTGTCGGCGAACTGCTGTTCGGTCGGGAAGGTGTAAGTGTTCAGCCAGTCCAGCAGTTGTTCGCCATAGGAGGCGATCATGCCGGTCTGTGGGAAGTGAATATGGGTGTCGATAAAGCCCGGAGTAATCAGCGCGTTCGGGTATTGGCTGATGGCCACACCTTGCAGGGTAGGCAGCAGGTCGGCGGCATGCCCGACCGTCTTGATTAGGCCGTTTTCGACCAGCAAAACGCCGTCGTCGAAATACTCATAAGACGCCTCGATACCCACTACGGCAGGGTCGGCGATGCTGTGCAAAATGGCGGCTCGGTAAGCGTGGGTGTTGGTGCTCATGGTCATCTCGATAAGGTGTTGAATTAGGATTAAGTGCTGCTGCGTCGAATGCGGTCCGTAGGAGGGGCTTTAGCCGCGATGCTTGGCGGTTTTGAAGGGCGTCGCGGCTAAAGCCCCTCCTACAGGTATGCGTCGAGCATGTTCTTCAGCCCTGACTGCGCCGTGAGTTGGGCAGCAACTTGGCCACGGTTTCGCGCTGGCTGGCGGTTTGCCCGCTGCGTTGCTGGCCGAAGGCGGCGTTGTAGGTGGCGATCACTTCGCCGGCGATGGACACGGCAATCTCCATGGGCAGCTTGCCCTTAACTTCGGCTAAACCCATCGGGCAGCGCATCCGTTGCACCACTTCTGGAGCAAAACCGCGCTCGCGCAGTCGGTGTTCAAATTTGACCCGCTTGGTCTGCGAGCCGATCAGCCCGTAGTAGGCGAAATCGTTGCGCTTAAGAATGGTGGCGGTCAGTTCTAAATCCAGCTGGTGGTTATGGGTCATGACGATGAAGTAGCTTCCCGGCGGCATATTTTCCACTTCATCGACCACTTCATCATTCAGCACCCGTTCGACGCCGGTCGGAATCTGCGCGGGGAATTCGGCTTCGCGCGAGTCGATCCAGCGCACCTTGCACGGCAGGCTGGCCAGCAGCGGCACCAGGGCGCGGCCGACATGGCCGGCGCCGAATACAGCGATCTGCGCCTGCGGTTGACCCATAGGTTCGAACAGCAAGACGGTGGCGCCGCCGCAACATTGGCCCAAACTGGCGCCCAAGCTGAAACGCTCCAGACGGGTGTCCTGGCTGCGACTGGCGAGCATCTCGCGGGCGATTTGCATGGCCTTGTGTTCCAAGTGACCGCCGCCGATGGTTTCGAAGATGCGCTCGGCAGTCACCAGCATTTTTGAGCCGGCATTGCGTGGCGTCGAGCCGAGCTCCTCGATGATGGTCACCAGCACGCAGGCTTGACCCTGTTGCTGTAAGTCGGCGAGGGCGCTGATCCAGCTGTTCATTTACTTAACCTCCACGAACGCAACGGCCGGGCCGAGCGCGACAGTCGCCAATCGTCCTGCTGCGGCCGAGTCCGGGAACCCGAGGGCGCCGGCAGTGCCACGCGGGCCTGGGTTGCCGGTATTGCCAGTGAATCTTCGGTGTGATTGGTCATTGTTATGCACCGTTGGTGTTGGTATCAACCGTAGTGTCGTAGGGTGGATGACGCTTTATCCATCCACCACGGTGGTGGAAAACGCTGCGCGGTTTTCCACCCTACGGTTTAGGCCGGTTCTGCCTCGGTTTGCGTCACCGCGACTGCGCTGTTCTTCACCGCCAGCATCTGCTGCACGCCCCAGAGCACGCGCTCCGGGGTGGCCGGGGCGTCGATCGCCGGTTGCGCGCGGTAGTCGGCGATGCTCGCCACCGCATCCTTAAGCGCACACCAGGCGGCGATGCCGAGCATAAACGGCGGCTCGCCGACGGCCTTGGAGTGGAACACCGTGTCTTCTGGGTTCTTGCGGTTCTCCACCAGTTTGACCCGCATATCCATCGGCATATCGGCCACCGCCGGAATCTTGTAACTGGCCGGGCCGTTGGTCATCAGCTTGCCCTTGGCGTTCCAGACCAACTCTTCCATGGTCAGCCAACCCATGCCCTGCACAAAGGCACCTTCAACCTGACCGATGTCGATGGCCGGGTTTAGCGAGGCGCCCACATCGTGGAGGATGTCGGCGCGTTGCATCTTGTATTCGCCGGTCAGGGTGTCGACCAGCACTTCGACGCAGGCCGCGCCATAGGCGTAGTAGTAAAACGGCCGGCCGCGTGCTTGGCTGCGGTCGTAGTGGATTTTCGGGGTGCGGTAGAAGCCAGTACTGGACAGCGATACCTGACCGAAATAGGCCTGAGCGATTAGCTCTTCGAAACTCAGGAAACGATCCCGCACCCGCACCTGACCATTGCTAAATTCCACGTCGGCTTCAGTCACCTGATAGTGCCGTGCGGCGAATTCCACTAAACGCTGCTTGATGATCTCAGCGGCGTTTTGCGCGGCTTTACCATTCAAGTCGGTACCGCTGGAGGCGGCGGTCGGCGAAGTGTTGGGTACCTTGTCGGTGTTGGTGGCGGTGATCTGAATCCGCTCGATATCCACCTGGAACACCTCGGCCACCACCTGCGCGACCTTGGTGTTCAGCCCTTGGCCCATCTCGGTGCCGCCGTGGTTGAGGTGAATACTGCCATCGGTGTAGATGTGGATCAGTGCGCCAGCCTGGTTGAGGAAGGTGGCGGTAAAGCTGATGCCGAATTTAACCGGGGTCAGGGCCAGGCCTTTTTTCAGTACTGGGCTTACGGCATTGAAGGCGATGATCTCGGCGCGGCGCTTGCTGTACTCGCTGCTGGCTTCCAAGTCGGCGGTCATTTCTTCCAGCAGGTTGTCTTCCACCGTCTGGTAGTAGTGGGTGACATTGCGCTCGGTCTTGCCGTAGTAGTTGGCCTTGCGCACGTCCAGCGGGTCTTTACCGAGCGAGCGGGCGATGGCGTCCATCACCTCTTCGATGGCGACCATCCCCTGCGGGCCGCCGAAACCACGGTAGGCGGTGTTGGAAGCAGTGTTAGTTTTGCAGCGATGGCCGTTGATGGTGGCATCGCCCAAGTAATAGGCGTTGTCGGAGTGAAACATGGCGCGGTCGACGATAGAGCCAGACAGATCCGGTGAGTAACCGCAGTTGCCGGCTAACTCCAGTTGGATGCCCTGCAGGCGGCCGTTGTCATCGAAACCCACGTCGTACTGGACGAAGAACGGGTGACGTTTGCCGGTCATCTGCATGTCTTCAACGCGCGGCAGGCGCATCTTGGTCGGCCGGCCGGTGAGGTGCGCGATCACTGCGCAGATGCAGGCCGGGCCGGCCGCTTGGGTCTCTTTGCCACCGAAACCGCCACCCATGCGGCGCATGTCGATGACGATCTTGTGCATGGCCACACCCAGCACTTCGCTGACCAGCTTCTGCACTTCGGTGGGGTTCTGGGTCGAGCAGAAGACGATCATGCCGCCGTCTTCGGTGGGCATTACCGAGGAGATTTGCGTCTCCAGGTAGAAGTGCTCCTGACCGCCGATGTGCAACTTGCCTTGCAGGCGATGGGTCGCGCCGGCCAGTGCCGTGGCCGAGTCGCCGCGCTTGTGCTGATGACTGTCGAGCACGAAGTGTTTGTTGGCCAGCGCCACTTCAACATCCAACACCGGTTCTAAGTCTTCAAACTCGATGATCGCGGCCATCGCCGCCTTGCGGGCGGTGGCGAGGTCTTTGGCGGCCACGGCGAGAATCGGCTGGCCGACGTACTCGACCAAGCCATCGGCCAGCAGTGGATCACCGGCCACCACCGCGCCGATGTCCAGTTGCCCCGGCACGTCCTTGCTGGTGATCACCAGTGTCACGCCGGCAATGGCGTAGCAGGGCGCGGTGTCGATGCTGAGAATGCGGGCGTGGGCGCGGTCGCTCATTCGTGCATACACGTGCAGTTGGTTGGGGAACTCCAAGCGGTCGTCGATATAGGTGGCTTCGCCGGCAACGTGTTTGTCGGCGCTGTCGTGTTTAACGCTGCGGCCAACGCCGCTGGTCAGGCCTTGGGCAAACAGGGTGGCCAGTTCGGCCTGGGTCTTTTCAATCTGATGATTAGACATGAGCAGTCACCCGGGTAGCGAGTTCAGGGGTTTGCAGTTCGAGGAAGAACTTACGCAGCAGGTTTTGCGCGATCAGTTGGCGATACTCTTTGCTGGCGCGGAAATCCGACAGCGGCATAAAGTCCTCAGCCAAGGCTGCACAGGCGCGCTCAATGGTGGCTTGATTCCACGCAGCGCCAATCAGTGCCTGCTCACAGGCACTGGCCCGTTTGGGAATGGCCGCCATACCGCCGAAGGCCACCCGTGCATCCGCCACCACGTCCGCTTCGATGCGCAGGTTAAAGGCCGCGCAGACTGCGGAAATATCATCGTCCAAACGCTTAGAGACCTTATAGGCGCGGAATGTTTGCTGGCGAGTGGCACGTGGCACGATGATTTTCTCGATGAACTCGCTTTCTTGCCGCGCGGTCACGCGGTAGTCGAGAAAGTACTGATCCAGCGCCAAGACGCGGGTGCTGTCACCTTTGCGCAGCAGCAGTTGCGCGCCCAAGGCGATCAGCAGCGGCGGGGTGTCGCCAATCGGTGAGGCATTGCCGATGTTGCCGCCCAAGGTGCCCTGGTTACGGATTTGCAACGAGGCGAAGCGCTGCAGCAACTCGCCGAAATCCGGGTATTCGGCGGCCAGTGCGGCGGCGCAATCGGTCAGCGAGGTGGCCGCGCCAATCTCTAAACGGTCGTCGAACTGCTCGATGCGCTTCATGGCGGCGACGTTGCCGACATAGATCATCACCGGCAGGGCGCGGTGAAACTGGGTCACTTCCAGCGCCAAATCGGTGCCACCGGCCAGCAGCCGCGCTTCCGGGTGCGAGCTGTACAGTTCGGCTAGGTCGGCGATGGTCAACGGCACTAGGCAGCGCTTGTCGCCGCTGTTGAGTTCGGCGGTGGTTTTCGGCGCGATGCTGTGCAGTTGGGTGATGGTTGCATCTTGGCGGGCATCGAACTGGTCAGGTTGCGCTTGGCAGCAGGACTGCTCGGCGGCATCTAGAATCGGCCGGTATCCGGTGCAACGACACAGGTTGCCAGCCAAGGCTTCATGGGT
>JBILAR010000043.1:0-25276 GCA_044354115.1 Pseudomonas sp. | reverse complement strand
GGACCCGCATGCCGGGTGGTGTGGCAGGGGCGCGGCCAGATGGCCGCCTCCTATGCCGATTTGGCAGTCGCCCCAAAAGTAACCAAAAGGTCTTGCCCCGTGCATCCGGCCCGCCTGCGGCGGGTCCCCTCACTTCATCATTGCTCCGTGGGCACGCTGCGACGGGCCATCCATGGCCCAACACAGCTCTCACGGCATCCTGCCGCTCAACCCACTGCACAACGATTGCGCTCGGCCTCCTGAAAGGGGCGTTGTCCGGGCGCGGATTGAATTGTCAGCCGCCGCAAAGTGCCGGCTTTTGATTTGAAAAAATCCAAGCCAAGCAAAAACGACCAGGCACCTCGGTCCCAAGGTCCCGTCAGGAGGCCGAGTGGAGGTGCTGTGTAGAGGGGCGTTTGGCAGGATGCCAAACGAGGCATGTTGGGCCAAGGATGGCCCGTCTTGCCGACCCTCGGAGCGGCGCCGGAGCGAGGGAAGTCTGGCGCAGCCAGACCCGGATGTCGGGTGCGCTTTCTCTTTGGTTACTTTCTCTTTCGCGCAAGCAAAGAGAAAGTAACTCGCCGTAGGGCGAAACCAGTAAGTAAGGCCAGTAAATATTCGGAGGATTGCCGCCGGACAGATACGAGTAGTCTTGGCTGTATTAATGAGTAAATAGGGATGTGCGTTTAATTAAGCGATAAGCGTGGCCTGTGCCTAGATGTTTAGATTGTTATTTGGTCAAGAAGCTGGAGAGGGTTTGAGTTGCTTTGGAGTAATGTTCAAATATATTAGGCTCTAAATTCAGGTCGGCATTTTGAATGTGTGCTGCAATCATTTGATCTGCACTTTCTCTAGATAGATTTTTGCATCCGGTTATAAGTTTGTAATGTTCGCAAAAGATGCCGTATGTAAATGTGGCTAATAGTTTTCCGTAGCAATCTCTATCGGGGATAATATTGTGATTGCCGGTATATTTAAATGCGCCTGTTTTTTTAATCTTGATGTCATTTATTAGTTTTTTGAAGCGATTTTTTTTGACTCTATAACGGCTGGGGTCTTGGGTGTCAACAAATGACCAGTATTTTTCTCTGTCGATGCCTTGTGTCCTAGCGAGGGAGCAAAGAATATCTACAAATATTAAGCGTTTAAAGTCACTGAAAAAGCGTAGAAGTTTATCGCGAATATGTTGTGCCATTAAATTTGGGATTTCCCCGTTAGTCGATAACTTGCTTAGTTGAGAAATTACAAATTCGGCTCGCCAAGCATCATTTTCCCAACTATAGCCGTATGTATAGATAATGCATGGGTGAAGCAAAAGGCGTTCGCGGTGAAAGTCGTGATCTCTATCCATGACAGCTATAGAGTTGCCTATCTCAGCAGATGCAATTTTACGGGCGTAGGGAAGTACATTTTCTTTTGATCCCATAGGTCGTATTTTTACTTTAACATCGGGTAGGAATTTTGAAAAAATACTTCGCCAGAAAATAATATCTATTGCCCATTTGCTGTGCTCAAGGCTTGTGTCGTACGTTCCTCCTTCAGAATAGATTAAGTATTCGACGTCATGAAAGTGTTTGTAGTTGGTGATCCCTGAGTTTGTTCGTAAGAAAGTCATTTAATGCAACTTTCCATTTTTATCAATTTTTCTTTATGTGCCCCAACTACGTCGGGGGAATGAGTGGCGAAAATTATCTGCGCTGAAGGATTAAGGCTTTTAATGTTAGATGCGATATTTTCCTGCCAGCTTACATGGAGCGAAATTTCGGGTTCGTCTGCCATATATATGTATGTTTCGCCTTCCTGTAGAAGTGCTTCGCCTAGTATTATTAATAGTTGTTTTTCACCGGAGGACAGCTGGCTAAGTTTGAGTGACTTTCCGGAGTCTGTTCTTATTGCTATTTCATTTCGATCATTGAAGGATAGATTTTTTCGTTGCATTAGTTCATTTAATAGACTTATAAATTTGTCTCTTGAGTTTAAAAGCCCTTTCTTCTCTGTGCTTATATTTTCCCAGAAATCGACCATGCTTTCGATGCGATGCAAAGAGAATAGGGCTAAAATTTCGCTGTTAGATAATGTTTCACGCGCTTCTATTTTTTTACGCATTTCTCCTAGTTTTTCAAAGTGTGTTTGCACTTTTTTCGTATAGTTTTTTTGTCGACGCGAAATTCAGAAAAAATTTGAGTTAGCGCTATTCTTTCATTCTCGAGTTTGGACTCGTCAGGTAATTCGGATAATTTATCGTCGTCCTTAACAAGCAGTGACAGGAATATCTGCTCTTGAAATCGTTCGTGTAGGGCGTTAACTTTCCTGCTTACAACGGAAAGATATCTAACTAGTCTATTGGAGAACTCTTCCAGCTTTATATCTATAGGGTCCGTGCCCCTGATTGTTTCAATTTGGGATGTTCGACCTACTGAAAGCCATGTGAGGGACGTCATTTCACTAAGATGGTCTGCTAGTGTTTTTCCTGCTGCTTTTCCTACCATCTGTGCTCTGATGAAGTAGGAGTTCCTATTGTTCCTGTCGAAGCCGTCCATTTCGCTAAGAGTGTAAGCGTAAGGCTTGTCAGATGATGTCTCAAATATTCTGTAATCAAAGTGTGCGAACGGGATGTCTAGTTTTCTTGAAACTTCGATATAGGGTGTTTTTCTGGAGCCAATTTCCTTCAGATTTATTCTTATATATTCAAATTCTAGCTCGGCTAGAGCAGCTTTGTCTGCTAGTAGTACTGCTGCGATGATTTTTAATACGGTGGATTTTCCTGATCCGTTTGGGCCGATAATGAAATTATAATTTTCACTGGCGCTGATGTTTACCTCGTGATTGCCCCAGAATCCTTTTATATGCACGCTATCGATAATGTTCATGTTGTCCGCTTTTAGTTATATTTAATTTTGGTTGGATGTTTTTTGCCGATGTGTTGGTTTTCTTGTTCGTTTAATTAGATTGTGCCTCTGCGCCATTACCCCATCGGACTAAACCCATTAGCCGCGCTGCAATACCTTTGTTCCATCCGCTTACTAAAATCTTCCCCGTCCCGCTCGCTGCGTAATTCCCACGCCCGGCACTGGTCACGGAAATGCACCTTGGCCGCTTTGCGGCAACCTCGGTAGTCGATTGAGCCGCGTTTGTGGTTGCTGCACACGCTGCTGCTGTCGATGCGGTTATTGATCGATTGCCACTGGGCCTGATATTGGCCGTTGCCATCCCATTTACGAATCCATTCTTCAGTCAGTTCGCTGGCGGCGCTTTGCCGGGCCGGCGCACTGTTGGCATTGGCTTTGTCGGCTTGGTATTGCGCCAAGTATTCGGCCGAAACCATGCCTTGGCTTGGGGCGGATTCGGTGGCGCGGGGCAGCTCGCCATAACGGCAATTGACCACGCTGCTGTCGATTACGTTGCCGGGTTTGATGCAGTTGGCTAAGGGCTGGCCGCTGGATGGCGGGGCGTAGGTGAGGTTGTCTGGGGCTAGCGGTTGTAACTGCTGCGGGATACGGGGTGCCGGTGCGCTGGTTGGTATGTTTGCTGCGGGCGCGTTGGCGCTTGCGGCGGGGTTGAGCAGGCCTTGGGTTTGGCGCTGTAGCATTTGATTAAGGCCGTTGTGTTCGGCCAGTAGATAAACCGCCAAGGCCAATACGCCGAGTACGCCCAGCACATTGGCGAAGCGCCAAAAGGCGCTGGGTTTCGGCCGTTGTTGCTGGCGCAGCCAGTCGTTAACGCTGAGGGCGTCGTCGCGGTGGGCGCGCAGGGGTTTTTGTTGGCTGTCGCGTTGCCAGTCCTGGTGTTTCATGGCATTCCTTTGGCTTGCGTAGCTGGCTCTAGTACGGGCGTTTACACGCACTAAGCTGAGTAGCTGGTCATATTCGTTCGAGGGTAAACCGCCCCGCGTCAGTTAGCCACCGTTTACGTTTGGATGCGTTCAAGGCCGACGGAATGATGGGTTTCACCGCACCTGCTGTAATAACTGCCGCCAGCTATGCTCAATAGTCTTCAGGCCACTTATTACGGAATCATCTTATGCGCCGCGTTGCTGTTGTTCCGTTGTTGGGTTCGTTGTTGTTGGGTGGTTGTGCGGGGTCGAGCGATACGCGCATTGAGTTGCCGTTGTTGCCGGGTTGGTACAACGAGCAGTTGGTGTATTACATCACCACGGATATTTCCGACGCGCCTATGGCGGCGATGATGCAGGCCAATTATGTGCCGCGCCTGGCCAATGCCTTGCCGACGGTGCCGGGCCCCGACCCGCTGGCGACCTACGATCGGGTGTACAAGTTCGTGGATGGCAGCCAGCCCAGTGTGCTGCCGTCGATTCCGCTGCCGTTGGGGGCGGGGAATGAAGATCCGGCCTATAGCCCGCTGTGGCATATCTACGAAGTGCGTTGGTTACGCGGGCCGCACACTGAGTTGCGCTCCGCCGACGCGCTCTTGCAGGCGCAGGAGGAGGGCCGGGTTAGCCTCAAGGCCACTGGGGTTATTGCTAACTGCCCGGTGGTGCGGGTTGGTGATAAGTTGTTGCAGCAGCCCTAGGGCTTATTTATTGGCTTTAAGCCGGCGCGCCAGTCAGCCGCGTGGTAGCTGCCACGGGCAGTTGACCAACCACTCGGCGAAGGCCGCCGGCGGCAGGGGTTTGCTCAGTAGGTAGCCTTGGGCGATGTCGCAGCCGAGGCGGTCGAGTTGCTCCAGTACGGCTTGGGTTTCCACGCCTTCGGCGACCACTTTGAGGCCCATGTTATGGGCCAGTTCGATGGTCGAGCGGACGATGATTTCGTCATCCGGATTGCTCAAGAGGTCGCTGACGAAGGACTTGTCGATTTTTAGTTCATGCACCGGCAGGCGTTTTAGTTGCGCCATGGATGAGTAGCCGGTGCCGTAGTCGTCGATCGACAGTTTCACCCCGAGCCGGCGCAGCTCTTCCAGTTGTTGCATGGCTAGGGTCGGGTCGCTCATCACCGCGCTTTCGGTGATTTCCACCACCAAGCTAGCCGGCTCGACCTGATGCTCGCGCAGTTGGCTGGTGATAAAGGCGGCAAAGTCGGGGTTGAGCAGGTCGAGGGCGGAGATGTTCACGGCGGTTTTCAGTTGCAAGCCTTCGCTCTGCCAGACGTGGATTTGCGCCAGCGCGGTGCGAATCACCCAACGGGTCAGGGCGCAGATATTGCCGGTTTGTTCGGCCAGCGGGATAAATTCATCCGGGGCGATAAAGCCGTGCTGTGGGTGAATCCAGCGCACTAAACACTCGACTCCGAGCAGGGTGCGCGAGGCGATGTTGAGTTTCGGTTGGAAGTACAGGCTCAGTTGGCCGTCTTCAATGGCGCCCTTCAGTTCGCTCATCAGGGCTAGGCGCAGCAGGCTGTGGCTGTCCAGTTCGGCGCGATACAGGGCTAAGTTGCTGTGCTGGGCCTTGCCCCAATACATCGCGACTTCCGCGTGTTTTAGCAAGCTGCCGGCGGTTTCGCCGTGGTCGGGCGACAGGGCAATGCCGACGGTGGCATTCAGGGTCATGCTGATGCCGCGCACGGCAAACGGCTCGGCCAGCAGCGCGTGGTAGTGATGGGCGGCGTCCAGTGCCGAGTGCGGATCGGCCGGCGCCACCAACACGGCAAACTCATCGCCGCCCAAGCGCGCCAAGCCATCACCGCTGCGCAGATGTTGCTGCAAGCGTTCGCCGAGCAGGCACAGCAGTTGGTCGCCGGCTTCATGGCCGAGGGTGTCGTTGAGGTCTTTGAAATTGTCCAGATCCATCAGCAACACCGCCACGCCGGCGCCGGGGCGGGCATCGGTTAACGCCGCTTGTAGGCGGGCGACGAAGCGGTTGCGGTTGTCTAGGCTGGTGAGCGGATCGCGGTAAGCGAGGAAACTAATAGTCGCCTCGCGTTCGGCGATGTCTTGCTGCATCTGATTGAACTCACGGGCCAACTCGCCAACTTCGCCGCCGGCACCGTCGGCAATCCGCGTTTGATAGTCACCACTGGCGATGCGTTTAACACTCATGGCCATTTGGCTTAAGGGGCGGCTGACGGTGCTGGCGATCAGCCAGGCGCCGATGCTGGCCAGCAACAGCGCGGCGAGAATGATTGCCAGCAGTTGCCATTGCAGCGGTTGATAGCTGACCAGTGCCTCGGACAGTGAGCGCAGCAGCAACAGTTGTAACTCGCCATCGGTGCCGGTCAGCGGCGCGCGATAAGCCACCTGTTGTTGGCCTTGCAGCTCTAACAACAAGCCACCTTCATCGGCAGAGATTTGGCTACTGGCCAGTTGTGCGCGCGCCGCCGCCGGCAGGTTGCTGGCGGGCACCTGATAGGCCCCAGGCTCGCCGGCCAGCACCGCCACATCGGCGCCGGATAGTTCGGCCCAATGCTCGGCGGCGCGGTCGTCGAGAACAAAGGCCATTACCAGCCAGCCGAGTAGATTGGGTCGTGGGGCGAAGATCGGCGTGACATTGATGTGCAGCACTTGGCCGTCCAATAGCACCAAGCGCTCGTGGCTGCTGGGTTCTGCGCCTTCTAGCATGCTCGCCCACGGCAGCTGTTGGCCGGGCAGTAACTGCGCGCTGGTGCCAGCCAAAATGCGCCCGTCGGGCGTGCTGACCAGCGCAAAGCTGGCCTGGCTGCGGGCGGCAAACGACTCCAGCGAGGCCGACAGCGATTGCGCCTGTTGTTGGGGGTTGCCGGCTAGGTCGGCGATCTCGCCGAGCAGGGTAAAGTCTTTGGCGATCAGCTCGGCCAGCGCGCTCTGGGCTTGGCGGCGGGCGACTAATTCGTTGGCCAACACGCCGTGGGCAAATTGTAATTGCTGGCTAATTTGCTCGCGTGTGTGTTGGTAGGTCGAACGCTGCACTAGGGCCAGCACCAACAGTAAAATCACCAGCAGTAAGCCGATAAAAAACGTCAGGATGCGGTTGCGCAGGCTCAAATTTAACTGCATGGCTAGTAACTTCCGCCGAGGTTTACCGGCGCCGACTGCGGCCTAGGGTCGCGCTTAAGCGGCTGGGTTAAGTTGATGCGCGCCATGCCCTGAGTCGGCAGTGGGCGGCTGAGATTGGCCTCGGCGTCGGCAATTTGTGGGTGCCACAGATTTAGCTGTTGGCCGCTGCCGGGGGCGTACTGCAAGCGCGCGCGGCCACTGGCATCGGTTTGGCTAAACCAAGGGCTGTCGACCACTAAAATAAAACCGAGCATCCAGTCGTGCACGTTGCAGCCTAAGGTCACTAGCCCGGCTTGATCGAACAGAACCTCTTGGGCCGCCTCGCCTTGATGGTGCAAACGCAATTCAAAGCGCTTGGCCGGGGAAAACGAATAGACATGGTGATTGATCGGGTCGGAGTTGGGGAAAGTCACCTTGGTGCCGCGCTGTACCGCCAACACATAAGGCATGAAGGTGCGCTTTTGTTGGTCCATTAGCGCCGTTACTGGCGTGGTGACGTTGCTGGCCGCCGCCGGGCCGGGACTGACCCACACGACTGCATCGCTCAGCGGCTTGCCGTCGGCATCCTGCAGCACCACCTGTAACTCGCTGGCCAGCAGGCCGTTGCTGCATAACGCGGCCAGCAGCAGGCTGATAATTCGCACCATTACTCAGCTCCTTTTTGATCTGGACTGAGTATGGGTCAGCTTTGTCGAATATGAAGGCGAGCAGGCGATATTTGCCGCTCGGATGTATTTGTCGATAAAAAATGGGGGTTGCTCGCTTGGCCGTGTCACAAAACCGTGCGCCTGTTCGTCTGGTTGGACCTACACGAGGAGTTTGAGCATGTCTGACCTTCCTATTTTGATTCTCGGCGGCAGTTATGCCGGTTTAATGGCCGCCTCACGCCTGCGCAAACAGGCGCCGCAAGCGCGCATAGTGCTGATCGACAGCCAAGCGCATATTCAGCAGCGGATCCGCTGGCACGAGTCGCTGGCCGGGCGTCAGGTGCCGCGTGAGGCGTTGGCGCCGTTGTTGGCCAAGGCGCGGATTGAGTTTATCCAAGCCCGCGTGCTGGCATGGAATGCGGCGGCTAATGAGGTGCTGGTGGAGGGCGTCGAGGGCCAGCAGCGGCTCACCTATCGTGGGGTTATTTGCGCGCTCGGTAGCGTCAGCCACGCGCCGCAATGGGCGGGGGCCGAGCATTGCTGGCAACTGAGCTTCGCTCAGCCGCTGGCCGAGCGCGTTAGTGAGTTGCGCGAGTTGGCGGCGCATGGCGGGCATTTGGCGGTGATCGGCAGCGGTTTGGCCGGGGTGGAGTGCGCCAGCGAACTGGCTGAGCGTTACCCTCAGTTGCAGGTCAGCCTGATCGGCCCACCGCCGCTGGCGGATTTTTGCCCGGCCAGCCGCGCCCATGCCAGTCAGGCGCTGCAACGCCTCGGCGTGCAATTGGTG
Organism: Pseudomonas sp.; assembly: GCA_044354115.1. Lineage (GTDB taxonomy): Bacteria > Pseudomonadota > Gammaproteobacteria > Pseudomonadales > Pseudomonadaceae > Aquipseudomonas. The sequence goes on along the minus strand of JBILAR010000043.1, from coordinate 16,936 downwards.
AATGCGCGGGTGGTGCGCGCGGATGCGCAGGGGCTGTGGTTGGCCGATGGCCGTTACCTGGCCTGCGAGCGGCGGCTCTGGTGTGGCGGGTTGCGGGCCAATCCGTTGTTAGCCGAGTGCGACCTAGCGCTGACCGCCGATGGCCGGCTGCGGGTGGCGGCCGATTTGCGCGTCGAGGGTTTGCCTAATGCTTGGGCGGCCGGTGATTGCGCCGCCGTGACCCTTGGCGATGGGCGCACCCAGCGGCTCTCTTGCGCCAGCGCGATGCCCACCGGCGGACATGCCGGCGAGGCGTTGGGCGATTGGCTGCACGGCCGCCCGACCCAGCCCTTGGCCTTTGCCTATGTGATGCGCTGCGTGAGTTTGGGCCGGCGCGATGGCATCTGGCAGCTAACCGACGCCTATGACGTTGAGCGCCCGCGCTGGCTCGGTGGGCGAGCTGCGGCCTTGATTAAATGGCTACTGTGCGCGATGGTTTGGCAGACGCCGCGCTGGGAGCTGCGCACCGGGCGCAGGCTGTATGCTTGGGCACGTCCGCCAGTCGCCTCGCCAAACAGCAACGCCGCAGCCGCAGCCGCAACGGAACAGGAGTTGGGATGAGTGATTTGTCGGTATTTCTCGCCGAGCGTCCACGCTTGCTGGCGCTGGCCTATCGCCTGCTCGGCAGCCGCAGCGAAGGCGAGGACGCCGTGCAGGAACTGTGGTTGCGCTGGCAGGCATTGCGGCTGCTGCCAGACAACCCGCAGGCCTATCTGACGCGAATGCTCAGCAACCTGTGCTTGGACCAACTGCGCCGCCGCCGGCACCTGAGCTATACCGGCCCGTGGCTGCCCGAGCCGCAGCTCGACGCCGCGCCGGCCGCACCTGAGGAGGTGCATGGGCGCTGGCAAACCTTGTCGCTGGCGTTCTTATTAGTGCTCGAACAGCTAACGCCCTTACAGCGAGTGGTCTGGGTGCTGCGCGAACTCTTTGGTTATCCCTATGCCGAGCTGGGTCCGCTGGTCGAGCGCAGCCCGGCCGCTTGTCGCAAATTATTCGAGCGGGCGCAGCAACAGCTCGGCGCGCAAACCGCTGCGTCACCGAGCGTCAGCGATGCACAACTGGCCCAGCAATGCCTGCTGGCGTGCTTGAGTGGCGACACGCAGAAGTTGCTGCAGTTGTTGGCTGGCGATGCCGAACTGCACTCTGACGGTGGCGGCATAGTGCTGGCGGCGTTACGACCTATTTATGGGCCGGATAAGATTTTGCGCTTTTTCGCCGGTTTGCGGCGTAAGGCCGACAGTTCGCTGGCCGCGCAGTTCGTGCAGTGCAACGGCGCGCCGGCGCTGGCGCTGTTCAGTCAGGGCCAGCTGATTAGCCTGCTGTGCTGTGAGGTGGTCGATGGCCGAGTGCTGCGCTTGTTTATGCAGCGCAACCCGCACAAGTTGCATGGCTTGCTGCCGGCAGCGGCACCTTAAGCAGCGCGCACCGCTGGTTTAGTTCGACTTAAACCGCGCGCCGATCCGTGTCACGCCGCTGACCAGCGCCAGTACCACGGCACCGGCCAGCACGCCGGCGAGTCCGTTCAAGAGTGGCGCGGTTAATACGCTCAGCACGGCGCCAATCACCGGCAGGCTGGCGGCGCTGTTAGCCAGTTGCTCGATCAGGTGATGGGCGGCCGGCACGCCGTGGGTGAGGATGCCGCCGCCGACCATAAACATCGCCACGGTACCGATCACCGAGAGGCTTTTCATCAGCCAAGGCGCGGCGCCGAGCAATAAATTGCCAATTAGCCGCAGCGCGCTGGAGCTTTTGCGGCTCAGATACAGACCGGCGTCGTCGAGTTTGACGATGCCGGCGACCAAGCCGTACACGCCGACGGTCATCACTATGGCGATGATCGCCAGCACGGTGAATTGTTGGATAAAGGGCTGTGCGGCCACGGTGCCAAGGGTGATGACGATAATTTCCGCCGACAGAATGAAATCGGTACGCACCGCACCGCGAATTTTGTCTTGCTCAAACGCCAGCAGATCAACCGCCGGATCGCTGAGGGCATCGACCAACTCGGCATGATGGGCAGCGTCGTTGGCCGCGCTGTGCAGGTACTTGTGCGCGAGTTTCTCGAAGCCCTCAAAGCACAGGTAGGCGCCGCCCAACATCAGCAGCGGGATCACCGCCCAAGAGGCAAAGGTGCCGATCAACAGCGCTGCGGGCACTAAAATCAGTTTGTTCTTAAATGAGCCTTTGGCCACTGCCCAGACCACCGGCAACTCACGCTCGGCGCTGACGCCGGTGACTTGCTGGGCGTTCAGGGCCAAATCGTCACCGAGTACCCCGGCAGTTTTCTTCGCCGCGACTTTGCTCATGAGCGCCACGTCGTCGAGCACGCTGGCGATGTCGTCAATCAGGGTAAACAAGCTGCTGCCGGCCATTAATCGCTATCCGTAATAAAGGAGTGGTGTACTTCGGTAATTGAGGCATAGCACGTGGCGACACTGCCGCGCTGGATTAAAAACTATCGGCGCCGAGCGGTAAAGTTTACTAACCTTGAGCCGATGGAATAAGCCTTGGTTAAGGAGTGATTGGCAATGACAAAGTTAACGACAGCCTCGCGCATCATGCTGGGCTTCGGCGTTGCCCCAGTGGCGCTGGTGCTTCTGGCGTTGTATGCGCTGAGCGGCTTGGCCACTTTAAAAGAGCAAGCTCGCAGCATAGTGACCGACGATTGGCCAAAAATTGGGCCGATTATGCTGATTGCTACCGGCGTGCGCGATAACGCCCGCAATACCCGCGATTTATTGATTAATAAGGACAATCAACAGGCGCAGCAGTCAATTGACAGCACCAAGGCGCGCATCAGCCAAGCGCTGGAAACCCTAGAACCTTTGTTGTACTTGCCCAAAGGCAAGGCGCTGTTTGCCCAACTTAAAAGCAATCGACAAGCTTATGTGGCGGCCTTTAGTCAGGTGCTGGGCTTGATCAAACTGGGGCAGACAGACGATGCCGCGGCGCAATTGCAGAGCCAAGTGGTGCCAGCGGAGTTGGCCGTGTACCGCAGCCTGGATGAGTTGATGGCTTTGCAAGAGCAGGTATTTGCCGGTCGCGAGCAGGCGGCGACGGAGCTCTACAATAACGCACGCAACACCATGCTCGGCCTATTGCTGGGCTGTATCGCCCTCTTGGGCGGCGCCTGCGTGCTGGTGCTGCGCAGTGTGCTGGGGCCGCTGGGTGGCGAGCCGCAGGAGGCCGCGCGGGTGGTGCGCTTGATTGCCCAAGGCGATTTGCGCACGCGAGTGCCGGTACGTGCCGGCGACCGCGACAGTTTGCTCGCCGATATGAGTGAGATGCAGCAGAGCTTAAACGCCATCATGCGGCAGATTTCCACGGCCGTGGATCAGGTTGCCTCCTCGTCCGAGGAGCTCAGCGCGGTCAGCAGCGAGACTGCGGCCAATTTGCAACGCGAAAGTATGGAGATCGAACAGGCCGCAACGGCGGTCAATCAGATGACCGCGGCGGTGGATGAGGTGGCGCGCAATGCGGTCAGCACCTCAGAGGCGTCGCGGCAGTCGGAGCACGCGGCGCAGCGCGGTCGCGAGCAGGTGGATAAAACCGTGCAGTCGATTAACGAGTTGGCCAATGGCGTGACCGGCACCGCACAGCGCATCGAGCAACTGGCCGGCCGGGTGCACGACATCAGCAAGGTGCTGGATGTGATTCGCTCGATCGCCGAACAAACCAACTTACTCGCGCTGAATGCCGCCATCGAAGCCGCGCGGGCTGGCGATGCCGGCCGTGGCTTTGCCGTGGTTGCTGATGAGGTGCGCGCGCTGGCTCATCGTACTCAGCAATCGACCCAAGAAATTGAACAGATGATCGGCAATATCCGCGTCGATACCGAGCACGCGGTCAATGCCATGCAGAGCAGCAGTGGCTTGGTGCGCGCCACCTTGGAAGTGGCCGAGGCGGCGGGTATGGCGCTGGAAGAAATCACCCAGTCGATCTCACAGATCAACGACCGCAACCTGATGATCGCCAGTGCCACCGAGCAACAAGCCCAAGTAGCCCGCGAGGTGGACCGCAGCCTGATCGGCATTCGCGATTTGTCCGAGCAAATCCTGCTCGGGGCTAAACACACCGACACCGCCGGGCAAGAACTGGCGCGCATGGCGATAGACCTGAACACCACAGTGGCGCGCTTTTCGATTTAGCCGGTGTCGATCTAGCCTTGGCGGCATGACTGGCGCACCGCTCGGTCATCCGCTTGAGCAGTGCGCAGGGCGCTGATTACTCTGCGTCAGCGTCTGACTCTTCCAGCTGCGCCAGTCGCGCCTCAAGAGCGGCGATGCGTGCTTCCAATGCCTCAAAGCGCTCGCTGCCGCTGCCGTGACTGTCGCTGCGTTCGCTCGGGCGGGCACTAAGCGCCGCCTGTAGATCGGCCGGATTACCCAGCAGGTGCATATAGCGGTCTTCGCGTTGCCCGGCTTGGCGCGGCACTAAGCAGGCCAGCCCTCGGCCGATCAGGCGTTCGAGCTGGTGCTGCAAATCGGCGGTATCGTCGAAGTCGTGCATGCGCTGGCTGCGGGTCAGCAGTTCATTCAGGGTCTGCGGGCCGCGCAACAGCAGCAGGCCGGTGATAATCACTTGGGCGTGCACCAACTCCAGCGCTTTCTCGCTGCGCTGCTCCCAACGGTCGGCGCGGCTGCCCATGACTAACCGGCTGAGGCCACGGCCCTCCAAGCTGCGCAGGCTCTGGCCAACTTGGCCGGGAGTTAGGCTCATCAATGGTTCGCGGCTGGTTTTTTGGTTGCAGGCGAGTACCACGGCATTTAGCGTTAACGGATAGCTTTCCGGGGTGGTGGCTTGTTTCTCGATCAAGCAGCCGAGCACCCGCGCCTCACAACTGTTGAGTGGCTCAGCGCCAAGCGGGCCGGCAGTGGTTTGGCTATCGGGCTGATCAGTCATGGCGGCGTTTCTCGGTGCGGAAAAGCTCACTAGCCTAGCAGCCACAGGCCCGTGCATGCACCGGCTAAACACGGCGCATTCTGTTATTTAAAAATACTCGCCAGTAATAGCGTCTAGACCTAAGCGCCGAGCTTGGTCATGCTGATTGATCTTGGATGGAGTTGCCTTTTGTTTGCCAATTTGTTGATTATTTTGAGTTGTTCTTTGCTGGTGATTGCGCTGTTCAGACGGCTGCGTTTGCCGGCGGTGTTGGGTTATTTGTGTGTTGGCCTGCTGATTGGCCCGAATGCCCTGAGCTGGCTAAGCGATGCCGAAAGCCTGCCGCATTTGGCCGAATTGGGCGTGGTGTTTCTGTTGTTTAGCCTAGGTTTGGAATTTTCCCTGCCGCGGCTGCTGGCTTTGCGCCATGTGGTGTTTGGCCTGGGCAGTTTGCAGGTTGGTCTTACTGGGGCGCTGCTGGCCGGGTTGCTGCTCTGGCTGCAACTGCCGGTCGGCGTGGCCGTGGTGCTGGGGCTGGGTTTGGCGTTGTCGTCTACCGCGATCGTCAGTAAAGAGCTGACCAGCCTCGGCGAGATTCATAGCCCGCATGGGCAGAATGCGATTGGCGTGCTGCTGTTTCAAGACTTGGTGGCGGTGTTGCTGCTGACCTTATTACCGGCGCTCACGGCTGAGTCTGCCGGGCTTTGGTATGTCGAGCTGGGGTTGACGCTGGGCAAGGCGTGCTTGTTGTTTCTGGGTTTATTGCTGGTCAGCCGTTGGGTGTTGCCACGCTTGTTCCATGAGGTGGCCAGCGCCCGCTCGGCGGAGCTGTTTGTCACCTTGACGCTGGTAATAGTGCTGCTGACGGCTTGGCTGACCCATTGGTTAGGGTTGTCGATGGCGTTGGGGGCTTTTCTCGCCGGCATGCTGCTGGGCGAAAGCCATTACCGTCATCAGATCGAAGCGGACATCCGGCCGTTTCGCGATGTTTTGCTCGGGTTGTTTTTTGTTAGCGTCGGCATGTTGATCGATCCGCAGTTATTCCTCAGTCAGGGCGCGTTGATCGCGGCCCTGACACTCGCCCTGATGCTGCTCAAAGGTGGCTTGGTGGCGGTGCTGGTTAAGCTGCGGGGTGGCGATACGCACAGCGCTTGGCGCAGTGGCTTGGCCTTGGCGCAAGGTGGCGAATTTTGTTTCGCCCTGATGACGCAAGTTCAGCAGGCGCAGTTACTGCCAGATGCGTACGCAAAGCTCCTGCTGGCTGCGACTTTTTGCTCCATGGCCCTCACCCCACTGCTGCTGCGTGCCGCGCCGTTGCTGGCGGCGCGTCTGCAACGGCGGGCGGGGCAGAACACCCCGCTGGAGGACATCAGCCAAGCCACTGCGCGGGTGCATGGGCATGTGGTGCTGTGTGGTTATGGCCGGGTGGGGCAGTCGATCGGGCGGTTTTTGCACCTGGAACAGCAAGGCTTTATTGCCCTAGATGACGATCCGGTGCGCGTGCAAGAGGCCGCCGCCGGTGAGCGCAATGTGTATTACGGTGACTGCAGTCGCGCCGATTTGCTGCATGCGGTCGGCTTGGCGCGAGCGCGCTTATTGGTGGTGGCCGTGGACAATGCCGAGATTGCCCTGCGAATTGTCCAGCAGGCGCGCAGCCTACACAGCCAATTGCCGATTTTGGTGCGTACCCGCGATGACAGCCAGCAAAGCCAGCTATTGGCGGCGGGTGCCACGGAAGTGGTGCCTGAGGTGCTTGAGTCCAGCCTGATGTTGGCCTCGCATGCGCTACTGTTGTTGGGCGTATCCCACGCGCGAGTGCAGCAGCGCATGGATGGCGTACGGCGCAGCCGTTACAAGTTGCTGCATGGCTATTACCACGGTGCCGAGGTCGATCTACTGGATGCCCATGGCAGTGCGCGGCTGTTAATGCACGCGGTCAATCTGAGCGCCGATGCCCATGCTTGCGGGCTGCGCCTCGAGACGCTGGCGCTGGAGTCTTTGGGTCTCGAAGTGCAGGGCGTGCGCCGAGGCGAGGAAACCTTGACATTAAACCCAGAGTTGAGCCTGTGCGCGGGCGATACGCTGTTGTTGGCTGGGCCGTTAGCGGCTATTGAAGCCGGCGAAGCGCTGTTGCTCGGTGGTCTGCGCTAGCAGCCTGTCTGGCTTAGGCGTCCGTAGCGAGGGAAAGACCGGTTTGAGGCAGTTTTTGCGCTCTTTTGAGGCGAATAGTCACTCTCTTTAACGCCTCTCTATTTACAGGAAAAGCGCGAAAAATGAGCAAATCCGGCTTTTCCGCAGCAGGACAGACCTAAGTCCGACAGGCTGCTAGGCGGCTACTCGGCAACTAGGGCGACGTTATCAATCAATGGAGAGCAGTGCTTAATGGACAATACCGCTATGTACGCCACCCTCGATCGGGTGTTTGGTTACCAGCAGTTTCGCCCCGGCCAAGAGGCGGCGATCAGTGCCGTGCTGGCCGGGCGTTCGGCGGCGGCGATCTTCCCCACCGGGTCTGGCAAGTCGCTGTGCTATCAATTAGCCGCGCTGCATTTGCCGCACCTGACCCTAGTGGTTTCACCGTTGTTGGCCTTGATGGCGGATCAGTTGGCGTTTCTCGCCAAGCGTGGCATCAGCGCCGCCAGCATCGACTCGGCGCAGAGCCGCGAGCAAACCAGTGCGGTAATGGCGCGGGCCAAGGCCGGCGAGCTGAAGGTGCTGATGATCTCGGTGGAGCGGCTGAAGAACGAGCGTTTCCGCCACTTTATCCAACAGGTGCCGATCTCCCTGTTGGTGGTCGACGAGGCACATTGCATCTCCGAGTGGGGGCATAACTTTCGCCCGGATTACCTCAAGTTGCCCGACTACCAGCGCCAGTTCGGCATCCCCCAAGCGCTGCTGCTGACCGCCACTGCGACGCCGGCGGTGATCGCCGACATGCAGGCCAAGTTCGCCATCGCCGCTGATGATGTGATCCGCACGGGTTTCTACCGGCCCAACCTTAACCTGCTGGTCGAACCGGTGGCGGGTCGCGACAAACAACGCCGGTTGGTCGAGTGGTTAACGGCGCGCAGCGGCCAGCCGAGCATCGTTTATGTGACCCTGCAAAAAACCGCCGAGCAGATAGCCGAGCATTTAAGCCGGCGCGGTATCCCGGCTAACGCCTATCACGCTGGTATGCCACACGATCAACGTGAGGCGATTCAGCAGCAGTTTATGGCCGGTAAGCTCAATTGCATCGTCGCCACCATCGCCTTCGGCATGGGCATCGACAAGAGTGACATCCGCAACGTGGTGCATTTCGACCTGCCCAAGTCGATCGAGAATTACAGCCAAGAAATTGGCCGCGCCGGCCGCGATGGGCAGCCGTCCGATTGCCTGGTGTTGGCCAATCGCGACAGCCTAAATGTGCTGGAGAACTTCGTCTACGGCGACACGCCGGAGCTGGACGGCATTCGCTGCGTGCTGGATGAGTTGCAGGGCGCGGCGGCGGATCAGCAATGGGAGCTGCTGCTGAATGCCTTGTCGGAGCAGAGCAATATTCGTCAACTGCCGCTGAAAACGCTGTTGGTGCAGTTGGAGCTCAAAGGCATTATTGCCCCGCGTTACGCCTACTTTGCCGAGTACAAGTTTAAGTACCTGCTCGAACCCGAGGCGTTGCTGGCGCAGTTTAGCGGCGAGCGCCGGCAGTTCGTCGAGGCGCTGGTGCACAGCTCCAGTCGTGCCCGGACTTGGTGTACGGTGGATTTCGAGGCGCTTTATCAAGTGCATCAGGCCGAGCGCAGCCGGGTGGTCAAGGCGCTGGATTACTTCCAGGAGAAAGGCTGGATCGAGCTGGAAAGCAAGCAGATGACCGAGGTCTACGCGCTGCTGCAACCGCAGTTTGATCCGGCGGCCTTAAGCCTTGAGCTGCACGATTATTTTCAGGCCAAGGAAATCAGTGAGATTGCCCGGATTCACGCCATGCTGGCGTTGTTTGCCAGCGAGCAGTGCCTGAGCCAACGCCTCGCCGCCTACTTTGGCGATACTCAAGCACCCTTGCACTGCGGGCATTGCTCGGTGTGCGCTGGGCAGATCGCGCACTTGCCGGAGCCTCCGTTGCTACCGGCATTGGTCGGGCAAAATTTTCAGGCCTTATGCGGCGATTTTAGTCAGCGCCACCAAGCGCTAAAAGGCACGCCGGCCAGCGTCGAGTGCCTAACGCGGTTTCTTTGTGGGATCAGCGTGCCGCTGTTCACCAAACTAAAAGCACGCAGTGTTCATGGCTTTGCCACGCTGGAGAATTACCCTTACGCGCAGGTTCGCGCTTGGGTTCAAGCGCAGTTGGCAATGCGGTAAATGCAGGATTTAAAAGCACAAAAAAGGCTATGTATTCGTTAACTGTTGGAGAAGCGTGCGGCCCTTTGTAGGAGCCAGCTTGCTGGCGATCCGGGTTGAGCGCGGTAATTCGTAGGGTGGGTTAGTGGCGTGGGCGGTGGTTGCTTGCATCGCCGCGCAAGCCGGGCGCCGCGTAACCCACCATGCGGTTTGCCGGTCTAGCGCCATGGTGGGTTACGGCGCGGTCGGGTTTTGCGTTGTTGGCAGGCCGTGGTTCGCGCAATCCCTATGGATGGGGTGAGTACCGAAAGCCCACCGGGAGCGGGCGCGGCCTAACCCACCCGACAAAAGCTGTGTGCAACACATAACTGGGACATAGCCATAAAAAAACCGCCCTAAGGCGGTTTTTTGTGCGTGTCTGCGTAGGGCAGATCAAGCGCGGGTGTTGTGTACAGTTACGGTTCTTGCGGTTGTTGCCTATCGCTGGCCGTTGCCGGCCGGTGTTCTGTGCACGTTGAGCCAGCGCATCACCTGTTACTTTGTCGTGCAGTTGCAGTGTCGGTTACTTATATCCAGAGGCGTTGCCGATGGCTCTTGCGGGTGGAGCCAAGTAACTATCGACTGGCCGTGGCTGGCGATTAACACTGTATAGCTGAGCGGCAAACGTGCGGCAATGAGGCTGGTTTGGTTCACGGCGGGCTTGGTTCTAACTGACTCGATCAAGCGTGAGGTCGGCAGTGCGGTCATCTGTTCCGGATGTTCCGGGGGTGCAGATTTTGCGTCACGTATCCGCTCTGGCAATGATCTGGGTCGAGAGCGACAAGCTGCTGTTGGTTGCGGTTATCTGCATACGCGTTCCCCTTTTTGCTGCTCATGGCTGAATCATAGAGCGAATTTCGCCACTGTGGTTATACGTGTTGGCGATAGTTATTAGCAGCTTTGGTGCTGTCAAAATTGACACCGCAGACTGCCGTAATCGACGCCAGTTCCCCAGCGTTTAAACATTCTTAGCAGGCCGTGATTGGTCGCCCAATGGCCGTTTCTAGTGCTTGTGGTCGCGGCGTCGGCCCCGCAAAATTGCGCCTCGGTTTACTTTTTAAGGTCGTTGCGAAAATGAAGCGTTGGTCCTTGCTGGTTGGCTGTCTTGGTTTGAGCTGTGGCATGGCGGTGGCGGGTGATAACACCACGGCGGGTGTCGGTGGTGCTCTGGGTGGCGTGCTCGGTAGCGTGGTGGGTCAGCAGGTGGGTGGCTCTACTGGCGCGACCATTGGCGCGGGTGTGGGCGGCGCGGCCGGCAGTGCGGTGGGTGCGAACAAAAATAATCGTACCGAAGCGGCGATTGGTGGTGGCTTAGGCGCGGCCGGTGGTCAGGTGTTAGGCAAGCAGGTGGGCGGTACTAATGGCGGGCTGATTGGTGCCGGCGTGGGTGGTGCGGCCGGTGGTGCTTTGGGTAATGCCTATGGCGGTGGCGGCAATGATCGCGATGATTATCACGACAACCGTAACGGCGGTAAAAAGCACAAGAAACACAAGAAGCACCACGACGACGATTGATCGACTGCATGAGTCGTTAGCGTTTATGGCGGCGAGGGTTGCTGCCATAAGCGCGTATCGATCGCAGGCAAGCCTGGCGGGTGCGGGTAGTTGAGCTTGATCAGCGTGCGTTTTTGCAGTTGCGCCTGCTCGGCAACTTTGCCGTAGTGGCGCAAAAAAAGTGCTCGTAAGCTGCCGTCGGCTTGGAGTTGCGCCAGGCCATCTTCGAAGCGATGTTTGAGCTGGTGATTGGCTTGATTGAAGGTGAAGTACACCGGCAGGTCATACACCAGCGCCAGATGCGGCTCGACCATCAGGTCGGGGAACTCCTGCGCATGGGTCTGTAAATCGGCCCAAGCTTCATGCAGGCCGCGATGGAAATAGTCGAATCGGTGCTTGTTTAACATCGCCAGTAAGGTGTTTGGATTGGCCATGCCAACGACCGGCAATTGATTGCTGGCAAACACCGAAAAATCGCCCCACTGGTTGCCAAAACCGCCGGTTAGTTGCCGCAGTTGTTCGAGGTCGTTGACTTGGGCAAAGCGCGCGGCATCGTTCTTGTGGATCAGTAGCAGGCGATAGCCGAGCATGCCGGCGTGCAGATCGACCGGAATCATTGCCAAGTCGTGCAGGCGCTGCGCGGTGGGTGGCACAAAGGCCATGTCCACCAAACCGTCGCGCAACATAACCAAGCAACGTTCTTGGGTCGGGTCCGGTTGCGTGCTGGGAGCGATCCTCAGCTGGCCATAGCGGGCGGCCGTGCGCTGCAAAATCAGCTCGGTCAGCTCTAAGCGGTAGGCGTATTTGTCGGGCGCCTGCTGGCACAGGCGCAACTCACCAGCGCTGAGCGGCAAGGCGGTAAACGGCAGCGCGCTAATCAGTGCCCACAACAGTAATCGAAGACCGCGCATTGCCGGCTGCTCTGGTGGATTAAGGCCCAAGTATAGCCCCTTGATGTGCCTCGGTAGGTGTTTGGCCGCACGCCAAGCAAGCATCACCGCGCAGGCTGGACTTAGGGCAGCAGGGCGCGGTAATCCTCTACGGCGGCAAACTCTTGGCTGTCTTTGTGCGGTTGTTGGCTGTCGGGTTGGCGCACCGCCAGCAGGTGGGCGACGCCAAAGTCGCGGGCACTGCGCAGAATCGGCAGGCTGTCGTCGATAAACAAGGTGCGCGCCGGGTCGAAGCTAAAGTCGGCCTGCAGGGCATGCCAGAACTGCTGGTTCTCCTTGGGGAAACCGTAGTCGTGGGAGCTGATTAAACGCTCAAAATAGGGCGCCAGTTGGATGCGCTCAAGCTTGAGCGACAGTGAGTCGCGGTGCGCATTGGTGATCAGCGCGACGCGTTTGCCGGCCGCGCGCAGGGCTTGTAGAAAAGTCTCGGCGTCTGGGCGCAAGGCAATTAGATGAGCCACTTCACGCTTGAGTTCGCGCACCGAGAGGTTCAGCTCGCGGCTCCAAAAATCGGTGCAGTACCAGTTCAGTTGGCCGGCATGTTGCTGGAACAGTGGCAGCAATTCGTCGTCAGCCTGCTGGCGGCTGAGGCCGTGCAGTTCGGCGTAGCGCTGCGGCAGGTGTTCGAGCCAAAAGTGGTTGTCAAAATGCAGGTCGAGCAGGGTGCCGTCCATGTCGAGCAGCACGGTGTCGATGGCGGGCCAGGGCAGTTGGGGCATGGGCGGTTCTCGTCGGGGCGCGGGCACGAAATAGGGGTCGGCCAGCGCGGCACTATCGGCGGCGCGCTATGATAACGCGCCGGCCATGCCAAGGAGCCCCGTTATGCGCCAGAAACCTACCGTTCTCGCCCGCGAAATAGTCGCGAGCAGTCGCTTATTCAAAGTGGAGGAGTTGCAGTTGCGCTTCGCCAATGGCGTCGAACGCACCTACGAGCGCTTGGCCAGCAAAGGCACCGGCTATGGCGCGGTGATGATAGTGGCGCTGGCCGATGCCCAGCACGCGTTGCTGGTCGAGGAATACTGCGCCGGCACCGACGACTATCAAATCTCCTTGCCCAAAGGCCTGATTGAGCCGGGCGAAGACGTGCTGGTGGCGGCCAATCGCGAGTTGATGGAGGAGGCCGGTTTCGGCGCGCGCACGCTCGAACTGCTGACCGAGCTGAGTTTGTCGCCGGGCTATATGAGCCAGAAGATTCAAGTGGTGCTGGCCCGCGACCTCTACCCGCAGAGTTTGCCCGGCGATGAGCCGGAGCCGATGCGGGTCGAGCGGGTGCATCTGGGCGAGCTATCGAGCTTGATTGCCCGGCCCAATTTTAGCGAAGGGCGTGCCTTGGCGGCCCTGTATCTGGTGCGCGACCTGCTCACCCAACGTGGAGAATTCAGTTTATGACGCAGCCTTATTTGCCCGCCGTAATCGAGCTAGTTCGTCAGGCTGGGCTTGCCACCCTGCCGTTCTGGCGCAACGACACTCTAGTCACAGCAAAGGCCGATGCCTCGCCCGTTACCGCTGCCGATTTGGCCGCGCATCACCTGTTGTTGGCCGGTCTCACGGCGCTGGCGCCAGATATTCCGGTGCTGTCGGAGGAGGCTGCGGATATTCCATTGAGCGATCGCTGCCAGTGGACGCGCTGGTGGTTGGTCGATCCGCTGGATGGCACTAAAGAATTTATCGCAGGCAGTGAGGAGTTCACCGTTAACGTCGCCCTGATCGAGCAAGGCCGGGTGGTGTTTGGCGTGGTCGGCATCCCTACCAGTGGCCGCTGTTATTACGGCGGTGCCGGCTTGGGGGCGTTTCGCGCCGAGCTGCAGGCCGAACCCGAGCAAATTTTTGTGCGCATCGCGCCGCCCGAGGCCTTCACCTTGGTCGCCAGCAAACGTCATTCCAGCCCGGCGCAAGAGCGTTTGCTGGAAGGGTTGAACGAGCGGTTTGGTGATTTGCAATTGGCCAGCGTCGGCAGCTCGCTGAAATTTTGCCTGCTGGCCGAAGGCAATGCCGATTGTTACCCGCGCCTAGCGCCAACCTCGCAGTGGGACACCGCGGCGGCCCAAGGGGTACTGGAAGGTGCCGGTGGCGAGGTGTTGGATTTGAAGGGTGCGCCATTGACTTATGAAGCGCGCGAATCCTTCCTCAATCCCTCTTTTCTGGCCTTGCCGCAAGCCGCCGAATGGCGCGCTGAGTTGATTCAACTGGCCCGCGCGCTGGATTAAGGGCGGGGCGCGCCGCATCGCTGTAGGGCACCCGAGATGATCGTGCGGCGGTAAAAAACCGGGTTTCACCCGGCCTACGGGCGGCGTGGTTGGATTAAAACGCTAGCTTGTAACCGATAAACATCAGCATGGTCGCCAAGCAAGGGCGCAGCACGTGGTCGGGGATGCGCCCGGATAAATGGCTGCCCATGTAGATGCCCGGCAGCGAGCCGATCAATAGATAACCGAGCAAATGCCAGTCCATATTGCCCATGCTGGCGTGACCTAAACCGGCGACCAAGGTTAAGGGCACGGCGTGGGCGATCTCGGTGCCGACTAAGCGCTTAGTGGCCAAAAAGGGATAGAGAATAAACAGCGCCACGGTGCCCAGCGCGCCCGCACCAATGGAGGTAAGGGTGACCATGGTGCCGAGCAAGATGCCGGTGAACACGGTCAGTAGGTTCAGGCTCGGCCCGCTGAGGTGGTAGTGATCACCGGCATGCTTGCTGGCGAAGTTGAGCAGTTGTTGTTTGAACAAAATCGCCAGCGCGGTTAATAACAACACAAAGCCCAAGGTCTGCTTGATAACCGCATTCATGGCTTGGGTGTCGGTGGTTAAGTTGTGCAATATCCATAAGGTCAGTGCTGCCGCCGGGACACTGCCGAGGGTTAGCCAGCCGGTAATAGTCCAGTCGATATTTTTGTTTTTTTGATGAACGAAGATGCCACCGGATTTGGTGATGGCGGCATAGAGTAAGTCGGTGCCTACGGCGGTAGCCGGATTAATCCCGAACCACAACAGAATCGGCGTCATTAGCGAGCCACCACCCACGCCGGTCATACCAACAATAAAACCGACGACTAAGCCCGCCACAATAAAACCTAAAACGCCGACTTCCATTGTTGTTTCCCTAACCCTATGAGCCTGCTGCCAATCAGCTTTGGGGCGGGATCATAGCAATTTTATTTATAGCGCTTTATACGGTTTCATTCTCTGCTTATAACCACCTTGCCTCGGTCTGCGCTGGCTGGATAAAAACTACTCAAGCATGTCGGCAAAGCGCGGGTCAGGTTTAAACACTAATGGCTGGCTAAAGCCCGGTACGCGAATCTGTGCGGCGTCCATCTGAATCTGCTGGTCGTCGATTTGGTCTTGGCCAAAGTTGTAGATGATGTCCAGTTGGCCCTTAAGCGCTTGCTGGTCGTAGGCCTTTGCGGCGGCGCGGGTTTGTTCGCGCAGCGCGACATAGGCGGCGAAGCGTTCGCTGCCATAGCGTTTGCGCAGCATCCGTTCGGCCACCTGCGGGGCCAGCAACACGGCGCTGGCGTTGTTACCGCCAAAGCCTTTGGAGTTGATAAAGCAGACTTCCAGCGGTTGCTCGGCGCGGCAGACATCGACCTTAGAGATGCGCAGATGCGCTTGGTGTACGTCGTCGGCCACCGCGTCGATGGTTTTGATCCCCGGAATCAGTTGGTACTTGAAACTGCCGAGGGCCGAGATCATTTGGTCGGCACTGGCGCTGGCCAGCGAGTGGCCGACATAGGCTTTGACCGCGGTGATTGGCCAGTCGCTAATGCCAAAGTTGGCCGCCACCCGGTCGAGCAACTCCGACTCGGTGACCCTATTGGCTGGGGTGCTGGAACCGTGGGCATGCACGAAACTGCGTGAGCGCACGGCCTCGGCACCGACCAGTTGCACGGCGCTGGCCACGGCTTTGGCCATGCACAGGTAATTGCCGGGGCCGGGGGCGGAGATGGATTTTTTAAAGCCGTCGGCATTGATAAACACATCCGGCACCGCGCCGTGAATATCCGCGCCCAACTGCATGGCCAGTTCGTCGTCCATCAGCACCACAAACTGGCTGGACTCGGCCAAGGTAAAGCCGCAGTTCTGCCCGAAGGGGCGGCTGGCACGGCGAAAATCGACCTCGCCGGCCGCCTGCTCTTGGCCTTCAATCTGGCGCAGGCCGGCTTCGGTGGCCAGCGCGCCCATGGCGCCGTAGCCGTCGATACATTCTTGGTTGATCGGTGCCTCGCTGCTGCCGACGATGGCCACCCGGGCGCGGCCGCTGGTAATCATGTCGCAGGCTTTTTGCAGGTTGTATAAGAAGCTCGCGCAGGCGCCAGTGATGCTGCCGGTGCTGCCGACGCTGCCCAGCACATAGGCGTTAATAAAGTCCGCCGGCATGCTGTTCAGGCCCAGCGCCAGTTGCTTGGCGGTAACCCGGCCGCCTTTTAAGCGTGCTTGCATCAGGCCGCCGAAGCCGTCTTCATCGAGTTGGCTCATGATGCTGCTGGCGTACACGGCGATTTCGTCCGGCGCGACCTGATCGACGATTTTCTGCCATGGCAGGCCGATCGAGCGCAATGCATCGGTGGCGGCGACCACGGTCATTTGCAGGCCGCGTGGATGGAAGTGCGAGCGATACAGCTCTTTCGGCTCGAAGCCGCTGGGCAGTTGCCCGGCGGACTTCACCGGCAGTTCGCGGTAGCTATCGACCTTAAAGTCGCAGCCGTCATACAGGGTGACTTGCACCTCGGTGTCGTTCAGCGCCTCCACCGTCCAGTCTGCGGGCAGCGGTTCGGGCAACTGTTTGCGCAGGGTGATAAAGCCCATCGGCTTGCCGGCGTCGGCGAGCATGCTGAGGTTCTTTTGCCACGGCGCGGCGTCCACATCCAGGTGGCTTTTCTCGATGCGGCGTACCAAGGTGCCGGCGAGAATCTGCTCGGCGTATTCACTTTCGATGTTGGCGAGGCTCAATGCCGTGCCGTCGAGGCGCTGGTAGTTACCCTCGCAGACCTTAATTAACTGCATCATCACCGCCAGACCGGCGAGGGTCTCTTGGCGGCTGTGGCTGTCCATCGACTCAATGACGGTGCGGCGAAAACCATGGTGGGCAGAACTACGACCGGCGGCGTTATAGCCACCAAAACCAACAATCAGCGGTAAACGAGACATCACGCAAAGACTCCTGCAATAGCTAGGCGGGGGTAGCGGAGGCGGTGAGGCTTGGGTCGTGGGTCAGCAGT
>JBILAR010000014.1:0-45174 GCA_044354115.1 Pseudomonas sp. | reverse complement strand
AACGGCGTGGCCAGCGTCACGAGCCATTAAACACCCGGTGCCGGCGGTTCAATTTGATTCGGATTGACTAGCTGACGCGGGGCCTGACTATAGAGTCACGCCCGCCGCTCGGACGTGCGCGCTTACCTGGACGTTGCGCGGCGTACTAAGCGTCGGCGGGTTGGCTGCTGGCGCGGGGCAAACGCACACTGAAACGTGCGCCGCCGAGGGGCGAGTCGAGGATCTGCAGCTGGCCTTGATAACCCTCCAGAATGTCCTGCACCACGGCCAAGCCGATGCCTTGGCCGTGGTGCAGGCTGTCGCTGCGGATGCCGCGTTGCAGCACCAGCGCGCGGCGCGCCTGAGGAATGCCGGGGCCGTCGTCTTCGATGTCGATGCGTAGCCAGTCATCTTCAAACGTGGCGCTCACCTGCACCTGATGCAGGCACAGGCGGTAAGCGTTCTCCAGCAAATTGCCGAACAGCTCAAGCAGGGCGGCGTCTTCGGCGTGCACGCCGAGTTCGGGGTCGAACACTAACTGGGCCTGCACGCGTTTGTCGGCGTAGACCTTGTCTAAGGTGGCGAGTAGCGATTGCAGCAGCGGTTGCAGTTGCACGCGATGACCGAGTAACACGCCATGGCGCTGGGTAGCGCGCTGCAATTGGTAGTCGATCTGCTGGCTCATGCGGCCGATCTGCTCTTGCATTTGGCTGACCGGCTCATGCTGTGCAGGTTGCCGGCGCAGTCCGTCGGCAATGCTTTGCAGCACTGTTAGCGGGGTTTTTAGGCTGTGGGCTAAATCGCCCAAGGTGTCGCGATAGCGTTCGCGTTGCAGGCGTTCGTGGTCGAGCAAGCGGTTCAGCGAGTGGGTCAGACGCAGCACCTCGCTGGGCACGTCGTCGTCGAGTAACTGCCGTTGGCCCGCTTCAATCTCATCCAGTTGTTGGCGCAGGCTGGCGAGTGGTCGCAGCAA
Source organism: Pseudomonas sp. (assembly GCA_044354115.1). GTDB lineage: Bacteria > Pseudomonadota > Gammaproteobacteria > Pseudomonadales > Pseudomonadaceae > Aquipseudomonas. The sequence goes on along the minus strand of JBILAR010000014.1, from coordinate 44,222 downwards.
CCAGCTAAGCCCCAGCCACAACAGGCACAGCAGGGTGAATAAAACGCCGCCGAGCCACAAACCCAGCTGGCGGATAAAGCCACTTTGTAAATGCTCGAACTCGTCCACCGGCTGCATGGTGATCACGCTTAGGCCTAAGCCATTAAGGGTGATCTCGCGGTCATACACGAAGTAGCCACGGCCGGCGCTGTCGGCGGCGCGGCTGAGAGTTTGCAATTGTCCATCGAACACCGGCTGGTACAGCGGGCGCTCGTCGTCGGCCGAGGGCGAGCGCCAGAGTTGCTGGCCTTTAGCGTCATAGATATAGCCGAGCAAACGTGAGCCGGTGTAATTGAAGGCGTCGTCGGCCACCCGCTGGGGCATTTGTAAGCGTTTCGCGCGCACTTGGGCCGCCGCCACTAGGGTGTTGGCATCGGCGGCTAAACGCGCGGCAACAAATTGCTCGACCGCGCGGTCAAAAGCTTCACGCATGGCCGGCAGCATCAGCAGCAGGCTGCACAACACTAACAGGCTGGCACCCAGTAGCAGGCGCAGGCGAAACGAGCGGATCACCGGCAGGTCTCGGTGAAGATATAGCCTTGGCCGCGCACCGTTTCGATCGGTTGCAGGCCACAGGCGGCGAGCTTGCGGCGCAGGCGGCCGATCAATACTTCGATGACATTGGCGTCGTGCTCGGCGTCATCGTTGTACAGCTGCTCCATCAGGCGCTCCTTGGCAACCACCTGCTGCTGATGGTGCATGAGGTATTCCAGTAAGCGGTATTCGTAGGCGGTCAGCGCCAGTGCTTGCTCAGCACTAAAGGCTTGTTTGCGGTTCAGGTCCAGACGCAGTGAGCCACAGCGGATGGCCGGTTGGACGAAGCCGGCGGCGCGACGCATCAGCACATTCAAGCGCGCGTCCAACTCCTCAAATTGGAAAGGTTTGACCACGTAATCGTCGGCCCCCGCGCCCAAACCTTCGACTTTGTCTTGCCAGCTGCCACGGGCGGTGAGGATCAGTATCGGTAGTTTTTGCCCGCGCTCACGCAGGTTGCGGATCAGGTCTAGGCCACTCATGCCGGGCAGGCCGAGGTCGATGATGGCGAGGTCGTAGTGAAACTCAGTGGCGCTGTACAAGGCTTCTTCGGCATCGGCCACGGCGTCGACGATGTAACCGCTTTCGCCTAAGCGCACAGCAAGGTGATGGCGTAGCAGTTGCTCATCTTCGACCAGTAAAATTTTCACGGCGAATAGTCCCTCAAATGCCGACGACCGGGCTAGGCCGGTCGTCGTGTTGTTTGTTGCTTAGCAGTGCTGCTGTGGTGTTTAGAAACGGTAGTTAGCGCCAAGATACGCCTGGGAGCTGCTGTGCAGGTCGAGGGAGCCGAGTTTGCTTTCGCCGCTCGGGCTGACTTCGACGCTGGCGTTGCTGCGCAGGTAGCGATAACCGGCTTCCAGCGATGCGTTGCTGCCGACATTTTGCAGGATACCGGCTTGTAGCCCTGCGGCGTAGCCAATATCGCTATCACGGCTGGCTCCACGAAATTCTTGGGTGAGTTTGGTTAAGCCCAAAGTAGCACCACCGAACAGGCGAGTAGTGTCACCCAGCGGGATAAACAGGTCATAGCTGCCCAAGAGGTTTTCTTGACGCATTTTGGCGTCGTGATGGTAGTTGTCGGACACGTTCTCGTAGGTCACATAGTAACGGGCATCGGCGCTGCTTTGGCCGGCACGAATGCCCCAGGTGCCGCTGTTGTTGATCACGTTATCGAGGTCGTAGGCGCCGGGGAGGTTTTGCTTGAGTTGCGATGATTTTTGAATGTTATTGCTGGTTTCACCCCAAGTCAGGCCAACGAAGTTTTCGGCCTGCACGGCGGCGCTGGCGGCGAGGATGGCACTGGCAAAGGCGATTTTAGCTACTGCGTTCATGCTGTTTCTCCTGTCTCTGGAAACCCGTAATGGGACTGGAGCTAGGTTACCGACAACTCCCTGAACGCTTGCTGAACCCTACCTGAACCTTGCCTGAACGAGTTGCCGAGAGACTTTCGACCAAGGTCGGGCTGCTTCACGTGCGCCAGCCTGCTAAGGTCGCAGTCTGTGTATGGCCTGCGACGGAGACGCCCGATGAACGCACTTAACCCTTATGAATACGCCATGCCGCGTGATCCGGCGAACTTCCAAGCGCTGAGTCCCTTGAGCTTTCTCGAGCGCGCGGCCAGCGTGTATCCCGATCGGCTGGCGCTGATTAATGGCCCGCAACGGCAGAGCTGGGGGGCGACTTATCGGCGCTGCCGGCAATTGGCCTCGGCCTTGAGTCTGCGCGGCATCGGGGTGGGCGATACGGTGGCGCTGCTGGCCCCGAATGGCCCGGCGTTATTTGAGGCGCATTTCGGCATCCCGATGTGCGGTGCGGTGATCAACGCCATCAACACCCGGCTGGACGCCGAAGCCATCGCTTTTATCCTCCAGCACGGCGAGGCTAAGGTGCTGCTGGTGGATAAAGAGTTCGCCGAAGTGGCCCTGCGCGCCACCAGCCATCTACCCAAGCGGCCACTACTAATCGGCATTGATGACCCGAGTTACAGCGAGGGCCAGCTGATCGGCCAGCTCAACTACGAAGCGTTATTGGCCGAAGGCGACCCGGATTACGCCTGGCAAATGCCCGAAGACGAGTGGCAGGCCATCGCCCTCAATTACACCTCGGGCACCACCGGCAACCCGAAAGGGGTGGTCTACCACCATCGCGGCGCGCACCTGAATGCGCTGTCCAACGTGCTCTGCTGGGACATGGGCCGCAACCCGGTGTACCTGTGGACCTTGCCGATGTTTCATTGCAATGGCTGGTGTTTCCCGTGGTCGTTGGCGGCCACCGTGGGCACCAGCGTGTGCCTAAGGCATGTGCGCGCCGAGGCGATTTATCCGGCGCTTGCCGAGCATGGGGTTAATCACTTCTGCGGCGCGCCGATCGTGCTGAATATGCTCGCCAATGCCTCGCCCGAGTTGCAGGCGTTGAAGACTCAGCCGGTCAAGGTGCTAACCGCCGGTGCAGCGCCACCGGCTGCAGTTATTCAAGCCATGGAAGCCTTGGATTTTCGCGTTACCCACGTTTATGGCCTGACCGAAACCTACGGGCCGAGTGTGGTCTGTGAATGGAAGTCCGAGTGGGATGAGCAAGAACCGGCCGCTCGGGCCAAGCTCAAGTCCCGTCAGGGCGTGCGCGCCACCTTGCTGGATGACTTGATGGTGGCCGACCCTGACAGCCTGCAACCGATGCCCAAAGACGGCCAGAGCATTGGCGAAATCATGATGCGCGGCAACGTGGTGATGAAGGGCTATCTGAAAAATCCCAGTGCCACCGCCGAGGCGTTCGCCGGCGGCTGGTTCCACTCCGGCGACTTGGCCGTGTGGCATGCCGATGGCTATATCGAGATCAAGGACCGCAGCAAAGACATCATCATCTCCGGCGGCGAGAACATCTCCTCGATCGAAGTTGAAGACGTGCTCTATCGCCACCCGCAGATACTCGAAGCCGCCGTAGTGGCCATGCCGCACGACAAATGGGGTGAAACCCCCTGCGCCTTCGTCACCCCGCGCGACGGCGCCGAGCTGACTGCCGAACAGGTGATCGACTGGTGCCAGCAGCACATGGCGCGCTTCAAGGTGCCGGGCCATGTGGTGTTCGGCCCGCTGATCAAAACCTCCACGGGCAAGGTGCAGAAGTTTCTGCTGCGCGAGCAGGCGCGGGCGCTGCGCAACCTGGACTAGCGATGTTTCAAGCGGCTGCCTGAGCCACAAAGCGCAGCATCCACTGCGCGGTCATGATGCCTTGATGCGGTGCGCGCAGGCTGTCGATCGCCTGTTGATAGCGTTCGGCGTCGAAGTTGGATTGGCGCATGTTCAGTAGTGCTTGGGCGTATTCAGGAACAAATTCCGGGTGACCTTGGAAGCACAAAACCTGCTGGCCGATTGAATACGCGGCGATCGGGCAAAAGCCACTGCTGGCTAAGAGCGTGGCGCCAGCCGGCAGGCGTGTGACCTGATCTTGATGGCTGGCCAGTAGGCTCAGTTCGTTGCAGGGCGGGTTCATCCACGCCGCTTGCGCAAGTAATTGATAGCGCTGTACGCCAAGCCCCCAGCCTTGCTTGGCCCTCTCACAGTGGCCGCCCAGTAACAGCGCGAGCAACTGATGGCCAAAGCAAATGCCGAGCAACTTGTCGCCCTGTTGGTGGCGCTGCAGCAGGTAGCGGCGCAGGGTCTCGATCCATGCCTCGGTGCCAAAGGCATCGGCCTTGCTGCCGGTCACCAGATAAGCAGCAAAGTGCTGCTCGGCTGGCGGGTAATGGCCCTCAATCACATTGTAAATGTCGACCGCCACGGCCAAGGGTTGTTGCGCGAACAGTTGCGCAAACATCTGGCCGTAGGAGTGGTACTGCTCGATGAGTTCTGGACGCAGGATGTCAGTTTGCAAAATACAAATACGCAGGGGCATTAGCGGGCCTAAGTCAATCAAATGGGTGTGTGCGTTGGGGATGCTTAACCGATCAGCACATAGCTCTTACGCACGGTCTCGGTAATGTCCCAAACGCCGGTGCTATTGGCGGGAAATAACAGGGCATCGCCGGCTTGAATCTCGATGGGTACGCCAACGTCTGGGATAAAGGTGCCGCGCCCTTGGATGAAATGACAAAACTCCGGCTGCATGACCTGCCGCCGCCAGCGCCCGGGTGTGCACTCCCAAACGCCGCTGTCGAGATTGCCGGCGCTTTCGATGTTGTGCACCGAGGTGATGGCGACGGGCGTGCCAAGTGGCATTGCGACTGGGCTTGAGCGAGTGAGAAGGAGGCTGGCAGTTTGTTCTAGGTGGGTAATGGACACGCATGACTCCGAGACTAATAGGCGTTTTTTGCGGCGTAGGCGCGCCCCTGAGTGGGCGCGCCTACGGGGTTAAAGGGCCGCCTGCGAGGCTGCTTTGAGCCCTGACAGGTAGGCGCCATGGGCCGTGGCGAACATCTGCTTGTGGGTGGCCTCGCCGGCGAAGAACAGCCGGTTGCTGACGGGGGCGGCGAGGTCGTCGCGCATCGTCGGGGTCGAGCCGAGTTTGTAGAAAGAGAAGGCGCCGTAGGCGAAGGGGTCTTGGCTCCAGCGGGTGATCTGAAAGCCAATCGGCTCGGGGATGCCGGCACCGAAAATCTGCCGCAACCGCAGCATGGCGCTGGTGACGATTTGCGCATCGCTCCAAGCCTCGATTTCGCCACCGAAGTCGCCGGCATTAAAACCCAGCAGAATCGGCTGGCCAGTTAAGCGACCAAGATTCAGCCACTGGCTCCACTTGCCGTGCTCGCTTTGCGGCGGGATGTATTCCAGCCAATCTTCTTGTGGCCAAAACTGGCTCGGGAAGCGCAGGTAGCATTTGTTGAAGTTGCCCATGCCGAGCTTGGCAATGGCCGTGGTTTTTTTAGTGGGTAGCGCCGGGGTGAATTTGATCACGCCCTTTTTCAGCACGCCGAGCGGCACCGTGACTATCACCCGGTCGGCCGTGAAGCTGCCTTTGTTAGTGGTCACGTTTACCTGCGCGGTGCTGGAGTTGATGCTTTTAACGGTTTGGCCGAACTGCACGTTGAGGTTGCTGGCCAAATAGTTGACCAGCGTGCGGTAACCGTCGGCGAACACCGCATCTTCGCCCGCGTAGCCGCCCATGCTGTCGAACCAATAGGTGGAGAGCTCGTTGCGGCTGCCGGCGTATTCCTGCTCGACCGTGCTGTTGCTGATGAAACCGAGCAGCTCCTTGTCCGCTTCGCTGAGGGTCGACCAGTCCAGCTGGTCTTCGATGGTGCTGCGCACCGAGCTGTCCTGATTGGCTTTTTGCCCTTGGCTGATGGCCCACTCATGCTCGCCCTTTAGCTCGTCGAGGCGTTGTTTGCGTGCGGTGCTGATGGGGCGGCCGTCGCGGTCATAGTCCACGACGCTGTCGTAGCTGGTGCTGATCAGTTGTGCGCCGGCTTTTTGCGCCAGCGGTGTCAGTGGGTTGCCGTCCATTTCGTGAATCCATGAGGCACCTAGGTCTACCGGCGCATCCGCCCAGACGGCGCTGGTCCAGGTGCGTCCACCTAAACGTGTGCGGCCCTCCAATACCGTGACCTGATGGCCTTGGCCGGTCAGTTGCCGGGCGGCGGCCAGCCCAGCCATGCCGGCACCGATCACGATGATTTTTTTCGGGCTACTGGTGGTGGCGCCGAAGCTGGCGCTGCTGGCCATGGCGGCAACCATGGTTAGACTGGCGCCTTTTAACAGGTCACGACGATTCATCTGGACACTCTCCTGTTGCAGTTTGTTGTTGGTTTTCAGGATTAGCTGTTGCTGGCGGCGAATGACTCCGCATCGGGATAGGGGAACCATTCCGGGTCATCGAGTGCTTGCGGGGCGATCATCACCATTTTTGAACGGCGCAATTGCTCCAGCCCCTCGATGCCCAATTCACGGCCTTGGCCGGTCATTTTGCGGCCGCCAAAGGGCACGCAATCGTTGTCATTCAGGGGCGTGTTAACCCACACGATGCCGGACTCGATCTCGTTGATCGCGCGCATCGCTTCGGCCAGATTCTCGGTGTAGATGTTGGCGCCCAGACCAAACTCGGAGTCGTTGGCCAGTGCTATGGCTTCGTCCAGATCACGCACCTTGCACACCGGCGCCAGCGGGCCGAAGCACTCGCCGTGCATGATGTCCATCCCGTGGCTGACCTCCAGCACCGTCGGTTGGTAGTACCAACCGGTATCCAAGCCGGCCGGGCGTTCGCCGCCACACACTACGCGCGCGCCCTGCTCGATGGCGCGCGCGACTATGGCTTCGATGCGTGCGCGGTCGCGTTGGCTGGCCAGTGGGCCGATGTCCACGCAACCTAGACCGTTGCCGATGCGCAGGGCGCGGGCCTCGCGGGCGAGGGCGGTGACGAAGCGCTCATACACCGCCTCATGCACATAAAAGCGCTCGGCCGAGGTGCATACCTGCCCGCAGTTGAGGAAGGCGGCGAAGGCCGCACCACGAGCGACTATTTCTACCGGCGCCGAAGGCATGACAATAAACGGGTCGTTGCCCGAGGCCTCGATCAAGGCCGGTTTGAAGCGCAGTGCGGCGCTTTGCGCCACCGCTTGGCCGGCGCCAACGCTGCCGGTAAAGGCCACCGCATGGGTGTCTTTATGCGCGACCAAGTAGCGTCCGGCCTGCGCACCGCCGGTGATGACCTGCACCAAACCGGCGGGTAAATGGGCAAAGGCCGGCATCAGTAGCAGCAGGGTCAGCGGGGTCAGCTCCGAGGGCTTGACGATGATCGAGTTGCCAGCCGCCAAGGCTGCTGCCGCCTGCCAGCCAAACAGCAGCACCGGGAAGTTGTACGGCACTATCGACACCACATTACCCAGCGGCTCTTTGATGGTCATGTGCAGCTGGCCAGCCACCGCTGGGCCGGCCACTCGGCCCTGTTCTTGGCGCGCCAGTTCGGCGTAGTAGCGAAACGCCGAGGCCGAGGCGCCGGCTTCCCATTCGGCCTCGCGGTAGGGCTTACCCATTTCGCGGGTCAGGCATTCGCCGACGCTGGCGCTTTGCTTGAGCAGCAACTCGGCAACTTGATGCAGGGCATCGGCCCGTTCCATCGCGCTGAGTGCCCACCAGCTTTTTTGCGCCTGAGTCGCGGCGCAGATGGCTTGCTGCATCTCAGCTTCGCTGGCCTCGGCATATTCACCCACGGCTGCCTCGGTGGCCGGGTTGATGATCGGCTGCGTCACGCCGCTGCCCAGCTGATAACGGCCGGCAATGAAGTGCTGGGCGGAGCGTTCGCGCATCAGGGTTTCGGTGGGGGTCGGCATGCGAGTTTCCTTGCTGTAATGGTTGTTGTTCATTGCCGGCGGTCTTGCAGGGCATAGTGCAGATAAGCCAGTTGCAGCCCTTTGCGTTGCAGCCACGGACTGCTCGGCAGGCGCGCCGGAAGTTGGCGAAATACCGCCGAGTTTTCGTTAACGGTAGGCGGCTTGCCGGCAATGCTGCGGGCCATGGCGCGGCCCATCCAAGCGGCGGTATTGACCCCGGAGCCGAAGCAGCCGAGGTTGAACAGCACGCTGGCATCGTCTGGCGCGCGGCCCCAGGTCGGCAGCATCTTGCGGGTCACAGAAACCAGCCCACGCCAGAAGAACTCGCTCTCGAGCACGCCGCAGTCGGGGAATTTTTTCTGGATCAATTGCTCTAGGGCGGCGCGCATTTTGTCGTCATGGCGCGGGTCGCCCCAGGTGTCGCTGCGCGCGCCGAATAGCAGGCGGCCATCGGCCAAGCGCCGGTAATAGCTGACCAACATGCGCGTGTCGGACATCGGTGCCAGATTGTGCAGGCCGATCGCCTGCCACTGCGCTTCACTCAGCGGCCGGGTCACGAGAATGTTGGAGATTGCCGGCAACACCCGATTTTGCAGGGCGGCCGGTTCTTCACTGTCGCGATAGGCATTGCTGGCCAACACCACCTGACGAGCGCGCACGGTGCCGTTGGGGGTGATCAGCTCATGCCAGCCGGCGTGTTTACGCCAGTGCTGCATCGGCGAGTGGGGGCAAATGTGTGCGCCGTGGCGGGCGGCGGCGCCGGCCAGACCGTGGGTAAGTTGCAAGGGGTTGATGCCGCCGCCTTCGAGCATGTGCAGGGCGCCAAACTGATCCGGCCCAGCGTGGCCGACGCTGGCGAACTCGCTGGCGCTGAGCAAACGGCTGGGAATCCCGGCGCGTGTCAGTTGCCGACCTTCTTCGGCCAGTTCGGCGTGGGCTCCGGGCGAGTGGGCGACTTGAAAGATGCCACTGCCGCAGGCTTGCAGGTCGAAACTTTCCTCTTGGGCCAATTCATAGACCAGTGCCTGGCCTTCGCGCTGGGCGGCGAAAAAAGCCCGCGCCTCGGCCTCGGGCCAGCGCTGAAAGACTTCTTTGGCCGACAGTTTGCTGGCCGGTAGGGTGTTGAAGCCGGCATTCCGGCCGCTGGCGCCCCAGCCGATGGCGCCTGCTTCTAGCACTAGGGCTTGGATGCCATGGTCGCGAGCCAGGTGCAGGGCGCTCGAAAGCCCGGCATAACCGCCGCCAATAATCGCCACTTCGACTTGGGTGTCGCCGGCCAGCTGGGTATAGCTTGGCGCGCTAACTTGGGCGGCCCAGTAGCTGGGGTGGAAGGTCTGACGGTCGTACAAGCTGGGGTGGTAAATAGGTGCAGTCATGGCATTTCCGTAGGGCACAAAGCGGGTATGTCCGCCAGCGTAGGGCCGGCCGAGGCGGCCTCACAACACGCGATTTGTGTGCTACGGTATTAAAAAAACTAATATCGAGACTCGGCATTATGTCTGCCCATCGCTTACCCTCGCTGAATGCCGTGCGTGCTTTTGAGGCGGCTGCCCGCCTCGGCAGCTACGTCGCCGCCGCCCAAGAACTGTGCGTCACCCAGCCGGCCATTGGTCGTCATGTGAAAGCTCTTGAAGAGCGGCTGAAGACCTCGTTGTTCCTGCGCACCCCGCGCGGTGTGCTGCTGACCGACGAGGGTCGACGCTATTTCGAGCAAGTCAGCCAGGCGCTGGCGCAGATTGCCGATGCCACCTATGAGCTGGAGTCGCGCGCGCAGCAGCGCTGGCTGCGCTTGTTGGTGGTGCCGGGCTTTGCCGGGCGCTGGTTGCGGCATCAATTGCCGGAGTTTCGCGCCTTGCATCCTGAGCTGCGCATCGCCCTAGAGGCCAGCGCGTCATTTACCGAGGTCACGCCCGAGCGGGCGGATCTGGGCATTGCCTTTGGTGAGCCGCAGGAGTTTCAGAACGCCAGTGAGGTGTTGCTGCGGCCACTGATTTTCCCCGTCTGCTCGCCGGCGTTCTTGCAGCAACAGGGGCCGCTGCTGTGCGTTGCCGACCTGTTGCAGCACACGCTTCTGCATGAGGATGACGGCAGTTGGTGGGGCCAGTGGCTGCGCCTGCAAGGGCTGCAGGCGCGACCGAGCAGCGAGATGTCTTACGGCAGTGCCGATCAGGTGCTGGAACTGGCGTTGGCCGGTGCCGGGATTGCGCTAAGCAATCAATTGTTGGTGGCTGAGGAGTTGGCCAGTGGTCGCTTGGTTCGCCCTTTGCCGCAGCAAAGTAGCCTTGAGGCCTATTTGTTACTGACGCCCGGCGGTGTATTAACCCCGCCAGCTCGCGCGTTTCGCCTGTGGTTGCTGGATAAGTTGGCCAGCGACGCACGGGAGTCAGGGGCATAGCTATTAGTTTTTCTAACAGGCCGGTGCCCTAAACGCGTGTTGTTGCTTCGCGTGGTGCTGGCTACTGTCGCCTAACCTTATTTGCACCTCAGGTTAACGCCAGTGAGACTATTTATGCGAAGCAACGCCTATAACCGCGCCGCCTTATTGCTGGTCGGCACCCTGACGCTGGCAACCTCGCCGTTGGCCGCCGAACGAGCGCAGTTGAACGTATTGAACTGGTCGGAGTTGATCCCGCAGGCCAGCATCGATGCCTTTAGTCAGCCCCACGGTTTGCAGTTGCATTACGACATCCTCGACAGCGATGACACCCTAGAAGCCAAGCTGCTGGCTGGTAACTCCGGCTATGACGTGGTCTATCCGTCGTCATCTTTTATGGTCAAACAGGCCAAGGCTGGCGCTTACCAAGAGCTGGATTGGGCGAAAATCCCCAATAAACGCCATCTCGACCCCGCCCTGCTGAAAAAACTGCAAAGCCATGATCCGCAAAATAAGTACGGCGTGCCGTTTTTGTGGGGCACCGATGGCATGTTGGTTAACGTCAAGAAGGTTCAGGCAATCTTGGGTGCTGACTTCGATCTGAACACCTGGGATTTGCTGTTTAAACCTGAGGTGGTGAATAAATTAAAGGGCTGCGGGGTGTCGATGCTCGACTCGCCGCAAGATGTGTTTTCGCTGATGCTGCGCTATCTGGGCAAGAATCCCAGCAGCGAAAATCCAGACGACTACCAGGCGGCGTTTGATCAGCTAAAACTGGTTTGGCCGGCCGTCACGCAGGTTACTTCCACCTCGCGCGACCCCATCACCCGAGGCGACCTGTGCGTTGCCATGGCTTGGAGTGGCGACGCCGGAGTGGTGCAGCGCATCGTGCGGGAAAACAAACTGGACATGGACATTCGCTACATCACTCCGAAAGACCAAACACCTATCTGGTTCACCATGATGGGCATCCCCAAAGACGCAAAAAACAAGGCCGCAGCCTATAGTTGGATTAACTACCTGCTCGACCCGCATGTAGCTTCGACCCTGACCGCCTACAACACTTACCCGAGCGCCGTCATGCGCGCGCAGCAAGTGGGGCAAGCCGCCAAGGATGGCCGCTACGCGCCGAGCGCTGAGGAGATCGAGTCTTTCTATGTGTTTGAGCCCATTAGCCCACGCACCACCAAGGTGATGACGCGCTATTGGCGCAAGCTGGCCACGGCTCAGCAATAAATTATTGTTTGAGTGCAACTACCTTGGCCCTGCATTGCGGGGCATTTTTTTTGGAGTTGAAATGAGCATCAGTAGGCGCGATTTTCTCAATGGAGCGGCCCTCACCATCGCCGCCGGTATGACGCCTGTGCAGTTGCTGCAGGCCGCTCTGCAGGAGCGTTATTACCCGCCGGCCCTGAGCGGTTTGCGCGGCAGCCATGCCGGTGCATTTGATGTGGCCCACCAGTTGGGCTGGGAGAAGAAGGTCTTCAATGTTGAGGGCCTCAAGGTCGAGGAAGACTACGACTTGGTGGTGGTCGGGGCCGGCATCAGCGGCCTGGCGGCGGCTTGGTTCTATCGGCAAAAGCACCCGGCGGCGCGGATTCTGCTGCTGGATAACCACGATGACTTTGGTGGTCACGCCAAGCGCAACGAATTCAGTGCCGGCGGGCGGATGTTTTTGGCGTATGGCGGCAGTGAGTCGCTGGACTCGCCCAAGCACAACTTCAGCGCGCCTATGTACCAGCTACTTGAGCAACTGGGGGTCAAGCTCCAGCGGTTTGATAAGGCCTTTCTCGCGCACCTGTATGACGACCTAGAGCTGAGCAGTGGGGTGTTCTTCGACCGGCAAACATTCGGTGCCGATCGTCTGCTCGCGGGCCAGCCGGATGCTGACGAGGAGGATCCGAACTGGGCCGATTTTATCGCCGGTTTTCCGTTGTCAGCGGCTGAGCGCACACAGTTGCAGCAGTTATATGAGGACGAGCAGGATTACCTGCCCGAACATGATGTGAGTGCTAAGGAGCAATTTTTAACCTCGATCAGTTACCACGATTACTTGCGTTTGCATGTGCGTTTAAGCCCCACGGCGATCGCCTATTTTCAGCAGCGCAGCAGTGACGAATATGGTTATCGGATTGACTTTATGCCCGCCAGCTTTGCCCGCTACGCAGGCTATCCGGGCTTTGCCGGTTTAGGCTTGGCCGATGAGGAGGAGGCTGGCGAGGAGCCGTATATCTACCACTTCCCCGATGGCAACGCCTCGCTGGCGCGCTTGTTAGTGCGCGGTTTGATCCCTCTGGTCGCGCCGGGTAACAGCATGGACGATGTGGTTTTGGCGCCCTTCGATTACCGCCAACTGGACGTGGCCGGCGCGCCAGTTAGGCTGCGCCTCAATAGCACGGCCGTGAGTGTGCAGAACCGCGACGGTGGGGTCGATGTGGGCTACAGCACGGCCGGTCAGTTGCACCGAGTGCGCGCTAAACACTGCGTACTGGCCTGCTACAACATGATGATTCCGTACCTGTTACGCGATCTGCCCGCGCCGCAGGCTCATGCCCTAAGGCAGAACGTCAAGTTGCCGATGGTTTACGCCAACGTGCTGATTGCTAATTGGCAGAGCTGGGTCAAGCTCGGCGTGCAGGAAATCTATTCGCCGGCCATGCCCTTTGCTCAGGTCAAACTTGATTATCCGGTAGACCTCGGTGGCTACCGTGCGCCGCACGATCCAGCCCAGCCAATTTGCCTGCATATGGTCCATGTGCCGCACGTCGAGGGTGCGGGCCCCGACTTGCGCAGCCAAGCGCGAGCCGCCCGCGGGCTGATCTATGCGAGCAGCTTTGGCCAATACGAAGCGGCGATCCGTGACCAGTTACAGCGCATGCTCGGTGCCGGTGGCTTCGATCAGCAGCGCGACATTTTGGCCATCACCGTTAATCGTTGGCCGCATGGCTATTCCTATTACAGCAATCCGCTATTTGATGGCGAAGATGGCGGCGAGGCGCTTATGCAGTTGGCTCGCCAGCCCTTAGGCCGGGTGAGTATCGCCAACTCCGACGCCGGCTGGGACCCGTACCTGCACGGCGCCGTCGACCAAGCGTGGCGGGCCGTGGCAGAGCTGGCTTAAGGCCGTGAGTACAGGCGCAGCAGTAGGCGGGTTTGTTCGCTGGGTGCGCCGAAGTACTGTTGATACAGGGCTTCACCCGGCGCTGAGCGATTGAATGCGCTCAGCGCGCTGTCCACCTGTAGACGAAAATCCTCATCGTTGCGGGCCAGCGGCAAGGCTACTGGCATGACGTCAAATAAGCGCTCGGGCACCAGCAATTGCTCCGCCTCGGGGTGTTGCGCTTGATAGTTGAGCAGCACTAAGCGGTCAGCTAAAAACGCATCGACCTTGCCGCTGGCGACCATGGCCACGCCCTCTTGATTGCTGCTGACCTCGATTAGTTTCGATTGCAGGCCCAGTGCGCGCATTTTGGCGCGCGCCCAATCGACACTCACGGTGTTGGTCAGTACCGCAAAGCTGTGGCGATTCAGGCCGTGGTTAATAGTGGCGCGCCACGTCGGCGATTTTTCTAGCCGCTCGCCTTGCAGCGGGGCCAGCAGGCTTGGCGGTGCGTCTTTACGCACGATCACGCCCATGCCGGCGGTAAAAAATGGCAGGGAGAAACTCACCTGCTCGCGGCGTTTGAGGGTTTCCACCACGGAGCTGCAAAGGATATCCACGCGGCCGTCGCTGACTGCGTTGAGCATGTCGCTGGCCGCCAGCGGCTGATAGCGCAGTTGCAAGTCGGGCAGGGCCAATTGCAGTTTGAGTCGCTCCGCCACTTGCCGGCACAGATCAATCGCATAACCCTGAGCATTCAGGCTGTCGCCATCGGAGAAGGGTGGATCGCCGGGGACAAAACCGAGGGTGAAACTATTGCTGCTGCGAATCCGTTGCAGGGTGTCGGCCTGCCCGTACAGCGGCCAGCTGGTCAGGGCCAGCAGCAGTAAGGTCGCCGCGCGGCGCGCAAGGGTCGGGTGCATCGCGTGGTTCCTCATGATTTGTGCAAGCTGTCTAGGCTGTCGACAAAGCGCTTGGCGATGCTGCCAAACAGCAGGTAACCAAAGGCCATCACCAAGGTTGCGCCGAACACCGCTTCCAACCCTGAGGCGTACAGGGCGTATAGGCAGTAGAACAGCCCGACTAGCATGATCAGGCTGTTGCGGCGGAAGATCGCCACGCTCACCTCGGCCTTGTGCATGATCACCAAAAGGGCTGAGAGCGAGGTGATATAGGGGATTAAATTGGTTACGGCGGCCAGATTAATCAGCTTATTAAACTGCGCGCTGGCGTTTGGCGAGATGGTCGAGAGCGCCACCAGCGTTTGCATCACCCCGCAAAAAATCAGCCCGAGTAGTGGTGCATTACGCGCCGATACGCGGGCAAACAGCTTGGGAAACAGGCCTTGATCGGCGGTGACCTTGGCGGTTTGCGCTAGGGTGAATTGCCAGCCGAGTAGTGAGCCGATACAGGCCATGACCGCCAGCGCCATGATGATATTGCCGATGCCGTCATTGAACATCCGGGCATAAACGAAGGCGAAGGGCGCGCTGGAGTTAGCCAGTTCGGCGTTTGGCACTATGCCTTGGATCACAGTGGTAGACAGCACGTACACCACCGCCGCGCCGAGTGTGCCGAACAAGCAGGCCAGCGGCACGTTGCGCTTGGGATTGTCGACCGCATCGAAATTTTGCGCCGCCGATTCCATGCCCAAAAACGCCCACAGGGTTAAGGGGATGCTCTGGGTGATGGCATCGCTAATGGCCAGATTGCCGGGGTTCCAAGCTTGCGCAAAGACCGCGGGGTCAAACCAGAACCAGCCAATCACGCTGAGGCCAGCGACCGGGATAATCACCCCCCAAACGGTGATGGAGCCGAGCTTGCCGGTAATGTTCGGGCCGCCGAAGTTGGCCAAGGTGGTCAGCCAAATTAATCCGGCGGTGCCGATAAACAGTGGAATAGCGCCGCTACCCAACCACGGAAAGAAGGGTGTGAGGTAGCCGACCGCCGAGATGCCGATGGCCACGTTGCCGATCACCAAGGACAGAAAATACAGGTACGAGCAAAGGAAGAACGCCGACTTACCATGCGCCTCCTCGGTGTAGGCGGACATGCCGCCGGCGCGTGGGCAATAGATGCCGCACTGAGCAAAGCAGTAGGCAATTGCCATCGAGCCGATGGCCGTGATTATCCAAGACAGCAAGGACACCGCGCCTATCTGCGCCATGCTCGAGGGCAGCATGATGATGCCTGAGCCCATCATATTTACCGCGACCAAGGTGGTCAGGGCCGTGAGGCTCATTTTTTTACTGGCAGCAGCCATGCTGGCGTCCTTGTGCGGGGCTTAAGGCGTCGTCAATAGTAGCTGGGTTGGCGCCTAAAAAGGTCAGGCCCGATACGCTGATCGGGCCTGTGAGCGGACGGCTTAGCGGTAGCTGATGCCGGCGTGGGCGGTGCTGATGCGGGTGCCCGCCGTGCCCCGAACGATCGCTTCAATATCGGGTAGCGAACCTATCACCGCGACCTTGCCGGTGTTACGGGCAAACTCGCAGGCCGCCTGCACCTTGGGGCCCATGGAACCGGCGGCAAAGCCGAGTTTCTCCAGCTCATCTGGATGGGCTTGGGCCACCGCTTTTTGGGTTGGCTGGCCCCAGTCGATGCACACGGCGTCCACGTCGGTGGCAATCACCAGCAAGTCGGCCTCCAGTTCTTTGGCCAGAAACGCCGAGCACAGATCTTTGTCGATCACCGCCTCGACGCCCACCAGTTTGCCGTCTTGGTACATGGTCGGGATGCCGCCACCGCCGGCGGCGATAACGATGGTGCCTTTTTCCAGCAGCCACTTGAGCGGGCGTATCTCGAAGATACGCTTGGGCCTTGGGCTGGCCACCACGCGGCGGAACTTGTCGCCATCCGGGGCGATGGTCCAGCCTTTTTCGGCTGCTAGGCGCTCGGCCTCATCCTTCGGATAGACCGGGCCGATTGGCTTGCTCATGTTCTGGAAGGCCGGGTCTGCCGGGTCAACTTCAACCTGAGTGAGCAGGGTGGCGAAAGGCACCTCGACCGGCAGCAGGTTGCCCAGCTCCTGTTCGATCATGTAGCCGATCATGCCTTCGGTTTCCGCGCCGAGTACGTCCAGCGGGAAGGGGTTGCGGGCATCGTAGGCATTGCCTTGCAAGGCCAATAGGCCAACTTGCGGGCCGTTACCGTGGGCTACCACCAGTTCATTGCCGAGGGCGATCTTGGCGATCTGCTCGCAGGCAATGCGCACGTTGTCGCGCTGATTCTCGGCGGTCATGGCTTCGCCACGGCGTAACAGGGCGTTGCCGCCCAAAGCGATCACTAGACGCATACTGTTCTCCTGAATCAAAACGGCTGGCAAACCCTTGCGGGGTTTGCCAGCCTGAGGAATTGCTATGCGAGGTTTTGGCTGTGCCTCGGCCTCGCTGGCACGGTGATCAGAATCGGTTTTGGGTCTTTTGAGCTAGAGCCAGGCAAGGCGCAATTGGGCGAGGGCGCGGAGTTTACGGGCTGTAAATGAGCAGCCCGAGCCCAATTGCAACGCAGCATGGCCGACGATCAAGAGATCCAAGCTGATGCTTAGACGTTGCCGAGGGTGGCGACCATCACTGCCTTAATGGTGTGCATGCGGTTTTCCGCTTGGTCGAAGGCGATGCAGGCCGGCGACTCGAACACCTCTTCGGTCACTTCCACGCCGTCGGCGAGGAACGGGTACTGCGCCACCAATTGCTTGCCGACCTTGGTGTCGGTGTTGTGGAACGCCGGCAGGCAGTGCATGAACTGGGTGCGCGGGGTGCCGCTGGCCTTCATCATGGCGCTGTTGACCTGATACGGCAGCAGCAGCTTGATTCGGTCGCCCCAGGCTTCCACTGGCTCGCCCATCGAAACCCACACGTCGGTGTGGATGAAATCGACATCTTTGACCGCCGCTTGCGGGTCTTCAGTCAGGGTGATGCGCGCACCGCTTTCGGCAGCGAAGGCCTTGCATTGAGCGACAAATTCTTCATGCGGCCAGAGTTCTTTGGGGGCGGCGATGCGCACGTCCATGCCCAGTTTGGCGCCGATCAGCAGCAGCGAGTTACCCATGTTGTTACGCGCATCGCCCAGGTAGGCGTAGCTGATGTCGTGCAGTGGCTTGTCGCTGTGTTCACGCATGGTCAGCACGTCGGCGAGCATCTGGGTTGGGTGATATTCGTCGGTCAGACCGTTGAACACCGGCACGCCGGCGAACTTGGCCAGGTCTTCGACGATTTCCTGTTTGAAACCACGGTACTCGATGGCGTCGTACATGCGCCCGAGCACGCGGGCGGTGTCTTTCATGGTTTCTTTGTGGCCGATCTGCGAGGAGTTCGGGTCGATGTAGGTGACGTTGGCACCTTGGTCATAGGCCGCTACTTCGAAGGCGCAACGGGTGCGGGTCGAGGTCTTTTCAAAGATCAGGGCAATGTTCTTGCCCTTCAGGTGCTGGGCCTCGGTGCCACTGTATTTGGCCCGCTTGAGGTCGCGCGACAGGTCGAGCAGGAACATCAGTTCGCGCTTGGAGTGATGCATCAGGCTAAGCAGGTTGCGGTTGTGCATATTGAAAGCCATGTCGAGTTTCCTCTTGAGAACGTTGTCTGTGCTTTAACGCGCAGCTAATTAGGTGGCGCAGAATCGAATCAGGATCGTCGCGAGCGATGCTCAGGCAAGGCGAAAACAGGCGAGGGCGCGGAGTTTACGAGCTGTAAATGAGCAGCCCGAGCCTGTTTTCAACGCCGCCTGAGTGAGCGCAGCAGATCGTGATCGATTCTTAATAGTCGATTGGGTCGCGGATGATCGGACAGGTCATGCAGTGACCGCCGCCACGGCCACGGCCGAGTTCGCTGGCGCTGATGGTGATGACTTCCACGCCGGCTTTGCGCAGCAAGGTGTTGGTGGAGGTGTTGCGGTCGTAGCCGACCACTACGCCCGGTTCTAGGCAGACCACGTTGTTGCCGTCGTCCCACTGCTCGCGCTCGGCTTCAAAGCTGTCACCGCCGGTTTGCACCACACGGAGCTTTTTCAGGTTCAGCGATTCGGCCACTACATCGAGGAAGGATTTTGGCTCGCGGCGAATGTCCATGCCGCCCGGCCGGCTTTCGTCGGGGCGAATACTGAAGGCGACAATCTGGTTAACCACGGATGGGAAGATGGTCACCAAGTCGCGGTCGCAGAAGCTAAACACGGTGTCTAGGTGCATGGCCGCGCGGGATTTTGGCAGGCCGGCGACGATCACCCGTTGCACTGCGCCGCCTTTGAACAGCGATAACGCCAGTTGGCCGATGGCTTGATGCGAGGTGCGCTCGCCCATGCCGATCAGTACCACACCGTTGCCGATTGGCATCACATCACCGCCTTCCAAGGTGGCCGCGCCGTGGTCTTCATCCGGATCGCCGTACCAGACTTTAAAGTCGGCATTCACAAAATCGGGGTGGAATTTGTAAATGGCCGTCATCAGCAGGGTTTCTTGTCGCCGTGCCGGCCAGTACATCGGGCTGAGCACCACGCCGCCGTAAATCCAGCAGCTGTTGTCGCGGGTAAATTGGGTGTTTGGTAGCGGTGGCAGGATAAAGCTCGACTCGCCCAAGAACTCGCTAAACATCTTGGCCATGTCGCTGGCACCGCCGGCGCTGAGGTCGGCCCCGGAAACCCCGCCGATTAGGTATTCGGCGAGCTTGCGCGGCTCTTGCGCTTCAAGCCAGCTACGCACTTCTAGGCCAAGCCCTAGGCCGACTTGGTTGGCCGAGGTTTTACGGTCGAGAAGCCACTTCAGGGCTTCGGGATTTTGCACAACGTCGGTGAGTAGGTTGTGCATCTCAACCACTTCGACGTTGCGATCACGCATCTTGGTGACGAAGTCGAAGTGGTCGCGCTTGGCCTGATTGACCCAAATCACATCATCAAATAACAGCTCGTCGCAGTTGTTTGGGGTGAGGCGTAAATGCGCCAAGCCCGGCGAGCAAACCATGACCTTGTGCAGTTTGCCGGCTTCGGAGTGGACGCCCAGTTTGATTTTTTCAGTGCTCATGCAAATTACTCCTTTTCGCGGATCAGATACTGAGGAAGCCGGTGTACAGGCCGTAGGCGGCGATTAGTGCGCCTATGACCACGCCGGCGAAAATCATTTTTTCAATTGAGGTAAACACCGCCAGCCCTTGCTCGCGTTTGGCCTTGGCAAAGAAGATGGCACCGGGTGCGTAGAGCAAGGCCGACAGCAGCAGGTACTGAATGCCGCCGGCGTAGATCAGCCAGACTGCATAAACAGTGGCAATGGCGGCGATCGCCAGGTCTTTGTTGCGCTCGCTGGCGTCTTGCTCGTAAGACTCGCCGCGTACCCCGAGCAGCAAGGCATAGGCTGCCGACCAGAAGTACGGCACCAGAATCATCGAGGTGGCCAAGTACAGCAGGCTCAGGTAGGTCGAGCTGCTGAACAGGGTGATGATCAAAAACAACTGAATCAGGCCGTTGGTGAGCCACAGCGCATTAACCGGCACCTTGTTGGCGTTTTCCTTCTTGAGGAAGTTCGGCATGGTGTGGTCGCGGGCACCGGCAAACAAAATCTCGGCGCACAGCAAGGTCCACGACAGCAGTGCGCCGGCCAGCGACACCACCAGCCCCACACCAATTAATACCGCGCCCCAGTGGCCGACCACATGCTCAAGCACGCCGGCCATCGATGGGTTTTTCAAACCGGCCAATTCGGGCTGGCTCATGATCCCCAGCGACAGCACGTTGACCATCACCAGCAAGGCCAGTACGCCGATAAAACCAATCACCGTGGCTTTGCCGACATCCGAGCGCTTGGCGGCGCGGGCGGAGTAAACGCTGGCACCTTCGATACCGATAAACACCCAGACGGTGACCAGCATCATGTTGCGCACTTGGTCCATCACGCTGCCCAGTTCGATATTGCCCTTGCCCCAGAAGTCTGAGGTGAACACGTCGAGCTTAAAGGCGACAGCGGCGATGACGATAAACAGTACCAGCGGCACCATCTTGGCGACGGTGGTCACCAAGTTAATAAAAGCCGCTTCATGAATGCCGCGTAGCACCAAGAAGTGCACGCCCCACAGCACTACAGATGCGCCTATGACTGCCGCCGGCGTATTACCTTCTCCGAAAACGGGGAAGAAGTAGCCGAGGGTGCTGAACAGCAGCACGAAGTAACTGACGTTACCCAGCCAGGCGCTGATCCAGTAGCCCCACGCGGAGGAGAAACCCATGTAGTCGCCAAACCCGGCCTTGGCGTAGGCATATACGCCGGCGTCGAGTTCCGGTTTACGGTTGGCTAGGGTTTGAAATACGAATGCGAGTGTCAGCATGCCGACCGCAGTAATCGCCCAGCCGATCAGAACGGCCCCGGCGCTGGCGCTGTTGGCCATGTTCTGCGGCAGCGAGAAAATCCCGCCACCGACCATCGAGCCAACCACTAAGGCGATCAGCGCGCCCAGTTTGAGTTTTTGCGACGAGTCCGTCATGGCTTTCTCCATTGATCGATTGGTCAGGTAACAGTACACGCTTGACCCTAACAGCGGCGCTTGATCTGGGTCAATTGCCTGCTAGAGCCTGTGCATGCAGAGGTAACTAAATGTTTTAGCGCTGCAATATTGCAGTCCGGTGACACTGCTGGCGGTGCAGTAAATATGTAGCGGGGAAATGCCTAGGTGCAAGTTAGTGGGGGTAAAACCGTGGATGGCGGGCATGCGCCGGAGGGCTAAGGGCGAATGTTTGCGAGGGTGCGGCATCATTTTTGCCGCTGTCTCGGTATTATGGCGAGATTGCCAACAGGTAGGGCTCGACCTTGATTTATGGTCGGGCTATTGGTCATAAGCATTAAGGCTATGACGGCGTATTGAAGGGAATTAATAGTTATGAGTATTTTGGTCACTGGCGGTGCCGGCTTTATTGGTGCGAACTTTGTGCTGGATTGGTTGGCGCAGTCGGATGAGCTGGTCATCAATTTGGATAAATTGACCTATGCCGGCAATCTAGAAAACCTCAGCCGCTTGGCCGGTGATGTGCGCCATCTGTTCGTGCAGGGCGATATTGGCGACACGGCATTGGTCGAACGCCTATTGGCTGAGCATCAGCCGCGCGCCATTCTCAATTTTGCCGCCGAATCCCACGTCGATCGCTCGATTCATGGCCCAGAAGATTTTATTGAAACCAATATCGTCGGCACCTTCCGCTTGTTGGAAGCGGTGCGCGCGTATTGGAAGGCGCTCGATCCGGCAGCGGCGCAAGCCTTCCGGTTTTTGCATGTGTCCACCGATGAGGTCTATGGCTCGCTGGCCAAAGATCAGCCGGCCTTTACCGAAACTCACCAGTACGAACCGAATAGCCCGTATTCGGCCAGCAAAGCCGCCAGCGACCACTTGGTGCGCGCCTATCACCACACCTACGGCTTGCCGGTGCTGACCACTAATTGCTCGAACAATTACGGCCCGCATCATTTCCCGGAAAAGCTGATTCCGCTGATGATCGTTAACGCGTTGGCCGGTAAAGATTTGCCGGTGTACGGCGACGGTCAGCAGATTCGCGACTGGCTGTATGTCAAAGACCACTGCAGCGCGATTCGCCGGGTGCTGGAGGCGGGTACTGTGGGTGAGGTGTATAACGTCGGCGGTTGGAACGAGAAACCTAATCTGGAAATCGTCCACACCGTTTGCGCGCTGCTCGATGAGTTGCGCCCGCGCGCCGATGGTCAGCCGTATCAGCAGCAAATTGCCTACGTTACCGATCGCCCAGGCCACGACCGTCGCTACGCCATTGATGCCACGAAGCTTGCGCGCGAGCTGGGCTGGAAACCGGCGGAAACCTTCGAAACGGGCATTCGCAAAACCGTGCAGTGGTATCTGGATAACCAAGGCTGGGTGAGCAATATTCAGTCCGGCAGTTACCGCGACTGGGTGGAGAAAAACTACGCTGGCCGCAACGCATGAAGCTACTGCTGCTGGGTAAGAATGGTCAGGTCGGCTGGGAGTTACAGCGCAGCTTGGCGCCGTTGGGCGAGTTGCTGGCGCTGGACAGCAAAAGCACCGACTACTGCGGCGACTTAACCGATCTCGCGGGCCTTGCCGCCACCGTGCGCGCTTTTGCTCCGGACGTGATCGTCAATGCTGCGGCCTATACCGCTGTGGATAAAGCTGAGAGTGAGCCGGCGCAAGCGCAGCGAGTAAACGCCGAAGCCGTCGTCGTGTTGGCCCGTGAGGCGCAGCAACTGGGCGCTTGGTTGGTGCATTACTCTACCGACTATGTGTTTGACGGGAGTGGCGAACGGCCGTGGCAAGAGAGCGACGGTGTTGCGCCGTTAAGCGTATATGGCGCCAGCAAACTGGCCGGCGAGGAGGCGATTCAAACTTCAGGCTGCCAGCACCTGATCTTTCGCACCAGCTGGGTGTATGCCGCGCGCGGTAATAACTTCGCCAAGACCATGCTGCGCCTGGCCTGCGAGCGCGACAGTTTAAATGTGATTGCCGATCAGTTCGGCGCGCCGACTTCGGCCGAATTGCTGGCGGATGTCACCGCCCATGCGCTGCGTAGCGTCCTGCGTGAGCCTGAACTCGGTGGGCTCTATCATTTGGCCGCCAGTGGTGAAACTAATTGGCATAGCTACGCCTGCTTTGTTTTACAGCAGGCCGAGGCGGCGGGTCTGCGCCTTAAGGTTAGTTCGCAGCACGTCGGCGCTATTGCCTCCAGTGCCTATCCCACTGCGGCCAAGCGACCATTAAACTCGCGGCTAAATACCACCAAATTAGAAACTGCGTTTGCGCTGCAATTGCCCCATTGGCAAGCCGGCGTGGCACGGATGCTCAGCGAAACTCTGGAGAAATCAGCATGATTAAGCGTAAAGGCATCATCCTCGCCGGCGGTTCGGGCACCCGACTGCACCCGGCCACCTTGGCCATCTCCAAGCAGTTGTTGCCGGTGTACGACAAGCCAATGATTTACTACCCGCTGACCACCCTGATGCTGGCGGGAATTCGCGACATTCTGATTATCTCCACCCCGCAAGATACCCCGCGCTTTGAGCAGTTGCTCGGCGATGGCAGTAAGTGGGGCTTGAATCTCAGCTACGCCGTGCAAGCCTCGCCGGATGGTTTGGCCCAGGCGTTTTTGATTGGCGAAGACTTTATCGGCAACGACCTGTCGGCTTTGGTGTTGGGCGATAACATCTATCACGGTCACGATTTCCAAGACCTGCTCGGTAGCGCCATGGCCCGCGAGCAGGGCGGTAGCGTGTTTGCCTACCATGTGCAGGACCCCGAGCGTTACGGTGTGGTTGAGTTTGATGGCGCGGGCAAGGCTATTAGCCTGGAAGAAAAACCGCTGAAACCCAAATCCAACTATGCCGTTACCGGCCTGTATTTTTATGACCGTGATGTGGTTGAAGTGGCCAAGAGCATTAAGCCATCGCCCCGTGGCGAGCTAGAAATAACCGATCTCAATCGGGTCTATCTCGAACAAGGCAAGCTCTCGGTGGAGATCATGGGTCGTGGTTATGCTTGGCTCGATACCGGCACCCATGATTCGCTACTGGAAGCCAGTCAGTTCATCGCCACCTTGGAAAAACGCCAAGGCTTGAAGGTTGCCTGCCCAGAAGAGGTCGCCTTTCGCCAACGCTGGATCAGTGCCGAGCAACTTGAGCAATTGGCTGCGCCATTGGCGAAGAATGGCTACGGCCAATACCTCAAGCGCATTTTGGTCGAGGCGGTGTACTGATGATCGCCACATGCTTGGCTATTGCCGATGTCGTGCTATTGGCGCCGAAAGTATTCGGCGACGAGCGCGGGTTCTTTTTATGAGAGTTTCAATCAGCAGGCTTTCGAGGCGGCGATTGGTCGTAGCGTGAGCTTTGTCCAGGACAACCACTCCTGCTCAGCACGCGGCGTGTTGCGCGGCTTGCACTACCAGTTGCAGCAACCGCAGGGCAAGTTGGTGCGGGTGGTGGCCGGCGAGGTCTTTGATGTGGCGGTGGACTTGCGACAATCCTCACCTACCTACGGGCAGTGGGTGGGGGAGTTGCTCAGCGCCGAAAACAAGCGACAAATGTGGGTGCCGGAAGGCTTTGCCCATGGCTTCTTGGTGCTGTCGGAAAGCGCTGAGTTTCTCTACAAAACCACCGACTACTACGCGCCGCAGCATGAGCGCTGCTTGAGTTGGAATGACCCCGGCGTTGCCATCGACTGGCCGCTGGAACGCTTGGCCGGTGCGCCCTTGCAGTTGTCGGCAAAAGACCAAGCGGGCGCGGCGTTCACCGCGGCTGAGGCTTACCCCTGAGCTGGGTGCGCGCACACGCGAGGGCCGGCAACTTGATCGCGCCTTATATTTGTTTGGTGCTACTGGGAGAGGGGAGAGGAGGTAAAAGCTAGCCAAACGCGCTCACCTGTCACGAAGGGGTTGGAATAAGTGGTTCCTTTGCATCGAACATGGCGCGACTTCTTGCGCTGGTGTGAAGTATTAAGCGTAGACCTAGTCGGCGCTACCAGGAGAGGGGGTAAAAAGTACATGCAAAACGTAAGCCCGAACGACGGGTGAGCCCTTTTTACGTTTCTCCAAAATTCGTGTTTTGAAAATAAACCGCTTAACGCGAGCCAGTTATGTGGGGATAAGTGTGGGAACGAATCATGGTGTAAAAATAAAAGATTTATAATTCAATGTGTTGCGACTTTAAGCGCCCGGCCTAGTGCCGGGCGTTTGCGTTTTAGGCCCTTAACGAGCGCACCCGCATTTAGCCTTTTAGATAGTGCTGCGCTAGTTGCTCGGCGGTATGTCGGGCGTCAGCGGTCAGGTGCGGTGCAACTAACATCATCACCTGATAAACCACCAAGCGGTTTTCCCCAGCACTGCCCAAAATGCGCTGATAGTCGAGGGAAAACAGTAGTGTCAGGGTGATTTGCTCAACCAGTTGACCGAGTGCCAAGGTGTCGCTTTCTAAGTGCTGATCGGCCTTTAGGCGTGCGAGCAAGTCGGCCAGGGTGCGTTTGAGTGCGTTGAGCCAATGGCGAATCCCGCGGGCCAGCTTGGGCAGGCGTCCGGCCAGGTTAGACAGGTCTTGGAACAAGAAGCGAAACAGCGCCAAGCGCTCGACCAGTAGGTTTAAAAATAGCCAGTAATCATCAGCGTCTAATTGCGCATCGGCAGGTGGGCTGAGCAGCGGCGCCATCTCGGCCTGAAAGCGCTCAAACAACTCGAGCACCAGAGGTTCTTTGCCGTGGAAGTGGTAGTACAAATTGCCGGGGCTAATTTCTAGCTCATTGGCAATTTGCAGGGTTGAAACATTCGGCTCGCCCTCTTGGTTGAATAGCTTCAGGGCACACTCAAGAATACGGTCGCGGGTCTTCATCCAGTCTTCTTAGTCAGGGTTATGGGCGCGGGCGTTTAGCCGAGCGGCGCAAGCGGTTAGCGTAGGTGAACGTAAGTGCCGGGGGCTTTTTCCATCGCTGGATAGTTTTGGTTACCGATGCTTTTTAGGGTGTCGTGGCGCTCGCCGGAGCGTTGCTGAACCCACTCAAGCCATGGCGTCCACCAACTGCCTTGTACCTGCTGGGCTTCGGCGCGCCAGTCCGGCGGCTCGCTGCACAGGGTGCTGTTTTCGTAGTAATTGGCTTTAGGGTTGCTGGGCGGGTTGAGAATGCTTTGGATGTGGCCGCTATTAGACAGTACGAAGCGTTTATTGCCGCCGAGCAGTTGTGAGGAGCGATAGACCGCCCGCCATGGGGTGATGTGGTCATTGATGCCGCCCACGCTGAAGCTGTCGATGTTGACTTTTTTCAGGTCGATGGGCGTGCCGCACACCTCCATGCCGCCGGCATGCTTGAGTGGGTTGATTTTGAAGAAGTCTAAAAAGTCCCCGTGCAGCGCGGCGGGTAAGCGGGTGTTGTCGTTGTTCCAATACAGAATGTCGAATGCCGGGGGTTGCTTGCCGAGTAGGTAGTTGTTGATCCAATAGTTCCAGACCAAGTCATTGGGGCGCATCCAGGCAAAAACGCGCGACATCTCGCGGCCATCGAGCACGCCGCGTTGATAGGAATGGCGCTTGGCCGCTTCGAGGGTCTGCTCGTCGGCAAATAGCATGGCAGGGCTGTCGGTTTGGCTATCCAGCAAGCTGACTAAATAGGTGCTGCTATTGATTTTGCGCAGCTGTTTCTTGGCCTGTAAGTGCCCTTGCAGGGCTGCGCTGGTAAGGCCGCCAGCGCAAGCGCCGAGCAGGTTGACTGAGGGGCTGGCGCAAATCTCGCGGCATACATCAATGGCTTGCTCGAGTGCTTGCACGTAGGTCGACAAACCCCATTCGCGGTGCCGTGGTTCAGGGTTGCGCCAGCTCAGGACAAACACTTGTAGGCTGTTTTTCAGCGCGTACTGGACAAAGCTCTTCTCCGGGCTGAGGTCGAAGATGTAGTACTTGTTAATTTGCGGCGGCACTATCAGCAGCGGTATGGCGTGCTGTTTTTCGCTCATGGATTTGTATTGAATCAGCTCCAGATGCTCGCTGCGAAACACCACGGCGCCAGGGGTGTTGGCGAGGTTACGGCCGACTTCAAAGGCGTGCTTATTGACCTGCTTGGGCATACCGCCGTTGTTCAGTAGGTCATCGGTGAGTTCGCGCAAACCTTTGCTTAGGCTGCTGCCACCGGAGTTAAACAGCTCCTTAATCGCCAAGGGATTAAGCGGGCTGTTCGAGGGCGCGAGCGCGTCGCTGAGTAAGGCGATGATAAAGCGCGCGCGCTCACGGTCGTCGGTGCTGAGGTTGCTTTGTTCGAGCCAGTCTTGGGTTTGCGCTTGCCAAGCTAGATAAGCCTGCAGGCTGCGACTGTAAATGGGGTTGTGCCGCCAAGTGGGGTCGCTGAAGCGCGAGTCTTTGGGGTCGGGTTGGTACAGTTGGTCGCCGAGCATGACGCGCGCCAGTTTGGCGCCGAGGCTCAAGGCGTGCCGTGCGCTGTGCACGGGTTCTCGCAGGCCTTGCAAGGCTAGGCTACGCAAGGTGGCGGAAAAGTTTTTACCGCGCAAACCGAGCATGGCGTTTTGCACGTTCATATATTCGAACTGGGCAGGTAATGCCTTGTTGTTTTTGTCGTTAGATTTCTCTTGCATGGGGCAACACTCCGTCGTCATACCGTCAAGAGCCAAGCCATTTGGCTTGTGTCTTAGTGCGCGCAACTAAGGCGTTGCTAGTTACGCGCGATCGACTTAGTTACACCCGCACTGCCAGTGGGTCAAGTAATAGCTTTTTCAGCTGTGATAGGTCTATCAGTGGCCGTGGCTGATGCTCTGTTGTGGGTGCATGATCGCGCGCTGACGTTCTTCTTGGAGGAATTTCATGATGATCGGCGCGACCGTCTCGGCGCGGGTAATCAGAAACAAATGGCCATCATCGAGGACATGCAACTGCGAATTAGGAATTCGCCAAGCCAACATGCGCATGTTGATCAGCGGAATCAGTGGATCATCATCGCCGGCCAGCACGAGGGTCGGTTGTTTGATTTTGTGCAGCCAGTGAATGCTGGTCCAACCCATGCCGGCGAAAAGCTGCCAGTAGTAACCCAGCTTGCCCGAGGAGCGCACCTTACTGGCAAACGACAGGGCTAGGGTTTTGTCGCGGCGAAACGCTCCGCCGTAAATTTCCGGGGCAATGTGCGCGCCGTACGACGGTTGGATGTAGCGCCGTGGGCTGGCCATCAGCATCAATACTTTGGGTTTGCCGGGCACCATCACCGCGCCGGCAGCAGTGGCGCAGAGAATCAGTTTTTTGCAGCGCTCGGGATAGTCGTGAGCAAATTGCTGCGCCAAGGCGCCGCCCCATGACACGCCGATGGCGCACACCTGGCCGTAGTCGAGGTAGTCGAGCATGCGTGCCGCCAGTTTGGCTAACCCTGGGAAGCGGTAAGGCGTGCTGGGTGTCGACGAACCGCCAACGCCGGGTACGTCGAAAGCAATGACTTCGAGGTCCGGATCGAGGGCGTTAACGAACGGAAAAATCAGCTCCAAGTTGGCGCCAATACCGTTAAACACCAGCAGCGGTGTTAGGTGCGCCTTGCCCGGTCGTACGGCCGTACGGATGGTATTGCCGTCGAGGTCTATGGTGCGAAATATAAATGGTTGCGACATATCGGTGGCCCTAAAAGTTGTACTGCTGAGAGGCGCAATAAGCCGCCTTCTCAGATTGACGCAGACCGTCGCCTAGCTCCGCGTGTCACAGCCGCCGCGTTTCAAGGGTTCTGGCCACCGCAGTGGGCCAGAACCTTGCTGCGTGTTGCCTAGCGCTCGTGAACGTAAGTACCAGGTGCTGCTTCGCGTGGCGGGAATGCCTTGTTGCCAAGGATGCTTGGGGTTTTTTTCAGTTTGCCGGCGCGCTCGGCTTGCCAGGTTTGCCAATGCAGCCACCAGGAATCGGCGTGCTTGGTACCGCTGGCTTGCCACGCTTTTGGGTCGGCTGGCATTTGCGTGTTGGTCATGTAGCGTGACTTGGGATTGCCGGGCGGATTCAAAATACTCTGAATGTGACCGCTGCTCGACAGTACGAACTCGCACTTACCGCCAAACAGATTGGCCGACTTGTAGCACGACTCCCACGGGGTTATGTGGTCGGTGGTGCCGGCGACGCAGAATAGATCGCAAGTGACTTGCTTAAGGTCAACCGGGGTGCCGCAGACTTCCAAGGCGCCTGCGCGGGTCAGCGGGTTGTTCTTGAACATGTCGATAAACTCGCCATGCAAGGCTGCCGGTAGGCGCGTGGTGTCGTTGTTCCAGTGCAGGATGTCAAACACCGGCGGCTCGTTGCCGAGCAGGTAGTTGTTCACCCAGTAGTTCCAGATCAGGTCGTTCGGGCGCATCCAAGCGAAGACCTTGGCCAGATCTTTGCCTTCGAGTACGCCGGCTTGATAGGAGCGGCGCTTGGCACCTTCTAGGCTCTTTTCGTCGGCGAACAAGGAGATGTCAGATTCGAGGCGGTTATCCAGCACGCTCACCAATAGGGTCAGGGCATGCACCTTGGCTTCGCCGATGGCCGCGTAGTGGCCGAGCAAGGACGCGGTGGTCATGCCACCCGAGCAGGCGCCGAGCATATTCAGGTCTTTGCTGCCGGTGATGGCGCAAACTACGTCGATGGCTTCTTTCAGCGCTTCGATATAGGTCGACAGGCCCCACTCGCGTTGCGCTTTGGTTGGATTGCGCCAGCTGACCACAAAGGTTTGCAGCTGATTGCGCACGCAAAAACGCGCCACGCTTTTCTCGGGCGAGAGGTCGAATACGTAGAACTTATTGATTTGCGGCGGCACCACCAGCAGTGGGCGCTCGTGCACTTGCTCGGTCGCTGGCTTGTACTGAATTAACTCCAGCACTTCGTTGCGAAACACCACCGAACCTTCGGTGTTGG
This sequence comes from Pseudomonas sp., assembly GCA_044354115.1. Lineage (GTDB taxonomy): Bacteria > Pseudomonadota > Gammaproteobacteria > Pseudomonadales > Pseudomonadaceae > Aquipseudomonas. The sequence continues at coordinate 14,557 of JBILAR010000014.1, read as the reverse complement.
CCAGGGTTTTGCCCACTTCAAACACTGACATATTAACTTGGCTGGGCATGCCGCCATTGTTAACGATGTCTTTGGCGAGGTGGCCAAGGCCGTCGAGCAGGCTTTTGCCGCCGGTTTCGAAGAAGCGCTTAACAGCGGCTGGGTTGGCCATGCTGTTGGTGGGCGACATGGCGTCGGTGACCAGTTTGATCACGAAGTGGCCACGATTGATGTCTTGCTCGCCCAGCTTGCTCTCGTCGATCCAGTTGTGCAGTTCTTGGCTCCAGGCCAAGTACGTTTGCATATAGCGCTTATAGAGCGGATTTTGGCTCCACGTTGGATCGGCAAAGCGTCGGTCGCCGGCTTCCGGCTCCATCTCAGACTGCCCAAGTAGCACGTTTTTTAAGGCAAAACTTAGTTGCGTTAAATGCTTGGCGCTGTGGATGGGTTGTTTGATGGCCTGCAGCATGACGGTGCGGGCGGCGGTGAGAATGTCTTTGCCGCGAATGCCAATTACTGGGTTTAACCCCAGCGTATTATCCATCGCTTGAATTTTCAGTGATTCGTCGGCTTTGTTATCTTTATTAGTCATCTACAACACTCCATTGTCCTGGGCAGTACTTGTCGGGCGACTGTGTGGCGCGGCGCGAACACAGGGCGAAATACCAAGTACTGGTCGGGTTACCGGGCGGCGGAGCGAACTCCATAGGTTGCACCACAGTCAGTGTGCCTGAATGCATTAACCCTGCCAGCTCCTTGGTTACCTGAGTTAGTAAAAATGTGCAAGTTCGGCACTCTATAGCCGACGTATGACAGATTATGCCTAGCGCGATTAGAAAGTTCGCCCTAACCGCCGATTAGAGCAGCAATTTGACCACTGACTCGTTAGGGTCGCGGGATTTTCCGGCGCGGCTCAGGGCGGTTAAATACTCTTGCCAGAGTTCAGTTTGGCGCTGGCCGAGGCCGTCGAGATAGTCCCAAGTGAACAAACCGCTGTCGTGACCGTCGTCGAAGCACAGTTTCAGTGCATATTGTCCGGCCGGTTCGATGCGGGTCAGGCCTACTCCGAGTTTGCCGACTTGCAGAATCGGCTTGCCGTGACCCTGCACTTCGGCCGAGGGCGAATGCACGCGCAAGAATTCGGCAGGCAGTTGATAACTGTCGCCGTTGGCGTACTTAAGCGTCAGGGTCTTTGAGGCTTTGTGCAGTTCGATGGCGGTAGGGATGCGCATTTTATCCTCTGGCTGAAAGTAGCCAGCCGCAGACATTTAAGTCTGCGGCTGCAGGTGTTGCTAAGGCGTGCTCGGGCCTTCTGGCAGCGCAATGGTTTTCGCGCCGACTGAGTGGGTCGCTTAGAGGATATAGCGGGACAAATCCTCGTCCTCAGCCAATTCGCCGAGATGGCTGTTGACGTAAGCCGCGTCAATTTTGATCGGACTGCCGGGCTCATTGGCCAGCTCGCCCGCGCCGAACGACAACTCTTCGAGCAGGCGTTCGAGCAGCGTGTGCAGGCGTCGGGCGCCGATGTTTTCGGTCTTCTCGTTGACTTGCCAGGCGATCTCGGCGATCCGCTGAATGCCGTCTGCGGCAAACTCGATGTGCAGGTTTTCGGTTTTCAGCAGCTCGCGGTATTGCTCGGTCAGCGAGGCGTGGGGCTCGCTGAGAATGCGCGCGAAGTCATGCGGGGTAAGGGCTTTTAGCTCGACGCGAATCGGGAGACGGCCTTGCAGTTCAGGGACTAAATCGCTGGGTTTGCTCAGGTGAAAGGCGCCCGAGGCGATAAATAAGATGTGGTCGGTTTTCACCATGCCCAGCTTGGTATTCACCGTGCAGCCTTCGATCAGCGGCAGCAAGTCGCGCTGCACGCCCTCGCGGGATACATCAACGCCGCCGCTGTTGCCGCGCTTGGCGACCTTGTCGATCTCGTCGATAAACACGATGCCGTGTTGCTCGACCGCCTCCAGCGCCGCCGCTTTGAGTTCTTCCTCATTCACCAGTTGTGCGGCTTCTTCGTCGCGCACCAGTTTTAAGGCGTCTTTGACCTTGAGTTTGCGGCTCTTCTTTTTGCCCTTGCCCATGTTGGCAAACAGGCTTTGCAGCTGGTTGGTCATTTCCTCCATGCCCGGTGGCGACATGATCTCCACCCCGGCCGGCGTATCAGCCACTTCGATGTCGATGTCTTTGTCGTCTAACTGGCCTTCACGCAGGCGCTTGCGAAACAACTGGCGAGTGCTGGAGTCTTCGCTGCGGGCCGGCTCTTCGCCAAAACCGGCGCGGGCGGGCGGCAATAGGGCATCGAGGATGCGCTCTTCGGCGGCGTCTTCAGCGCGAAAGCGCACTTTGATGATTTCCTGCTCACGAAACAGCTTGATGGCGGCATCGGCGAGGTCGCGAATGATCGACTCCACGTCGCGGCCGACATAGCCGACTTCGGTGAACTTGGTGGCTTCAACCTTGATAAAAGGAGCGTTGGCCAGTTTGGCCAAGCGCCGGGCAATCTCGGTTTTGCCGACGCCGGTGGGGCCGATCATCAGAATGTTTTTCGGCGTAACCTCGGCGCGTAACTCGGCCGGCAGCTGCATACGCCGCCAGCGGTTACGCAGGGCGATGGCCACGGCGCGCTTAGCGTCGTCTTGGCCGATGATGTGGCGATTGAGTTCGTGAACGATCTCGCGGGGCGTCATGGACATAAAAGTGCTCCGGCTAAGGCTGCGAATCAGGTTGTTTAAAGCGTGATGAGCGATGGTCAGTGCGACGTCCGCACCGAACGGTCTGGCTGCATTTCCCACATCCATGTGGGGCACAAGGCGCAACGCCGGCTGGTGTGCGCAGCCCGCAGTAGCTTTAAACGACCTGATCGGCGCAGTCCTGCTCCTCAATGGTTTGGTTATGGTTGGTGAACACGCAGATATCGGCAGCAATGCCGAGGGCGCTTTGCACGATGTCGCGGGCCGACAGATCGGTGTGTTTGAGCAGGGCGCGAGCCGCCGCTTGGGCGAAGGCGCCACCAGAACCCATGGCGATCAAGCCGTCTTCAGGCTCCACCACGTCGCCATTGCCGGTGATGATTAACGAGGCGTCTTTGTTGGCCACCGCCAGCATGGCTTCTAAGCGGCTGAGAGAACGGTCAGTGCGCCATTCTTTGGCCAGTTCAACCGCCGCGCGCACTAGGTGGCCCTGATGCTTTTCGAGCTGGCCTTCGAAGCGCTCAAATAGGGTGAAGGCGTCGGCGGTGGCGCCGGCGAAACCGGCCAGCACTTGGCCGTGGTAGAGGCGGCGAACTTTCTTGGCGTTGCCTTTCATGACGGTATTGCCAAGCGAAACTTGGCCGTCGCCGCCCATCACGACTTTGCCGTTGCGGCGCACTGAAACGATGGTAGTCAAGAGGAGCGTCTCCATGCAGCGGGGCGGAATGCCCTAATGCTCTAGATATGGGGACGCTGGCGCTGGGCTTCAAGCGGTAACTGTCGAGCCGCCGCCACCACGGTAGTCTGCGAGGCGGCTCCGAGGCGGCGGTGCGAGGGTTTTAGCGGCCTTGACGTTGCTGTAACAGCAAATTACTAAAGCCACCGGCGGCTAGGGATTTTTGCGCCTGGGCCAGCTGCTCGCGGCTGGCAAAGGGGCCAACCAGCACCCGGTACCAGGTTTCCTCGCGCACGTTGCCGGACTCAACCTGTACGGCTTGGCCGAGCATAATGATTTGTGCGCGGACCTTGTCAGCATCGGCTTGCTTGCGAAACGAGCCGGCTTGCAAAAAGAACTGGGTACTCACTGGTGCCTTGGCAATGCTGGGCGGCGTGGGCGCAGTTGCAGATGTACCGGGTGTTGCTGGGATCGCGCTGGCGGGCAGTGGTGCCGGGGTTTGTCCGCTAAGGGCGGCTAATGCGCGGGCGGCATCGGCCTTGGCCAGTTCCTCGGGCGTCAGTGCGACGGCTGGTTTTTCCGCTGGGGTTTCCGGCGGCACTATGACCTCGGACTCAGGTAGCAGGGTGTAGAAATCATATTTCGGCTTGGCGGCCGCCGTTGTCGCGGCAGGCGTTTGGCTATTATTCGCCGGCTTGGCCGCAGGGTTATTGGCCGGACGAGTGACCTCTTCTTTGACCCGCTTAATGTCGTCGCGGCCGGGCTCAAGCTTGCTCAAGAACACCACGAAAGCACCTATCACTAGGCCGCAGGCCAGCCACACCCAGCCGGGAATGGGCGGTTTGGCGGGCGCTTGATAACGGCTGGCGCCACGTTTTGCTGGGGCTTTCTTCGCGGCCAAGTTACATGCGCTCCAAGGTTTGTAGGCCCAGCAGTTCTAGCCCTTGTTGCAGGGTGCGCCCGCACAGCGCAGCCAAACGCAGGCGGCTTTGCTGGGTGCTGGCGTCGGCGGCGGTGATAATCGGGCAATGCTCGTAGAAGCTGGAGAACAACCCGGCCAACTCATACAGATAGGTGCAAAGAATATGCGGGGTGCCTTTGTCGGCGACGTTATTCAGCACTTCGGTAAATTGCGCCAGCTTGCCGGCCAGCTCAATTTCTTGCGCCGCCTCAAGCTGGATGTGCCCGTCTAGCGCGCCGTCCATCGACCGCTCAAGCTTGCGGAACACACTGGCGACCCGGGTGTAGGCGTACAGCAGATAAGGTGCGGTGTTGCCTTCAAAGCTGAGCATTTGCTCGAAGTTGAAGCTGTAGTCGCTGGAGCGGTGTTTGGACAGGTCGGCGTACTTGACCGCGCCAATGCCCACCGAATGGCTGATTTGGCGCAGTTCAGCGTCGGTAAATTCCGGGTTCTTAGCTTTGACCAAGCTGTACGCGCGCTCTTCTGCCTCATCCAGCAGGTCGATGAGTTTTACCGTGCCGCCGTCGCGGGTCTTGAACGGCCGGCCGTCGGCGCCGTTCATAGTGCCAAAACCCATGTGCTCTAGCTGCATGCTGGCGGGCACAAAACCGGCGCGCCGGGCCACTTCGAAGACCATTTGAAAGTGCAGGGCTTGGCGTTGGTCGACAAAGTACAGGGCACGATCGGCATGCAGCGTTTGACTGCGATAACGCATGGCCGCTAGGTCGGTGGTGGCATACAGGTAGCCGCCGCCGGCTTTTTGTACGATCACCGGCAGTGGATTGCCTTCGGCGTTTTTGAACTCGTCCATAAACACGCACTGCGCGCCGTTGCTTTCGCTGAGCAGACCCGTGTTGTTTAGGGCGATGACGATGTCGGCCAGCTGGTCGTTATAGGCGCTTTCGCCCTTAACATCCGCTGGGCTGAGCTTGACGCCCAGGCGGTCGTAGGCTTGCTGGCAGTGCGACAGGGAAATCTCGTTAAAACGATTCCACAAGCGCAGGCAGTCGGGGTCATTGGCTTGTAGGGCGACCACTAGCTCGCGAGCGCGCTCGGCGAACTCAGGGCTGTCGTCGAAGCGTTTTTTCGAGGCGCGGTAGAACTGCTCAAGGTCGCTCAGTTCGCTGTCGGCGGCGCTCGGGTTTTCTTCCATATAGGCCAAGAGCATGCCGAACTGAGTGCCCCAGTCGCCGACGTGGTTCTGGCGGATTACGGTGTCGCCGAGAAACTCCAAGACCCGCGCCACCGCATCGCCAATGATGGTCGAACGCAAGTGGCCGACGTGCATCTCTTTGGCCAGATTTGGCGAGGACAGGTCGACCACTACCCGCTGGGCCGGGCCGGCTTTGCGTACATTTAGCTGGGCGTCGGCTAGGGCGGCGTCTAAACGCCGCGCCAGACCTTGCTGGTCTTGATAGAAGTTTAAAAACCCTGGGCCGGCGATTTCCACTTTGCTGATTTGTGGGTCTGCCGGTAACGCGGCGATCAGTTGCTCGGCCAATTCGCGTGGTTTTAGCCCGGCCGGTTTGGCCAGCATCATGGCGATATTGCTGGCGAAGTCACCGTGGGTTTTGTCCTTGGTGTTTTCCACCTGAATCACCGGGCTCAGGCCTTGTGGCAGTACGCCGGCACTGATCAGGTGCGCGATGGCTTGTTGGATTAGCTGGCGAATGGTGTCTTTCATGGGATGCTCTTCTGGCCGGGGCAGGGCGTTTTAAAACGTAGCGAGCGATGGCTAGGTAAGGCGAAATCAGCCGAAAAGCGCAATTTACTTGAGGTAAATGAGCAGTTTTCGGCTGGTTTCAACGCTGCATAGCCGGGCGCAGTAGTTTTTAAACGTGCTGCCAAACGGCGGCGCCTGGGCGCGTGGTTAAAACCCGGCATTATCCGTGGCTGACCGGCTGTTGCCAACCGCTGCGGTGGGATTGGCGGTTTTAGGGCGGTTGCGGGTCAAAACAAGGCGGTGTACCAGTTACGTATTGAGGTGTACGGGTCGTTTAAGTGATGCCTAGCGCGTGGTAATTCGTAGGGTGGGTTAGGCGCATGACCGCGGGCTATCCGGCTGATGCTTAGTCATTTGCGCCGTAACCCACCAGAGGGGACTGGCCGATTACTGCTTGGTGGGTTACGTGGCGCACATATTGCGCAGTGGATGCCCTGGCCCTGCTCTGCGCCACTAACCCACCCTACAAAAGCTGCGTGCAACACGTGACTGGGGCATCGCCTAAAACAAATCAATCGGGTCGACATCCAGCGACCAGCGCACCGCTCGACCGCTGGGCATCCGCTCCAGTGCCGGCAACAGCGCGCTGAGCAGGCGGTGCAGCGGTGCGCGGGCGTTGGCTTGCAGCAGCAATTGCGCCCGATAACGACCGGCGCGCCGCTCCATCGGCGCGGGAATCGGCCCCAGCAACTCGATGCCGTGCAGGTTTAGCTCGCCGAGCAGGTGTTCGGCTTCGCTGCAGGCTTGATCGAGAAAACCTTCCGCTTGTCCGGGCTTGTGCGCCTCGGCGCGCAGCAGTGCGAGGTGCGAGAACGGAGGTAAGCCGGTGCTGCGCCGCTCGCTCAGGGCTTGCTCGGCAAAGGCGAAATAGCCTTGCTCGGTGAGTTGCACCAGCAGTGGGTGGTCGGCTAGGTGGCTCTGGATAATCACTCGCCCCGGCTCTTCGGCGCGGCCGGCGCGGCCGGCGACCTGCACGATTAATTGCGCCATCCGCTCGCTGGCGCGGAAATCGGCCGAAAACAGCCCGCCATCGGCATCCAGAATCGCCACCAACGTCACCCGTGGGAAGTGGTGACCCTTGGCGAGCATTTGGGTACCGACCAAGATGCACGGCTCGCCGCGCTGGATGGTGGTAAATAGCTGGTCCATCGCGCCCTTGCGCGAGGTGCTGTCGCGGTCGATGCGCAAAACTGGCGTGTGCGGAAACAAAATGTCTAAGCGTTCTTGCGCGCGCTCGGTGCCGGCACCGACGGGGCGCAGGTCAACCTTGCCGCAGTCCGGGCAGTTGCGTGGGGAGCGCTCGCTGTGACCGCAGTGGTGGCAGCGCAGTTCGCCGGAGCGCTGGTGTACGGTCATCCGCGCGTCGCAGCGCGGGCACTGGCTGATCCAGCCGCAGTCGTGACAGAGCAGGGTCGGGGCGAAACCGCGGCGATTAAGAAACACCAGCACCTGCTGGCCGGCGGCCAAGGTTTGTTTGATGGCTTGCTGCATGGGTCCGCTAATGCCGCTGTCCAGTGGCAGGCTCTTTATATCTAGGCGCAAGAAACGTGGTTGTTGCGCACCGCCGGCGCGTTGGGTCAGGCGCAGCAATGCATAGCGACCGGCGTGGGCGTTGTGCAAGCTCTCCAGTGACGGCGTGGCTGAACCGAGGACGATCGGGATGTTGTCTTGCCGGGCGCGCACCAGCGCCAGATCGCGGGCGTGGTAGCGCAGGCCTTCTTGCTGTTTATAGGAGGCGTCGTGCTCCTCGTCGATGATGATCAAGCCCGGATTTTTCATCGGGGTGAACAGCGCCGAGCGGGTGCCGATGATGATGTCGGCCTCACCGTCGCGGGCGCTCAGCCAAGCATCCAGGCGCTCGCGATCATTGACCGCCGAATGCAGCAGAGCGATCCGCGCATTAAAGCGTTGCTCGAAGCGCGCCAAGGTTTGCGGCCCGAGGTTGATCTCCGGAATCAGTACCAGTGCCTGCTTGCCGGCTTCTAGGGTCTGGCGGATCAGCTGTAAATACACCTCGGTCTTGCCGCTGCCGGTTACCCCAGCCAATAAAAACGCGGTGAAGTGCTCGGGGGCCGAGGCGATGGCGGTCACCGCCATTTGTTGTTCTGGGTTGAGTGGCAGCTCTGGTTGCGCCAGCCAATTACTGTGGCGCGGCGCGACGGCATGCTGGCGGCAGGTGCAACTGACCAAGCCTTTTTCCAGCAGCAGGTCGAGGCTGTCTTTGTTCAGTTGCAGCTGACTGAGCAATTGATGGGCGACGCCGTGCGGGTGCTGGGCGAGGACTTTCAATGCCTCGCGCTGGCGGGGGGCGCGGCTTAGGCGTGGGTCGTCGAGTTGCGCGCCCTCGACCAGTTGCCAGAAACGTTGCTGACGCACTTCGGCCGGTTCGCCTTGGCGCAGTAAAATCGGCAAGGCCCAGCTGAGGGTGTCGCCGAGGCTGTGTTGGTAATACTGCGCCGTCCACAAACATAGCTTAAACAACGCCGGCGGCATCGGGCTGTGCAGGTCGAGCAGGGCGCTGGCCGGTTTTAATTTGTCGGCGGGTACTTCGCTGTGCCCTGTTACTTCGATTAATACGCCGATTATTTCCCGTCGGCCAAAGGGCACGCGCAGGCGCATGCCGGGCTGCCAGATGACGTCCAGCGGTGTGGCTGGGGGCAAATAGTCAAACAGGCGGCGCAGCGGCGAGGGCAGGGCGAGGCGTAAGATAGTGACGGGCACAGCAGGCTCCAAGGCAGATCCGGCGATGCTAGCACGGCCACGCGTCGCCGCGCCGGCCAGCTCGCTTGCAAGGTCTGGCGGCTCTGGTATCATCGCCGGCCTAAATCCGTGCGGTACTCGACAAGGGTCGGGTGGCGGCACACAAAACCTGAGGAATACACCATGAAAGCTGAAATCCATCCGCAATACGAAGCCATTGACGCCACTTGCAGCTGCGGCAATGTGATCAAAACTCGTTCGACTCTGTGCAAACCACTGAGCTTGGACGTGTGCTCGGAATGCCACCCGTTCTACACCGGTAAGCAAAAAGTGTTGGACATCGGTGGCCGCGTAGACAAGTTCAAGCAGCGTTTCGGTGTGTTCGGCGCCAAAGCGTAAGATTGCGCTTGGCAGCGCCCGCTCCTATGAGTGGTGCAATGCGACTGAAAAAGGCGTCCCTAGCGGGCGCCTTTTTCGTTTCTGTGTTTTGTGCCTGGCCGGCGCAGGCGTTTTGTCCGCTGCCCAGCGGTTTGCCGACGGTCCGCGTGCAGCGGGTAGTGGATGGCGACACGCTGAAGCTCAGCGATGGCCGCAGCGTGCGCTTGATTGGTATTAATGCGCCTGAGTTGGCCCATCATGGGCGAAATATCGAACCGTTTGCCGAGGCCGCGCGCAGTCGTCTGCAAGCCTTGGTGGATGCGAGCGGTGGGCATCTCAGTTTGCAGGTGGGGCGCGAGGCGCGCGATCACTACGGCCGTACTCTGGCGCACGCCTACGACCGCGGCGGGGAAAACCTCGAAGCGCGCTTGCTCGCCGAAGGTTTGGGCTATCTCGTTGCGGTGGCGCCCAACACTGATTTAGTCGCCTGTCAGCAGGCGGCCGAGCAGGTGGCGCGCGAGGCTCGCTTGGGGCTGTGGCGCAAAGCTGTGGTGCAAACGCCGGGACAGTTAAGCGCGAGCGGTTTTGCGCTGATTTCTGGTCGAGTGGTAAAGGTTGAGCGTAATCGTGGTGGCATCTGGCTTGAGCTGGATGAGTCGCTGGTGCTGCATATCGCGCCAAAATCACTCGAACAATTTGACTTGGCGAGTCTGCAAGGCTTGGCCGGGCGACGTATTGAGGCGCGCGGCTGGGTGATTGATCGCCGTCAGCGGGGCGCGGTAAAAAAAGGCCAGGCGCGCTGGATGTTGCCTCTGACCCATGCAGCGATGTTAGAGGTGTTGCCATGAAATTACGGATTCTGCTGGCGCTCTGTGCGTTTGGGTTGCTGGCTGGTTGTGCGCATAACCCGGCCACCGGCCGCACTGATTTTGTGATGATGAGCGAGCAGCAAGAGCTGCAGATGGGCCGCACTTACAACCAGCAAGTGCTGAAAGAAAACCCGCGCTATGCCGACGAAAAACTCCAAGCCTACGTGCAGCAAGTCGGTGAGCGCGTCGCCAAGCACAGTCATCGCAGTAATCTGCAATACCACTTCACAGTGGTCGATTCGCCGGACATCAATGCCTTCGCTCTGCCGGGCGGCTACATCTATATCCATCGTGGTTTGCTTGCCTATCTCAATTCCGAGGCCGAGTTGGCTGCAGTGCTCGGTCATGAGGTTGGGCATGTCACGGCGCGTCACAGTGTGCAGCAGCAAAGCCAGGCCAGTGCCTGGGGTATTTTGGGTCAGGCAGTCGCCATCGGTACCGGCGTGGGCGCTGCGGGGGACGTAACCAATGCCTTGGGCTCTGTGGTGGTGAAGGGCTATGGCCGTGATATGGAGTTAGAGGCCGACGGCTTAGGCGCGCAGTATCTGGCACGCAGCGGTTATGACCCGCAGGCGATGATTGAAGTGGTTAAGGTGCTGAAGAATCAGGAGGTTTTTGCTCGCGATCAGGCGCTTAGGCGTGGTCAGGCGGTGCCGCAGAGCAGTTATCACGGGGTTTTCGACAGTCATCCGGATAACGATCAGCGCTTGCAGCAGGTTATAGGCCCGGCCCGTGCGTTGGTTGCCGGGCAGCAAGAGGTCAATCGCGAGCAGTTCTTGCAGCATCTCGAGGGTTTGCCTTTTGGCGACTCGGCGGACACTGGAGTGCGTCGGGGACGGCAGTTCTATCACGCCGATTTAGGCTTTACGCTAACCGCCCCTATAGGTTGGGAACTGCTTAATCGCCCCGATGCGCTGATTGCCCATACGCCAGACCAGCAAGTATTTATGGCCATGACGGTGGAGTCAGTGGATTCGGGTTTAACGCCCGAGCAGTTGTTGCGCCGAAAGATTGGCGGTCAGCGCTTGGTGCAAGATCAAGCCCTGCATCAAGATGGTTTACAGGGGTACACTGGCATAATCCCCGGCTCAGCCCCTAGGCGTGTGGCGGTGATCTATTTTGGCTCGCGGGCTTATTTGTTTGTTGGCGCGGTTAAAGGTCGCGCTTCGCTGGAAAGCCAAGATGATAAAATGCTCGACATGATTAGCAGTTTTCGTCCGTTGTCGGCGGCGCAACTACAGTTAGCACAGCCGCAACGGTTACATCTCCTGCAAGCTAAACCCGGACAAAACATGGCGGGTTTGGCGCGGGACAGCAAGTGGCCAGAGGATCCTGAGCTTAACTTGCGACTCCTTAATGGACTCTATCCAAGTGGTGAGCCGCGTCCCGGTGACTGGCTTAAAATCTTGCGTTAGAGCCTTCTCTATCGGTTGTTGGGCGGCTTGTGAGGGGTGGGCATCTTGCGTATCCTCCTTGTCTGTTTAACAGCCCCAAAAGCGGAAATGCCACCATGTCTGATTTGAAAACGGCCGCTCTCGAATATCACGCCAAGCCTCGTCCGGGTAAATTGAGCGTCGAGTTGACCAAGCCTACTGCTACTGCTCGCGATCTCGCGCTGGCCTATAGCCCAGGCGTCGCCGAGCCAGTGCGTGAAATCGCGCGCGATCCGGAGCTGGCTTACAAGTACACCGGCAAGGGCAATTTAGTCGCGGTCATTTCAGATGGTACGGCCATTTTGGGTTTGGGTAATCTTGGCCCGTTGGCCTCCAAGCCAGTGATGGAAGGTAAGGGCGTGTTGTTCAAGCGCTTTGCCGGAATCGACGTATTTGACATCGAAGTCGAGTCCGAGAGCCCGCAAGCGTTTATCGATACGGTGAAGCGTATTTCGATCACTTTCGGTGGCATCAATCTGGAAGACATCAAGGCACCTGAGTGCTTCGAAATTGAACGCACCCTGATCGAACAATGCAATATTCCGGTGTTCCACGACGACCAGCACGGCACTGCGATTGTAACGGCGGCCGGCATGTTGAATGCCTTGGAAATCGTCGGTAAAACCCTGCCGCAAGCCAAGATTGTCTGCTTGGGCGCTGGCGCTGCCGCGATCTCCTGCATGAAATTGCTGGTGAGCATGGGCGCCAATATCGAAAACATCTTCATGGTTGACCGTACTGGCGTGATCCACTCCGGCCGTGATGACATCAACCAATATAAGGCGATGTTCGCTCACGCCACCAGCAAACGCACCTTGGCCGAGGCGCTGGACGGTGCTGACGTATTTGTCGGCCTGTCGGGTCCGAACCTGCTGGATGCCGAAGGCCTGTCGCGGATGGCGGCCAATCCGATCGTATTTGCCTGCTCCAACCCTGATCCAGAAATCAGCCCTGAGTTGGCGCATGCCACCCGTAATGACGTGATCATGGCCACCGGTCGTTCGGACTATCCGAACCAGGTGAACAACGTCCTCGGTTTCCCGTTTATCTTCCGTGGCGCCTTGGATGTGCGGGCCACGCGGATTAACGAAGAGATGAAAGTGGCCGCTGCGCTGGCGCTGCGTGATCTAGCAAAACTGCCGGTGCCGCAGGAAGTCTGTGACGCGTACGGTGGCATTGCGCTGGAGTTCGGCCGCCAGTACATCATCCCAAAACCAATGGATCAGCGTTTGATCACAGTGATTTCGGATGCGGTCGCCAAGGCTGCCATTGAGAGCGGTGTGGCTACCTTGCCATACCCGAAGAATTATCCGCTGCAGTCGGTGGATGACGTGTTCAACGGCTAAACGTTTTAGTCGCCGACGCTAGTTCAGGCGCTACAAAAAAGCCGCTCCCTGTTCAGGTGAGCGGCTTTTTTTGGCCTGTTGTAAACCCGTGTTGAATGTTGCTGGTTATTGTTCGCTGCTGTATTTGTGCGCTTGGCGAGCGCCGGGTCTGCGACTAGAACAGGTCGATAGGTGTCGCTTCGTCTTCTGGTAATGGGCTGCCCGGCGCGGCTTGGCTTGGATCCAGTTCGTTCATTGCGGGCGGTGAATCTTCACTCTTGAATAGCTCGAAAAAAGCATTCTCAGCGCCCGGTGCGGCGGCGCGCCCAGTGATTGGGTCGATCCGTAGCGTGAGTATCCCTGGGGGTTCGGGGAGCATGTGGGCGGGCCTGTCTTTAAGTGCCGCGCTCATGTAGTCCATCCAAATTGGCAGTGCGACAGTGCCGCCGAACTCGTTACGGCCGAGGCTCTCGGGTTGATCGAAGCCGGTCCAGACGGTGGTCATATAGTCGGCGTTAAAACCCGAGAACCAACTGTCTTTCGACTCGTTGGTGGTGCCGGTCTTGCCGGCGAGATCACTGCGACCCATCGACAGGGCGCGGCGCGCGGTGCCGCGCTTGATCACATCTTGCAGCATGCTGGTGAGAATAAAGGCTGTGCGGGCATCAACGATGCGCTCGGCGGCAGCTGGCTCGATGCCGGGCGTACTGGCGCCAATCGCGATGCTGCGTTCGGCATCATCGGTCGGCGGAGTATTTTGCGGCACGCTGGGTGGGTTGGCGACGAACAGTGGCTGGCCTTCGCGACTCTCTATGCGGGAAATAAGATAGGGGCTGATCTTGTAGCCGCCGTTTGCAAAGGTGCACCAACCGGTAGCGATTTCCAGTGGGGTTAAGTTGGCGGTGCCCAGTGCCAATGAGAAGTTGCGCGGCAAATCTTGTTTGTTAAAGCCAAAGCGGGTGACGTACTTGAGCGCGTAATCGATGCCAATGGCTTGCAGCACACGGATCGAAACTAGGTTGCGCGACTTATACAAAGCCTCGCGCAGGCGGATCGGGCCTAAAAAAGTGTTGTTGTCATTCTTCGGTCGCCAGGCTTCTTCCATGCCGGCTTCTTGGAACACTATGGGTGCGTCATTGACGATGCTGGCTGCGGTGAAGCCGTTATCTAGGGCGGCGCTGTAGATAAACGGCTTAAAGCTCGAGCCAGGCTGGCGTTTGGCTTGAGTGGCACGGTTGTAATTGCTTTGTTCAAACGAGAAACCGCCGACTAGAGCGCGAATTGCGCCGTTTTGTGGGTCGAGCGAAGTCAGTGCAGATTGCGCGGTGGGGATTTGGCTAAACAGCAGGCTGCCATCGCTCTGGCGCTGCACGCGAATCAGATCGCCGGTTTGCGCAACATCTGCGGGTTTTTGCGGGCGCGGGCCCATGCTGTCGGGGCCAAGGTAGGGGCGCGCCCACTTCATGCTGTCCCAGCTCACCGGTTCTTCCACACCGTTGCGGTTAATGACCAGTAAACCGCTTTTTTCAACTTGGGTAACAAATACCGGCTCAAGGCCGCCGACTGAGCGGTGTTTGCTCAATTCTGTCTGCCATGTCTCGCGCGTCATGCCGGTTAAACGGGTGGTTGGGCCGCGGTAACCGTGGCGCTGGTCATAACTCATTAGACCGGAGCGCACGGCGCTGGTGGCTGCTTGCTGGAGCTCGCTGGACACGGTGGTGGTAACGCGAAAGCCTTCGGTGTAAGCGTCGCTACCATAGCGCCCAACCATTTCGGCGCGGGCCATCTCGGCAATGTAAGGCGCATCCAACTCAGGGGTTGAGCCA
>JBILAR010000136.1:0-7490 GCA_044354115.1 Pseudomonas sp. | reverse complement strand
ATGATCCCGCCGCCGAACGTCACCGGCAGCCTGCACATGGGCCACGGTTTCAATAACGCGATCATGGACGCGCTGATCCGTTTTCGCCGTATGCAGGGCCGCAACACCCTCTGGCAACCGGGCACCGACCACGCCGGCATCGCCACCCAGATGGTGGTGGAGCGGCAACTGAGCGCTGATGGGATTAGCCGCCACGATCTGGGCCGCGAGAAGTTCCTCGAGAAAGTCTGGGAATGGAAGGAAGAATCCGGCGGCACCATCACCCGGCAGATTCGCCGTTTGGGCAGCTCGGTGGACTGGTCTCGCGAGCGCTTCACCATGGACGACGGCCTGTCCGAGTCGGTCAAAGAAGCCTTCGTGCGCCTGCATGAAGACGGCCTGATCTACCGTGGTAAGCGTTTGGTGAACTGGGACACCAAGCTGCACACGGCGATTTCTGATCTGGAAGTGGAAAACCACGACGAGAAAGGCAACCTGTGGAACCTGCGCTACCCGCTGGCCGACGGGGTTAAAACCGCCGATGGCTTGGACTATTTAGTGGTCGCCACCACCCGCCCGGAAACCATGCTCGGCGACTCGGCCGTCGCGGTAAATCCGCAGGACGAGCGCTACCAAGCCTTGATCGGCAAGTTCATCGAGCTGCCGCTAGTGGGCCGGCGCATCCCGATCATTGCCGACGATTACTGCGACCCAGAATTTGGCACCGGCTGCGTGAAAATCACCCCAGCCCACGACTTCAACGACTATGAAGTCGGCAAGCGCCACAACCTGCCGCTGTTTAACATCTTCGATAAGAACGCCGCAGTCTTAGCCAGCGCACAGATTTTCAACTTCAACGGCAGCGTCAACAGCGAGCTGGATGGCAGCTTGCCGGCGCAGTACGCAGGGCTCGATCGCTTCGAGGCCCGCAAGCAAATCGTTGCTGCTTTCGACGCCGCCGGCCTGCTGGTCAGCGTTGACGATCACGCGTTGAAAGTGCCGAAAGGCGACCGCTCCGGCACCATCATCGAGCCGTGGCTGACCGATCAATGGTACGTCTCCACCAAGCCGCTTGCCGAAAAAGCCATAGCCGTGGTCGAGAATGGCGACATCCAGTTCGTGCCCAAGCAATACGAGAACATGTATTTCAGCTGGATGCGCGACATCCAAGACTGGTGCATCAGCCGCCAGCTCTGGTGGGGCCACCGGATTCCGGCCTGGTACGACGAAGCTGGGCAAGTGTATGTCGGCCGCGACGAGGCCGAAGTGCGCGCCAAGCACAACCTCGGCGACCAGCCACTGCGCCAAGACGAAGACGTGCTCGACACCTGGTTCAGCTCCGGGTTGTGGACCTTCTCCACCCTCGGCTGGCCTGAGCAAACCGCAGCACTAAAAACCTTCCACCCGACCGACGTGCTGGTCACCGGCTTTGACATCATCTTTTTCTGGGTTGCGCGGATGATCATGCTGTCGACCCACCTGACCGGCCAAGTGCCGTTCAAGACCGTCTACGTTCACGGTTTGGTGCGCGACGGCCAAGGGCAGAAGATGTCCAAGTCCAAAGGCAACGTGCTCGATCCGCTGGATTTGATCGACGGTATCGAACTGGACGCGCTGCTGGCCAAACGTACCGGCGGCCTGATGCAGCCGAAGATGGCCGAGAAAATCGCCAAGCAGACCAAGGCTGAGTTCCCGGAAGGCATCGCCAGCTACGGCACCGACGCCCTGCGCTTCACCTTCTGCTCGCTGGCCTCCACTGGTCGCGACATCAAGTTCGACATGGGCCGGGTCGAGGGTTACCGCAACTTCTGCAACAAGCTGTGGAACGCCGCCAACTTCGTACTGGAAAACACCGACGACCAAGACACAGGGATCAACGGTGAACCAGTCGAGTTGTCCTCGGTCGACCGTTGGATCATCTCGGCGCTGCAACGCACCGAACAGGAAGTCAGCCGCCAGCTGGACAACTTCCGCTTCGACCTGGCCGCTCAGGCTTTGTACGAATTTATCTGGGACGAGTACTGCGCCTGGTATCTGGAGCTGGTTAAGCCGGTACTCTGGGATGAGACTGCCAGCGTCGAGCGCCAACGCGGCACCCGCCGCACGCTGATCCGCGTGCTGGAAGTGACCCTGCGTCTGGCCCATCCGTTTATGCCGTTTATCACCGAAGAGATCTGGCAACGGATCAAGGCGCAGGCTGGCGTCAGCGGTGAAACCATCATGCTGCAGCCGTGGCCAGTGGCCAATGAGTCGCGCATCGATGCAGCCGCCGAAGCCGATATCGAGTGGGTCAAGGCGCTGATGCTCGGCCTGCGGCAGATCCGTGGCGAGATGAAAATCTCCATGGCCAAGCGCATCGACATCATCGTGCAAAACGCCAACAGCGAAGATTTGCGCCGCCTCGACGACAACGCGCCGCTGCTGAGCAAACTGGCCAAGCTGGAATCGGTACGCATCTTGGCCGCGGGCGAGGTTGCCCCTATGTCCGCCACCGCCTTGGTCGGCGACATGCAAGTGCTGGTGCCGATGGCTGGGCTGATCGACAAAGACGCCGAACTGGCGCGCCTGGACAAAGAAATCCTGCGCCTGACAGGCGAGGTTCAGCGAGTCGGTGGCAAGCTCAGCAACGAAGGTTTCGTCGCCAAGGCACCCGCCGAGGTGCTCGACAAAGAGCGCGCCAAATTGGCCGAGGCCGAACAAGCCTTGAGCAAGTTGGTCGAGCAACGCGAGAAGATCGCTAACCTCTAAGGCAGCTTCGTGAACAGGTCCGCCATCTACTGATCGCGGACCTTTTTTTGGCTATGTACCCGTTAACTATTGAAGATGTACGCAGCCCTTTGTAGGAGCCAGCTTGCTGGCGATCCGGGTTACGCAAATACATCATCAAGTTGCTGCGACCTGACGCAAATAGCTAACGGCAAAAGCATCGCGAGCAAGCTCGCTCCTACAGGTTTGGCGTTTTGACCGTTAACGACGGTCGCAGCACTTAACAGGCACATAGCCTTTTTTTGCTGCTGTACCTTGCCGATTGACTTTACTTGTATAGGCGTTGTTAGCCGCTTCTGGAGACGTCTATGTATGCATTGATGGCGGTTATTTTCGTCCTCGGTTATCTGTGCATCGCCCTTGAGCACCCTCTCAAGGTCGACAAAGCGGCGGCGGCGATTCTCACAGCGGTGTTGTGCTGGACGGTACTGGTGCTGGGCCTCGAACACATAGCGCCAGAGCTTGCCAGCGCGCCCCATGGGATCAATGGCGAACTGCGTGAGCACTTGGGTGAAATTGCTGAAATCTTGTTCTTTTTGATTGGCGCCATGACCATTGTCGAACTGGTCGATGCCCACGACGGTTTCAAGGTTATTACCGAGCGCATCAGCACCCGCAAACGGGTACCGCTGCTGTGGCTGATCGGCTTTATTACCTTCTTTCTCTCGGCAGTACTGGACAACCTGACCACCACCATCGTGATGATCTCGCTGCTACGCAAGCTGATCGATGACCAGCAAGAGCGCTGGTTCTTCGCCGGTATCGTGGTCATCGCCGCCAACGCCGGCGGAGCTTGGTCGCCGATTGGCGACGTGACCACCACCATGCTGTGGATCGGCAATCAAATCAGCAGCAGCGGGATTATCCGCAGTTTATTTGTGCCCAGTTTGGTCTGCTTAGTGCTGCCCTTGTTGGTCCTCAGTTATACCTTCAAAGGCGAAGTGCGCCGCCCAGCCGCGCCGCCCATGGATGAAAGCCAAGGCGCACCAAGCACACGATTCGAACGCCAACTGGTGTTTGCTTTAGGGCTCGGCGCCCTGCTGTTTGTCCCGGTATTTAAAAGCATCACCCACCTGCCCCCCTACATGGGCATCTTGTTTGGGTTGGGCGTGCTCTGGGTGGTGACCGAGTGGCTGCACCGTGGCAAGAAGGATGCAGACAAACACCCCCTGTCGGTTGCCGGTGTACTGCGGCGCATCGACACCGCGAGCATCTTGTTCTTCCTCGGCATTCTGCTGGCAGTCGCCAGCTTAGCCAGCGCCGGTCACTTAACCGCGATTGCCGGCGTGCTGAAAGAGCACCTAGGCAACGTCTACACCATCAACCTGGCGATTGGCTTACTCTCCGCCTTGGTCGACAACGTGCCGCTGGTGGCCGGGGCGATCAAGATGTACCCCTTGATAAGCCCAGAAGTGCTCGCCAATGCCGGCAGTGAGTACCCATGGCTCAGGCACTTTGTGCTCGACGGCACCTTCTGGGAGCTGCTGGCCTATTGCGCCGGCACCGGCGGCAGTTGCTTGATTATCGGTTCAGCCGCTGGCGTGGCCGCCATGGGCATGGAGAAAATCGATTTTATCTGGTACCTCAAGCGTATTAGTCTGCTGGCCTTGCTCGGCTATTTTGGCGGCGCACTGACCTATATCGGCCTCGCCCAACTGTAAGGAGTAACACCTTGGACGCCTCAGCCAATAGCTCAAGTAAAACCCGCACCAGCTTCTACCGGCGTTTGTATGTGGCGTGGCTGATCGACAGCGGCGCGGCGTGCAACGTGCCCGAGTTGATCGCCGCCACCGGCATGCCGCGGCGCACCGCCCAAGACACCCTCGCGGCGCTGGCCGAGCTAGACATTGACTGCGTGTTCAGCCAACAAGAGGGTGAGCGCAACAACGCCGGGCACTATCAAATTCGCGACTGGGGGCCAATTAACCGCGACTGGATTAGCCAGCACCTGCCCACCATCAAAGCCGTACTCGGCTACCGGTAAAGCCCCATAACCGCGCCTACGGGCGCTCATGCACTGGCACTCTGGGCATATTTGCGTTGCTTAGCGTCAGCCCTGCGAGGACTTTCAATGCTGCATCACACCCCGCTTATCGCGGCCATTGCTACCGGCTTTGTGCTGGCTTTTATCTTCGGCGCGCTGGCCAACCGCTTGCGTCTGTCACCGCTCGTTGGCTACCTGCTGGCCGGGGTGATGATCGGCCCATTCACCCCCGGCTTTGTCGCCGATAAAGACCTGGCCCACGAACTGTCAGAAATTGGCGTGATTCTGCTGATGTTCGGCGTCGGCCTGCACTTTTCCCTGAAGGATTTAATCTCGGTCAAGTACATCGCCATTCCTGGCGCGCTGGTACAAATTATTGCCGCCACGCTGATGGGCATGGGCCTCACATGGTGGCTTGGCTGGCATTGGGGGGCGGGGCTGATCTTCGGCTTGGCGCTGTCGGTGGCCAGCACCGTGGTGCTGCTGCGCGCCTTGGAAGAGCGGCAATTAATCGACAGCCGCCGGGGCAAAATCGCCGTTGGCTGGCTGATTGTCGAAGATTTACTGATGGTCTTAGCCTTGGTGCTAATTCCGGCCCTCTCCGGCCTGCTCAGCAGCAACCCTAGCGCTAGCAACGGCGAGCAAGAGATTCTCTGGCCACTGCTGCTGACGCTGGGCAAGGTCGCTGCCTTTATCGCCTTGACCATCACCCTGGGCGGGCGACTGATTCCCTGGCTGCTGGAGCGCAGCGCCGGTAGCGGCTCGCGCGAGCTATTTACCTTGGCCGTACTGGCCATCGCCATGGGCGTGTCTTATGGCTCGGCGATGCTGTTTGGCGTGTCGTTCGCCCTCGGTGCCTTCTTTGCCGGGATGATTCTCAACAGTTCGCAATACAGCCACCAAGCCGCCGAGGATTCGCGGCCGCTGCGCGATGCCTTTGCGGTGCTGTTTTTCGTCGCCGTGGGCATGCTGTTCAACCCCTCAATCTTGCTTGAGCAACCGCTGCTGGTGCTGGCCACAGTGCTGATCATTGTGATCGGCAAGGGTTTGGCGGCCTTGGTGATTGTGCTGCTGTTACGCAAGCCGCTGAGCACCGCCCTGACGGTTGCCGTGAGCTTGGCGCAGATCGGCGAGTTCTCGTTTATTCTCGTCAGCCTTGGCGTCAGCCTGCAATTGATGCCCGAAATGGGCCGCGATCTGATTCTGGCCGGTGCCATCATTGCCATCTTGCTTAACCCGCTGCTGTTTAAACTGCTCGACCGCTTGCAGCCGTGGCTGGCCCGCCGCGAACATAGCGAGCTAGCCACCGCCACTGCTACCGCCATCCCCGCTATCGATACCGATACCGACGACAACCTGTTACCGCTGCCGGAAACCCAGCACGCGGTATTGATCGGCCATGGCCGGGTCGGCAGCCGCATCAGCCAGTGCCTGTTGGCGCAGCAAGTGCCACTGGTGATTATCGAAAGCAACCACAGCCTCGCCGCCGATTTACGCGAAGCCGGTTTTAGCGTGGTGCATGGCAATGCCGCCGGCAGCCAAGCCTTGGCGCACGCTAATATCAGCAGCGCCCGCTGGCTAATTGTGGCCATCGACAATGGCCTAGAAGCCGGCCAAGTGGTCAACCATGCCCGCGCCGCCAACCCCAACTTGGAGATTCTTGCGCGGGCGCAGTCCGACAGTGAAGTCGACTACCTCACCCGCTGCAGCGCCGATTTAGTGGTGATGGGCGAGCGCGAAGTCGCCCGCATCATGCTGGCCAAGTTAGGCCTAACCAGCGCCCCGCTCAACGCCACACCGGCGCAACCCCCTAAGCCCTAAGAGTCCTGCCCGCATGCCCAGCCACACACCTGAACAGCCACCCGCAGGCAGCCCAAGCCACGCTGACGCCGCGCCTTTTCACCCGCGCAATCGTCACCAAGGCCGTTACGACTTCCCAGCGCTGATTAACAGTTGCCCGGAGTTGGGTGCCTTTGTGATTAGCAATCCTTACGGCAAACAAAGCATCGACTTTGCCAACCCAGCCGCCGTGCGCGTATTCAACCGCGCGCTGCTGCAAGGTCTGTACGGCATCGCCCATTGGGATATTCCAGAGGGTTATCTGTGTCCGCCGATTCCCGGCCGCGCCGACTACCTGCATGGTTTAGCCGACCTACTGGCCAGTGACAACGACAGCGTTATCCCGCGGGGGCTAAGCATTCGCGTGCTCGATATCGGCGTTGGCGCTAACTGCATTTATCCACTGCTGGGCCATAGCGACTACGGCTGGCGCTTTGTCGGCAGTGACATCGACGCTGGCGCCCTAACCGCCGCCAACGCCACCGTCCAGGCCAATCAGCTGAGTGCGGCGATTGAACTGCGCCAGCAACACAACCGTGGGCAAATTTTTGCAGGCTTGCTAGCGGACGAGGAGCACTTCGAGCTGACCCTGTGCAACCCGCCCTTTCACGCCAGTGCCGAAGAAGCGGCCAGCGGCAGCCGGCGCAAATGGAAGAATCTGGGCAAGCTCGACCCTAAACGCAAATTGCCCGAGTTGAATTTTGGCGGCCAGAGCAGCGAACTCTGGTGCACCGGCGGCGAAGCCTCGTTCGTTAAACGCATGATCAAAGAGAGCAGCGCCCACCCCCAGCAAGTGCTGTGGTTTAGCAGCCTAATTTCCAAGGTCGGCAACCTGCCCGACATCTACAAGCAGCTGAATAAACTCGGCGCCAAACAAGTACGCACCGTCGAAATGGCCCAAGGCAATAAGCAAAGCCGCTTC
>JBILAR010000193.1:0-2862 GCA_044354115.1 Pseudomonas sp. | reverse complement strand
CAACCTTGCGTGGTGCTGCGGATACGCCCATAAGCGGTCTTGCAACTCTGCAGGAGGCGCAGGCTGGGCAGTTGAGCTTTTTAGCTAACCCGCAGTACCGCAAGTTTTTGCCTGGTAATCAGGCCTCGGCGGTATTACTGTCGCCGGCGGATGCCGAAGGTTATGCCGGTAATGCGCTGTTGGTGGCTAATCCGTATTTGGCCTTTGCGCAGCTTTCGCATCTGTTTGACCCTCGCCCCGTGTCCATTGCCGGCGTGCATCCCACCGCTGTAATTGCCGCCGATGCACAGGTGCATGCTAGCGCCAGTATCGGCCCTTATGTGGTGATCGAAAGCGCTGCGCAAATCGGTGCTGGCGTGTGCATTGGTGCACATTGCTTTATTGGTGCGCGTTCGATCGTTGCCGAGGACGGCTGGCTAGCGCCACGAGTAACTCTTTATCACGATGTGCGTATCGGTAAGCGCGTGGTAATCCACTCAGGTACGGTAATCGGCGCCGACGGTTTTGGTTTCGCCAAAGAAGCCGGTGCATGGCAGAAAATTGCCCAAATTGGCGGCGTGCTAATCGGTGACGATGTGGATATCGGCGCTGGCACCACCATTGATCGTGGTGCGCTGGCCGACACCATTATTGGCGATGGGGTCAAGCTGGATAATTTGATCATGATTGCGCATAACGCGCAGGTGGGTGATCACACAGCGATGGCCGGCGGTGCAGGTATCTCTGGCAGTAGCAAGGTCGGTAAGCACTGCGTTATCGCGGGTCGAGCTGGCTTGGTTGGTCACATTGAAGTGTGCGACAACGTGCTGATTACCGCCATGAGCATGATCACTCGCTCGATTACCGAACCTGGCTCTTATTCCTCTGGCACTGTGATGCAGCCTTCGGCTGAGTGGCGCAAGAGTGCAGCTCGCTTTCGTCAGTTAGATGATATGGCCCGCCGACTGCAACAGCTAGAAAAGCGTCTGGCGGCCGTGACCGCAAACGATCAGGGCTCATCAGAGGCCTAATCCGCGAACGTTACGCGGCTCCAATCTTCACTACAGGCTGCTTAGATATGATGGACATCAATCAGATTCGCGAATACCTACCGCATCGCTACCCGTTCTTACTGGTTGATCGGGTGGAGACGATCGATCTCGATGCGAAGCAGATTATTGCCTACAAAAATGTATCCATTAATGAGCCGTTTTTCGATGGACACTTCCCGCAGTTTCCAATTATGCCGGGTGTGTTGATTATTGAAGCCATGGCGCAAGCCGCTGGCTTGCTCGGCTTCAAGATGATGGATGCCAAGCCGGGGCACGGCGTGCTGTATCTGTTTGTGGGTTCCGACAAACTACGTTTTCGTCAGCCTGTAGTGCCGGGCGATAAGCTGGTGCTAGAGGCTAAGTTTATTAGCAGCAAACGCGGTATTTGGAAGTTTGCCTGTAGGGCTGTTGTCGATGGCAAAGATGTTTGCTCGGCGGAAATTATCTGTGCGGAACGCAAAGTATGAGTTTGATTGACCCTCGCGCCATTATCGATCCGTCAGCCAAGCTGGCGGATGACGTCCAAGTCGGCCCATGGTCGATCATTGGGCCTGATGTGGAGATCGCTGAGGGTACTGTGATTGGCCCCCATGTCATTATCAAAGGGCCAACCAAGATTGGTCGGCACAACCGCATTTATCAGTTTTCATCAGTGGGTGAAGACACTCCCGATCTGAAGTACAAGGGTGAAGACACGCGCTTGGTGATTGGCGATCACAACGTGATCCGCGAGGGCGTGACCATTCACCGGGGCACCATCCAAGACCGCGCCGAGACCAGCATCGGCGACCATAACTTGCTCATGGCCTATGTGCATATCGGTCACGACAGCGTGATTGCTAACCATTGCATCTTGGTCAATAACACCGCCTTGGCCGGTCATGTGCTGGTCGATGACTGGGCGATTCTTTCCGGCTTTACCTTGGTTCATCAGTTCTGCCGGATCGGTGCTCATAGCTTTTCTGGCATGGGCACGGCGATTGGTAAAGACGTACCGGCGTTCGTGACTGTCGTCGGTAATCCTGCGGAAGCGCGCAGCATGAACTTTGAAGGCATGCGTCGTCGTGGTTTCAGTGCCGAGGCTATTCAAGCGCTGCGCCGCTGCTACAAAATTGTTTATCGCCAAGGTCTGACCATCGAGCAGGCCTTGAGTGAGATGGCCGAGATGGCTGGTGAGTTTCCTGAGGTGGCACTGTTTCGCGATTCGGTGCAGGCCTCCACGCGCGGTATTACCCGCTGAGCCGGCCTGTTCCTTTGCGCGTAGCCTTGGTGGCGGGCGAAGCCTCTGGCGATATCCTCGGTGCCGGCCTGATGCAAGCCTTGCGTATCCAACGCCCAGATGTCGAGTTTATCGGTGTCGGCGGGCCGCTGATGCAGGCACAAGGGCTAACGTCCTACTTCCCGATGGAGCGTCTATCGGTGATGGGCTTGGTGGAGGTCTTGGGTCGTTTACCTGAGTTGTTGGCGCGGCGTAAGCGTCTAATCAATACCTTTATTGAGCAGCAACCGGATGTCTTTATTGGCATCGATGCGCCGGACTTCACCCTTAATATCGAACTCAAACTACGCCGTGCCGGGATCAAAACCGTGCATTACGTCAGCCCCTCGGTGTGGGCGTGGCGGCAGAAGCGGGTGCTGAAGATTCGTGAAGGTTGTGACTTGATGCTGACGCTGTTGCCCTTTGAGGCGCAGTTTTATCAAGCGCAACAGGTGCCGGTACGCTTTGTTGGGCATCCACTGGCCAATACCATTCCTCTGCAGCTCGACCGCAGCGCCGCCCGCTTGGGTCTTGGCTTGCCTGAATCTGGCGCGCTGCTGGCGCTATTGCCCG
>JBILAR010000161.1:0-4753 GCA_044354115.1 Pseudomonas sp. | reverse complement strand
GATACGGCCGAGTTATTGCTGCAAGCGCGCCCCGAGTTACGTTTTGTTTTGCCGTGCGCTAGCCCGCAGCGGCGCACGCAAATCGAAGCGTTGTTGCTGGGTCGTAACTTGCCGATAACCCTGCTCGACGGGCAGTCGCACGAGGCGTTAGCGGCTTGTGATGCGGTGTTAATCGCCTCGGGCACCGCGACCCTTGAGGCGCTGCTGTGCCAGCGGCCGATGGTGGTGGCCTACAAGGTGGCACCGCTGACCTATTGGATTCTTAAGCGTCTGGTTAAAAGTGCCTACCTGTCGCTACCCAACTTGCTCGCAGGTCGCGCATTGGTGCCTGAGTTGATTCAGGATGCAGCAACCCCGGTCGCCTTGGCCGAGCAGCTATTGCCGTTGTTGTTGGATGGGGTTAGCCAAACCCGTGAATTTGCCGCGATACATCACAGTTTGCGCTTAGATGCCTCAACGCAGGCGGCAGATGCGGTGCTCAAGTTGATAGCGGGGCCGGCATGATGTCAGGTCTAGATTTCACTCTGGTTGAGGCCTTGGTCGCTGGGGTTGATGAAGTAGGGCGTGGGCCTCTGTGTGGCGCCGTGGTGACCGCCGCGGTGATCCTCGATCCGACTCGGCCAATTCTGGGTCTTAAGGATTCGAAAAAACTCACCGCCGCACGCCGCGAGCAATTGTTCGATGAGATTTGCGAAAAATCTGTGGCGTGGTGCATCGCCCGAGCCGAAGTCGAAGAGATCGACCAGCTGAATATTCTCCACGCCACCATGTTGGCGATGCAGCGCGCCGTTGCCGGCCTTAGCGTTACGCCAAGGCTGGCGTTAATTGACGGCAATCGTTGCCCGCAGTTGGATGTGCCCAGCGAGTCTGTGGTTAAAGGCGATACTAAGGTGCCGGCAATCGCGGCAGCTTCGATTCTGGCCAAAGTCAGTCGTGATCGCGAGATGCAGGCGCTGGACCTCCGGTATCCCGGTTACGGCATTGCCGGGCACAAAGGCTATCCAACCCCGGCGCATTTAGCCGCATTGCAGTTGCTTGGGCCTACGCCGATTCACCGACGCTCGTTCGCGCCGGTACGCAAGTTACTTGAGCAGCTTTAAGCGCAATCCGGCCGCGCCCACCGCATTCAATTTGTAAGTCTCCAAGCTTGATGGCCGCACTGTGCTGCACGCTATGTCGCCAGGGCGCACGCATTGGTCGACTGTGAATAAGCCGCGCACGCGCGCAATAGTCCAAAGTGCCCCGCTTTTGCTGTCTAGACTCCTAACAGTGCTTCGCTGTTAGTCGTCCACATCCCGGCAGCATCTTTCTAGATTCGGCAATCCTGAGTCTAATCACAGCAAGCCGCCATAAGCGGTAAAGAGGAGTTTGCGATGCCAGAAGTTGCTAATTTAGTCGTCGATACGCTGAACGGGCTGATCTGGGGCAAGATACTGATTTGGTTGTTGGTCGCCAGTGGTTTGTACTTCACGCTGCGTTTGGGCTTGCTGCAGTTCCGCCATTTTGGCCATACCTTTTCGGTGCTTAAGGGCAGTCGACAGTCGGACGAATCGGGGATTTCGTCCTTTCAAGCTTTATGTACTTCGCTCGCAGCTCGGGTGGGTACCGGTAACGTAGCTGGCGTTGCAGTGGCTATTACCTTGGGGGGAGCTGGGGCGATTTTTTGGATGTGGGTTATCGCGCTGCTGGGTATGGCCACCGGTTTTGTTGAGGCCACGTTGGCACAGTTATTCAAAATTCGTGACGACAAAGGCCAGTTTCGTGGCGGTCCGGCGTATTACATGGAGAAGGGCTTAGGCGCGCGATGGATGGGTGTGCTGTTTTCGATTTTCCTGATTATCGCCTTCGGTTTTGTTTTTAATGCAGTGCAAGCCAATACCATTACTGGAGCTATGCAGGGCGCCTTTGGGGTTGACACCTGGATCAGTGGGTTAGCCATAGTGGCGCTGACCGCGTTAATTATTTTCGGTGGTTTGCGGGCTATCGCGCGCTTCTCTGAGTTGGCTGTGCCTTTTATGGCCGCAGCCTATCTGCTAGTGGCTATGGTCATTATCGCCATGAATATTAGCGAAATGCCGGCGGTATTTGAGCTTATTTTCAAAAGTGCCTTCGGTTTGCATGAAGCTGCCGCTGGCGGTATTGGCGCGGCCATCATGAATGGCTTTAAGCGTGGGCTGTTTTCTAACGAAGCCGGTATGGGTTCGGCGCCAAATGCGGCGGCCTCGGCTACGCCTTACCCTCCACACCCTGCGTCGCAAGGTTATGTGCAAATGGCTGGGGTGTTTATCGACACCATCCTGATTTGTACTGCCTCTGCCGCGATTATCTTGCTGGCTGGGCCGCAGCCGGGCGAGGGGATTATGTTGGTGCAGAATGCACTAACCAGCGAGGTGGGTGATTGGGGTAAGTATTTCTTGGCCGTGATCATTCTGTTCTTCGCCTTCACCTCCATTGTGGCGAATTATTTTTACGCGGAAAACTGTTTGGTATTTCTTGAACACAGCCATCCAGCCGGCTTGCTCTGGTTCCGCTTGGCGGTGCTGGGTATGGTGATGTTTGGTGCGTTGGCGTCGATGCCCTTTGTATGGAATTTGGCCGATCTGTCGATGGGCTTGATGGCCATCACCAACCTGATCGCAATTCTGTTGCTGTCTAATCTGGCGGTAAAACTCGCCAAGGACTACAACGCCCAGCGTAAGGCCGGAAAATTACCGACCTTTGATGCTAGCCAGTATCCGGAAGTACAAGCCAAGCTGGAGCCTGGCGTGTGGGATAACCGCGTAAAGCCGTGAGTTAGCCAGCTGTTGTTTCGCCCAAGGCCCGGTACAATCCGGGCCTTGTCGTTTTTGCGTTTTAGATAGGATGCGTATGTCCGCCACCTTTGTTCACCTGCGTTTGCATACCGAGTTTTCCCTTGTCGATGGTTTGGTCCGGGTTAAACCTCTGGTCAAGGCTGCCGCCGCTGCGGGCATGCCGGCGGTGGCGGTCACCGATCAGCGCAATCTGTGCTCTCTGGTAAAGTTTTATAAGGCCGCCATGGGCGGCGGCATCAAGCCGATTTGTGGCGCCGATTTGTGGTTGGCGAGCAAGGAGGAAGATGGCCCCTTGAGCCGCATGACCTTGTTGGTGATGAACGCTCAAGGTTATCGCAACCTGACCGAGTTGATTTCCCGTGGCTTTATTGAAGGCCAGCGCAACGGTGAGGTGATCATCGAGCGTGAGTGGGTGAAGCAAGCGGCCGAGGGGCTGATTGCCTTGTCGGGTGCTAAAGAGGGTGAGATCGGTCTGAGCCTGCTGGCCGGTAACATTGCCAGCGCCGAGGACTCGTTGCGTGAGTGGCAGGCCTGTTTTCCTGAACGGTTTTACCTGGAATTGCATCGCACCGAACGCGTCAATGATGAGGAGTATTTGCACTTAGCGGTAGCCTTGGCTGAGCGGTGTGGCGCGCCTTTAGTCGCCACCAATGATGTGCGCTTTATCAAGCAAGCCGATTTTTATGCCCATGAAACCCGCGTGTGCATTGGTGAGGGGCGGGCGCTGGATGACCCGCGCCGCCAGCGCAGTTACAGCGAGCAGCAGTACCTGAAGAGCCCCGAGCAAATGTGGGAGCTGTTTAGCGACCTGCCGGAAGCGCTGGAAAATACCGTCGAAATTGCCAAGCGCTGCAATATTGACGTGCTGCTGGGTAAGAGCTTTCTGCCGAACTTCCCGGTGCCGGACGGCATGACCATGGATGAGTTCTTTCGTAAGGTCAGCCACGACGGTCTAGAGGAACGGCTCGCGGTGCTGTGGCCGAAAGACACCACGCCTAACTACGAAGAAAAACGCAAAGAGTATGAGGATCGGCTGAATTTCGAACTGGATATCATTATTCAGATGGGCTTCCCCGGTTACTTTCTGATCGTGATGGACTTTATCCAGTGGGCCAAGCGCAACGGCATTCCGGTCGGTCCCGGCCGTGGGTCGGGTGCCGGTTCCTTGGTGGCCTATGTGCAGAAGATCACCGATCTCGACCCGCTGGAATACGATCTGCTGTTTGAGCGCTTTCTTAACCCTGAACGGGTATCGATGCCCGACTTCGATATCGACTTCTGCATGGAAGGCCGTGATCGGGTTATTGAATATGTGGCGCAAACCTACGGGCGCAATGCGGTAAGCCAGATCATCACTTTCGGTACCATGGCCGCTAAAGCCGTGGTGCGCGATGTGGCGCGAGTGCAAGGCAAGTCCTATGGCTTGGCCGATCGACTGTCGAAGATGATCCCCTTCGAAGTCGGCATGACCCTAGAGAAGGCTTACGAGCAAGAGGAAGTGCTGCGCGATTTCCTTAAGGTCGACGAGGAAGCCGCTGAGATTTGGGAGATGGCCAAGAAGCTCGAGGGCATCACCCGTAACGTCGGCAAACACGCCGGCGGCGTGGTTATTGCGCCGACCAAATTGACCGACTTCTCGGCAATTTATTGCGATGACGAAGGCGGCGGCCTGGTCACCCAGTTCGATAAGGATGACGTCGAGGCAGCCGGCTTGGTGAAGTTCGACTTCCTCGGTTTGCGCACCCTGACCATCATCGATTGGGCGCTTAAAACCATTAACCGCGAGCGCGCCAAGGTCGATGAGCCGCCGCTGGTGATTGATTTCATCCCGCTGGACGACAAAGCCACCTTCAGCTTGCTGCAAAAAGCTGAAACCACGGCGGTGTTCCAGTTGGAATCTCGCGGCATGAAAGAGCTGATTAAAAAGCTCAAGCCCGACT